>NZ_JBHWUW010000031.1:0-97814 GCF_042737245.1 Streptomyces sp. NPDC060002
CTTCCGGGGGCCCTGCGGCCTCCGGTCCTCCCGGATCTCGAAGTCCACTGCAACTCCCTACGAACGGGGTGTTGCAACGACCTCTTGAACTGAAGACTGGGTACCGGGGGCCTGTTCTCGCGGTTGATGGAGCTAGTGCTCCGTTCCCAACTTCCCTCCTGGTTCCAGCAGGTGGCTGAGTTGCAGGCGCGGGCCTCCGAGATCTACTCCTTCGAGATGGGCATGGTGCCTGGGCTGCTACAGACCAGGGCGTACGCGCGGGCAGTGCTCGGAGCCATTGATCGGGCAGGTCTCGACGACCGCACCGCCGTCCGACTGGCCCGTCAGCGGATTTTCGAGAAGGGCGAGCCGCCGCTGCTCTGGGTCGTGCTCAGCGAGGCTGCTCTGTACCAGGAGATCGGTGGTCCCGCGGCGATGCGAGAGCAACTGGCTCACCTGTTGTCCTTCCAGAACAATCCCTTGATCAACATTCAGGTGTTGCCGTTCTCGGCCGGGGCTCACGCGGGAATGACCGGCTCGTTCGACGTCTACCGCTTTGCGAGCGACCCGGCCATCGTCTACATGGAGGGTTACGGCAGCGCGCATCCCACCGCCAGCCCGGACACCGTCAAGAACTGCTCGCTCCGTTACGATCATCTTCAAGCTGCCGCACACTCCCTGAAGGATTCGGCGGAGCTGATCCGGCGAGTGATGGAGGAACGCTATGGAGAACAACTGGCGTAAGTCCAGCTACAGCGGCGACCAGGGCGGCGAGTGCGTTGAGTGTGCACCGATCGGACCCCTGGCCTGGCGTAAGTCGTCGTACAGCAGCGACCAGGGTGGCAACTGCGTCGAGATCGCTGAGAACCCCGCCACCATCGCCATCCGTGACTCCAAGACCCCGGCGGGCCCGATTCTCACCATCGAGCCCGCCGCGTTCTCGACGTTCCTTGCCTGGACCGGTGGTGGCGCTACAGGCGCTGAATGATCGTCCCCGTTGCCAGTGCGCCGCCCGCGCACATGGTGATCAGGGCGAACTCCTTGTCCGTGCGCTCCAGTTCGTGCAGGGCCGTCGTGATGAGGCGGGCGCCTGTCGCGCCGACCGGGTGGCCGAGGGCGATGGCTCCGCCGTTGACGTTGACCTTCGTCAGGTCTGCGTCGAAGATCTGCGCCCAGCTCAACACCACCGACGCGAAAGCCTCGTTGATCTCGACGAGGTCGATGTCCTTCAGGGACATGCCCGCCTTGCCGAGGACGGCTCGGGTCGCGTCGATGGGGCCGTCGAGGTGGAAGTGCGGGTTCGCGCCCACCAGGGCTTGGGCGACGATCCTCGCCCTCGGCTTCAACTTCAGGGCGCGGGCCATCCGTTTGGACGCCCACATGATCGCCGCCGCGCCGTCGCTGATCTGGGACGAGTTGCCGGCCGTGTGGATCGCCGTCGGCATGACCGGCTTCAGGCGGGACAGGGCGTCGAGGGAGGTGTCGCGCAGGCCCTCGTCGCGGTCGACCAGGCGCCACATGCCCTGGCCCGCGGCCTGTTCCTCCTCCGTCGTCGGGACCTGGACGGCGAAGGTCTCGCGTTTGAAGCGTTCCTCCGACCAGGCCGCCGCGGCTCGTTCCTGGGAGAGCAGGCCGAGCGCGTCGACCTCCGCCCGGCTCAGCCCCCGGTGACGCGCGATGCGTTCCGCCGCCTCGAACTGGTTCGGGAGGTCCACGTTCCACTCCTCCGGGAACGGTTTCCCGGGGCCGTGCTTCGAGCCCGAGCCGAGGGGGACGCGGGACATCGCTTCCACTCCGCAGCTGATGCCCACGTCGATCACGCCCGCCGCGATCATGTTCGCCGCCATGTGGCTCGCCTGCTGCGAGGAGCCGCACTGGCAGTCGACCGTCGTTGCGGCGGTCTCGTACGGGAGGCCCATCGTCAGCCATGCTGTCCGTGCCGGGTTCATGGACTGTTCGCCGGCGTGGGTCACCGTGCCGCCGACTATTTGCTCGACCGCGTCGGCGGGGATGCCGGTGCGGCCGAGTAGTTCGCGGTACGTCTCGCCCAGGAGGTAGGCGGGGTGCAGGTTGGCGAGCGCGCCGCCGCGCTTGCCGATGGGGGTGCGGACTGCTTCCACGATCACGGGTTCGGCGGCCATGGGTGCGGATCCCTTCGGAACTAGTACGTGTTCTAGTTCTTCGCTGTGTGCAGTCTGCTTACGTGATGTGCGTCACCGCAAGGGTCTTGCAGGCTCGAGGGTCCTGAACTACCTTCACGGCATCTATTTCTGATGAACCGTCAGATCGCATCGTCAGATGGCTGGAGCCGCCGATGCCCTGTCCAGCGCTTCCCGAAGGGTTCGACTTCACCGATCCCGACCTGCTGCAACACCATGTGCCGCTGCCGGAGTTCGCCGAGTTGCGGCTCGCCGAACCGGTCCGCTGGATCCCTCAGACGGGCAATGTGGCCGGTTTCCAGGACGACGGCTACTGGGCGGTGACCCGGCACGCCGACGTCCGGTACGTCTCGACCCACCCCGAGATCTTCTCCTCCTACCTCAACACCGCGATCATCCGGTTCAACGAGCACATCGAACGGGATTCGATCGACGCTCAGCGGCTCATCCTGTTGAACATGGACCCGCCCGAGCACACGCGGGTGCGGCAGATCGTGCAGCGCGGGTTCACGCCCCGGGCCATCCGGGCGTTGGAGGAGCGGCTGCGCAACCGGGCCACGGCGATCGTCGACCGTGCCCGCGCGCAGGACGGCTCCTTCGACTTCGTCACGTCCATCGCCTCGGAGCTGCCCCTCCAGGCCATCGCCGAGCTGATCGGCGTACCCCAGGACGACCGCTCCAAGATCTTCGACTGGTCCAACAAGATGATCGGGTACGACGATCCCGAGTTCGCCATCACGGCGGAGGTGGGGCATCAGTCCGCCGCCGAGATCCTCGCGTACGCCATGAACATGGCCGCCGAGCGGAAGCAGTGCCCCGCTCACGACATCGTCTCCACGCTCGTGGCCGCCGAGAACGAGGGCAACCTCAACTCCGACGAGTTCGGGTTCTTCGTGCTGATGCTGGCCGTGGCCGGGAACGAGACCACCCGGAACGCCACCACCCACGGCATGCACGCCTTCCTCACCCATCCCGAGCAGTGGGAGCTGTACAAGCGGGAGCGGCCCGACACCGCCGCCGAGGAGATCGTGCGCTGGGCCACGCCCGTCAACGCCTTCCAGCGGACCGCCACCCAGGACACCGAACTCGGCGGGAAGCTGATCAGGAAGGGCGACCGGGTCGGGCTCTTCTACTCCTCCGCCAACCGTGACCCCGAGGTGTTCGAGCGGCCCGACGAGTTCGACGTCACCCGGGATCCGAATCCGCACCTCGGCTTCGGCGGCGGCGGGCCCCACTTCTGCCTCGGCAAGTCACTCGCCGTGCTGGAGATCAACCTCATCTTCAACGCCATCGCCGATGCCCTGCCCGATCTGAGGCTCGTGAGCGATCCCCGGCGGCTGCGGTCCGCCTGGATCAACGGAGTGAAGGAGCTTCGGGTCAGCGCGGGGTGACGGCCGTCGGGGAAGGCGAGTTGCGCCTGCATCGGTTCTGACGCTGCGGTTCATCTCCACGGCCGGAGCTTCTTGGGGTTGCGTACGGCCCAGATGTGCGTGATCCGGTCGCCGGCGATGTCGAACGCGTACACGGTCACGATGACCCCGTCCTGCCGGGCGACCAGGCCGGGCCGGCCGTTGACGGTCCGCTCCAGGATCGTCAGGTCGGCCAGTCTCGCGGTGAGATCGACGAGGCCGCGCGCGAGTTGCTCGGCGTCCTCGAACGGGCGGCGCACGGTGGTGGCGAGGCCGCCGCCGTCGCCGGTCGCCACGACATCCGGGTCGAGGAGGCCGATGAGGGCGTCGATGTCCTTGGCCGCCCAGGCCTGTTTGAAGTTCCTGACGATGACGGCCTGCCGGCCGGTCGGAGGCGCGGGCGACCGCGCGGTGCGGATGCGCCGGCGGGCCGAGGAGGCCAGCTGACGGCAGGCCGCCGGTGTGCGGCCGACGATGTCGGCGACCTCGGCGAACGGGTAGCGGAAGACGTCGTGCAGGATGAACGCGACGCGCTCGGCCGGGGTCATCGATTCGAGGACGACGAGGAAGGCCATGTCGATCGACTCGTCGAGGGTGACGCGGTCGGCCGGGTCGACGGTCGTGCCGCCCGCCCGGCCGCCCGACCACTCCGTGGGTTCGGGTAAGGGTTCGGGGATCCAGTCGCCGACGTAGTTCTCCCGACGGGCCCGTGCCGAGTTGAGCAGGTTGAGGCAGATGCGGCCGGCGACCCTGGTCAGCCAGGCGCCGGGGGATTCGATGGCCTGCTGCTGCTGTGGGGACAGGGTGTACCAGCGGACGTAGGTCTCCTGCACGGCGTCCTCGGCTTCGGCGAGGGAGCCGAGGAGCCGGTAGGCGAGGTTGATCAGCTGTCGCCGCTCGCTCATGATCGCGCTCAGGCCCGGTTCGGATCGGCCGTCGGGTCGGCTGTCGGGTCGGCTGTCGGATCCGCCGTCTTCCCGTTCGGGTGGGGTGGTCATGGTGTCGCCGGCTCCCTCGGTCGTGTCTGTCCTCACCACTTAGACAACCCGGCGCCCCCGAACGTGACGTCGACACCCCGCCTCACATTCCGAGCGCCTGCGTTGTCGGACCGGTGAGACATCGATCAGGACGAAGGAAGGACGACCTCGCCATGTCCACGTCTACGACGCCCGACACGACGACGCCTGACACGACGACGCCCGACACGACCCCGGCCGTGACCGACGCGACCGTGACCGACGCGACGACGGAGCAGGACGGCATCCAGTCGCGGCTGCCCGACCTCACCCACCTCTTCCCCGAGCTGTCGAAACTCTCCGGAGCCGTGCGCAACGCCGTCTGGAACGGGCCGGTTCCGAAGACCACCATCAACCTGATGCTGTTCCGCGCCGCCCAGATCGTCGGCAGCACGTACCACGCCGTCGCGTTGACCGACCAACTCCGTAAGGCGGGGGAGAGCGAGAAGCGCATCACCGCCGTGGCGACCTGGCAGGGCGCCCCCTACTTCACCGACGCCGAACGGATCGCACTGGAGCTGGTGGAGGCCGTCCTCACCCCGAACCCGTACGGGGAACGCGTCTCCGACGAGTTGTTCGCCAGGGCGTCCACGTTCTACGACGACGAGGCGCTCTGGATGCTCACCATGGCGATCGGTCACTTCTCCCTGTTCGTGCCGGTGGCTCTCATCGCCAAGCCGATCCCCGGCCGGCCCTTCGGGAAGAACTACAGCAAGGGACACCGCGGGGATCGGTGATCATTCCTTGCCGGAGACCGTCAGGGCCAGGACCGCCGAGGTCGTCGCGGCCAGCAGCAGCGGGATAGCCAGGTCGTTGTGGAGCACCAGCACGGCGCCCAGCACCGCGCCCGAGAACATCGCGGCCACGGCCGCCGTACGCCGTGGCGAGCGGCGGCCCGTGCCGCCGCCCGCGCGGGAGTCGGAGGCCAGGCCGGTCAGGGTCATCGTCACGACGGTGGTCGTGGTGAGGTCGCGCACCGCCAGTTTGCGGACCGTCGCGTTGCGCAGGCCCATCGCGAAGGCGGTCAGGGTGATGATCGTGTAGACCGTGGCCGGGGCGTCGTCCGAGGTGGCGGACGCCACGGCCGCGGAGACGCCCAGGAGGAGCGCCTCGGCGGCCAGCACCACACGGGCCGGGGTGCGGCGTGAGCCCTCGCCCACCCGCCGCACGACCCGGCCGCCGGTCGCCGCGCCCACCAGGAAGCAGACGAGCGAGGTCGCCGTGTGGGGGACCGAGAAACCCGGGGCGCCGGCGGCGGCGAAGCCGAGGACGACGACGTTGCCGGTCATGTTGGCGGTGAAGACGTGCCCCAGCCCGAGAAAGGTGACCGCGTCGACCAGGCCGCTGATGGCGGTCAGGGCCAGGAGAGCGGGGACCAGGCGGACGCCGCCGCGTGCTTCCGGGTCCCGTGAGGGCTCTGGGGGCTTCGAGGGATCCGAGGGCTCCGAGGGCTCGGGACCTGATGGCTTTGGAGGCTCTGAGGGCTCGATCGGGGGCTCGGTGCCGGTCATCCGCTCAGTGGAGCACGGCAAGGTGAGGAAACGCCGAAAATGAACGCCGAAGGCGACGGCCCCGGGGATCGGGGGCCGCCGCCTTCGACGGTACGGGGGCGCTTGTTCAGCGCGGTGGCGTGGCTCAGTACCAGCCGTTGGCCTGCCAGAAGTTCCAGGCGGCGACGGGGCTGCCGTAGCGGGAGTTCATGTAGTCCAGACCCCACTTGATCTGGGTCTTGGCGTTGCTCTTCCAGTCGGAACCGGCCGAGGCCATCTTGGAGGCGGGCAGGGCCTGGACGAGGCCGTAGGCGCCGGAGGAGGCGTTGGTGGCGCTGACGTTCCAGCCGCTCTCGTGCTTCACGATGTTGGAGAAGGCCTTGTACTGAGCCGCGTCCGGGATCATCTTGTGCGCGATCGCCTGGGCCTGGGAGGCGGAGGACGTCGTCGCGGCGTGGGCGGGGGCGGCGGACAGCGCCATCCCCGCGGTGGCGGCGGCCACGGCGATGCCGGTGAGGGCCTTCTTCGGGGAAGCGATGCGACGGATGACGGAGACGGACACGGAGAACCTTTTTCTTCGGGGACGATGGCGGTCGCTTGCATGCCGGAGTCACGCGGTGCGTGGCCGCACCGTGTGGTTGCGGTGGGTGGCTGCATGCCGTGGTGCCGAGGCCCGTGGGCTCGTCGGCACCCTGCGACGTCATCCAGAGAAGCAGGATCGAGCGCCGTCCGCAAAGACCCCTTTTGCTAGTTGTGGTCGTATTCGGGGGGTTGGCATCCCGTGTGAGCTGGCTCTCAATGTGCAGGTCAGAGGCCGTTATGGCATGGGCATGGCGTCCGCTTTGTCCGACTAGGTCGGGTAGTAGGTGATGTGAGTCATGTGGGGTGGTTCACCGATCAACGGCGTTCCGGAGCCTTCCGCGGGGCCTCGAATGTGACCGCGGTCTCGAAGGCCGCGCGGCGGGTGGCTCTGCGTAGCGCCTTCAGCACCGCCGGGCCGAGGGTGAGGGTCAACAGGACCGTGACCACCGCCCGGCCCAGGTCCCAGCCCAGTGAGGTCGCCACGCAGTACGCGGCGAAGCGGGCCAGGTTCGCCGGCACCGCGGCGTCCGGGTCGAAGGAGACGCCCGAGGCCAGCGCGCCCATGAAGGGCCACCCGGCCATGTTCATCGCCGTGCCGTACGCGAAGGCGGCCACGAAGCCGTAGGCCGCGAGCAGGGCCGGTTCGGCACGGCCACGGAGCCGGTCGCCGTCCGGCAGCAGGCCCGCACCCATCGTGAACCAGCCCATCGCCAGCATCTGGAACGGCATCCACGGGCCCACCCCGCCCGTCAGCAGCGCGGACGCGAACATCGTGACCGAGCCGAGGACGAAGCCGAAGCCCGGGCCGAGGACCCGGCCGCTCAGCACCATCAGGAAGAACATCGGCTCGATGCCCGCCGTCCCCGCGCCGATCGGACGCAGGGCCGCGCCCGTCGCCGCCAGGACGCCCAGCATCGCCACCGCCTTCGCACCGAGCCCCGACTCGGAGATCGTCGCCGCCACGACCGCGACCAGCAGCACCAGCAGGCCCGCGAACAGCCAGGGGGCGTCCTGGGCGTGCGCGTTCAGCGCGGAGGTCGGCGGGGCGAGGAAAGGCCAGCCGAACGCGATCACCCCCACCGCGCTGACCAGCGCCAACGCGGCGAGCGACCGGGGGCCCAGGTGTACCGGACGCCGCCTGGACATCGTCATCGCGGGTCCTCCCCCGGTTCTTTTCGCAGTGCCTCGCGCACCTGCGTGACCGTGAGCCACTCCTGCGGGGCCAGGATCTTCGTCACCTGCGGGGCGAAGGAGGGGGAGGAGACCACCACCTCCGCCGTCGGGCCGTCGGCGATCACCTCGCCCTCCGCGAGCAGCACCACCCGGTGGGCCAGTTCCGCGGCCAGTTCCACATCGTGGGTGGCCAGGACGATCGCGTGCCCGCCGGCGGCGAGCCCGCGCAGGACGGCGACCAGGCGCGCCTTCGCCGCGTAGTCCAGGCCCCGGGTCGGCTCGTCCAGGAGGAGGAGAGGCGGGCGGGCGGTGAGGACGACCGCCAGCGCGAGGGTGAGGCGCTGGCCCTCGGAGAGGTCGCGGGGGTGGGTGTCGTCCGTGATGCCGGGGAGGAGCTCCGAGACCAGGTCCCGGCAGGTGCCGGGGGCGGCCCCCGCGTCCCGGTCGGCGGCCGCGCACTCGGCGGCGACCGTGTCGGCGTACAGCAGGTCGCGCGGTTCCTGCGGGACCAGACCGGCGCGGCGGACCAGGTCCCGGGGCGGGGTGCGGTGCGGCACGAGACCGCCCACGTGGACCGTTCCCGCCGACGGCTCGACGAGGCCGACGAAGGTGTTGAGCAGGGTCGACTTCCCGGCGCCGTTGCGGCCCATGAGGGCGATGGTCTCGCCGGGCAGGACGGTGAGGTCCACCTCGCGCAGCGCCTGGACGCGGGCCCGGCGCACGGAGAGGGAGCGGGCCTCGGCGGGGGCCGCGGAGGCGGACGGCACGGGCGGAGGACGGCGGAAGCGGCGGCGGGCGGGGGGCGCCACGGGTGTGCCCACCTCCCGGGGAGTCTCCCGCATGGCCGCCTCCCGGGTGGCCTGCCGTCCTGCCAGGCGTTCCCGTAGGGCACCGGCGCGTCGTCGGGCGTCACGCACGGTCAGGGGCAGTGGGGACCAGCCCGCCAGTCGGCCCAGGCTCACCACCGGCGGGAACACCGGGGACACGGCCATGACGTCCGCCGGGGCGCCGAGCAGCGGGGCCGCGCCCGGCGAGGGCAGCAGGGCGACCTGGTCGGCGTACTGGAGGACGCGCTCCAGGCGGTGCTCCGCCAGCAGTACCGTCGTACCGAGGTCGTGGACGAGGCGGAGGAGGACGGCGAGGACCTCCTCGGCGGCCGCCGGGTCGAGCGCGGAGGTCGGCTCGTCCAGGACGAGGACGCGCGGGTGCGGGGTGAGGACCGAGCCGATCGCGACCCGCTGCTGCTGGCCGCCGGAGAGGGTGGCGATGGGCCGGTCGCGCAGGGCGGCCAGGCCGAGCAGGTCGAGGGTCTCCTCGACGCGGCGGCGCATCACCTCCGGCGCGAGGCCCAACGACTCCATGCCGTAGGCGAGTTCCTCCTCGACGGTGTCCGTCACGAAGTGCGAGAGCGGGTCCTGCCCCACCGTCCCCACGACGTCGGCGAGTTCGCGCGGCTTGTGGGTACGGGTGTCGCGGCCGGCGACCGTGACCCGGCCGCGCAGGGTGCCGCCGGTGAAGTGCGGCACGAGGCCGGACACCGTGCCGAGCAGCGTCGACTTGCCCACGCCCGACGGGCCCGCCAGAAGCACGAGTTCGCCCTCGGGGACGGTGAAGTCGACGTCCTGGATGGTGGGTTCGGTGGCGCCGTCGTACGTCACGGAGACGTTCTCGAAGCGGATCACGACGGCTCCTCGGTGGCTGCTGGGGCTGCTGGGTCTGCTCGGGCTGCTGGGTCTGCTGGATCTGTCAGAGGGCCTTCGGGGGCGAGGAAGGCGGGGAGCAGGCCGAGGAGTACGGCCGCCGCCGGCCAGAGCGGGAGGGCGGGAGCGGTCAGCGGGACCACCCCGGGGTGCAGCGCGGCCGGGTCGGCGGACGCGGCGACGGTGAGGAGGGCCGCGACCGCGACACCGGAGGCGGCGGTCAGGCACGCCCGCGGGGTCCAGCGGTCCGGTCGGTAGCGGGTGCGCGGTGAGCGCCGGCCGCCCAGCCGCAGCCCGGCGAGGGCCGCGACGACTCCGGCGAACAGCACCGGGAGGCCGTAGGCGCCGCCCACCGCGGTGAGCAGGCCGTACGTTCCCGCGCAGACGCCGAGCAGACCGCCGAGCGTGAGGGCGGCGGTCGTCCGGCGCACGGCGGCGGGGACGTCGGCGGTACGGCCGTAACCTCGGGCGTCCATCGCGGCGGCGAGGGCGACGGAGCGCTCCAGGGCGCCCTCCAGGACCGGCAGGCCCACCTGCAGCAACCCGCGCAGGCCCGTGTCGGGGCGGCCCCGGAGACGGCGGGCGGCGCGCAGGCGGTGGACGTCCGCGATGAGGTTCGGGGCGAAGGTGAGGGCCACGACCACCGCCACGCCGGTCTCGTACAGGGCGCCCGGCAGCGTCTTGAGGAGGCGGGAGGGGCTCGCCAGGGCGTTCGCGGCACCCACGCAGACGAGGAGCGCCGCCAGTTTCAGACCGTCGTAGAACGCGAAGAGCAGGCCCTCGGCCGTGACCGCGCCGCCGAGCCGGATGCCCTGCGCCCAGTCGGGGAGCGGGACTTCGGGGAGCGCGACGAGCACCCGCGTGCCCGGGATCGGGGAGCCCAGGGCGACGACGAAGACGAGACGGATGACGAGGACGGCGAGGGCGAGCTTGAGGAACGCCGAATAGGAGCGGGACCAGGGGGTGTCGGGACGGCACGTGGTCACGACGTAGGCGGAGACGGTGAGGAGGAGACCGAGCAGGAGCGGGTTGGTGGTGCGGGTCGCGGCGGTGCCGAGACCGAGGGCCCACAGCCACCAGGCGGCGGGGTGGAGCGGGGCGCGCCGGGGGCTGCCGTCAGCCATCCCTGCGGGAACCTCGCCGCCGGGCCTGCCAGACCGCCGCCGCGCCCAGTACCGCCACCGCCGCCGCGCCCGCGTACAGGCCCACGGACGGCCCGCCGTCCGCTTCCGGTTCGTCCTTGGCGGCTTCCGGCTGCGCGGCGGACGTCGGCTCGCCCGTCCCCGGCGCCTGCCCGGACACCTGCTCGCCACAGCCCGTCTCCGGATACCCCGCGATCGCGCACAGCAGGGCGTTCGTGTCGTAGCGCAGGGGCTTGGCGACCGAGGCGAGCGCCTCGGCCGTCGTCGCGTCGGGGGAGACCCGGGCGCAGGCCGTGCGCGGCGACGGCGGGGTCTCACCGCTCGGGGCGTCGGCCGCCGTGCCGAAATCGATGACCAGGGCCACCCGCTTCGTGTCGTCCCGCGCGGGCGTCTTCGCGCAGATCGCCGCGAAGGAGGCCGCGCCGCGCGGCTGCGACGCGTCCTGGGAGTCCGCGCTCACCGCGAACCGGAAGCCCTGGACGTCGCCGTCGGCGGGGCGGGCGGTGGACGGGCCCTGGGTGGCGTACGTCCAGCCGTCGCCGGAGCGGTCCCAGAAGGACCAGTAGCGGTAGCCGGCGGCCTGGGCCGACTGGACCGTGCCGGTCAGGGACAGCAGCAGCGCGGCGAGAACGAGGGCGGCGCACCGGCGCGTCACGGCTGCCGCTTCCTGCCACGGCCGCTGATCAGGAAGCCGATGCCGATACCGGCGACGAGGAAGACGCCGACGATCCACCAGACGCCGTGACCGGATTCCGAGTCGTCCTTCTTGTCGGCGTCGGCGTCGGCGTCGGTGTCGGACCCGGTGGCCTTCGTCGCGGCCTGCGGGGCCGGGCCGCTCGCGTTCAGCTGGGCGACCAGGTCGGCGCCGCCGAAGTGACGGGGGTCGGCGCCCGTGGCGTGGGCCGCGAAGATGAGCTGGGCGTAGGCGGCGGGGCCGCTCTGCTCGGCCCAGGCCGCGGAGTTCTGCTCGAGCCAGCCGAGGGGCTTCTTCGCCTGCTCGGTCGCACCCTGCGCGGCGAGGGCCACGACGGCGTCGGCGGTGTTGCCGTAGTCGGGCTGGTCCTCGGCGCCGGGGAGGGCAGACTTCAGATAGCCGGTGGCGACGACCGCTCCGGCGAGGTACGCCGCGCCGTCGCGGGCGAGTCCGCTCGGGCTGTCCGCGTCGGCGGAGTCGCAGACGGGGGCAGCCGACGTCTTGCCGGCCGTCGTCACGAACCCCTTGCCGAGGGCGCCGAGCACGCCCGCCGCCGTCGCGTCCGCGTTGGCCGCGAGGGCGCCCTTCTTGTCCGGCTGGTACGCGAACGCGCCGCCACCGGCCTGGTCGCACGGGACGGCGAGCTTGACGAGAGCGTCGTCCGACGACTTGCCGGCCTTCTTCACCTGCGAGGGCTGCTGCCCGGCCGCCGCCATCGCCCCCGCCACGACGGAGGTCGAGTTCGCGTCGCTCGCGCCGCCGGGGGTGTAGCCCCAGCCGCCGTCGGCGTTCTGGACCGACTTCAGCCAGGTGACGGCCTTCTCGGTCTCGGCCCGGTGGCCGCCCAGCGCGGCCAGCGCCTGGACGGCCGCCGCCGTGCTGTTGGTGTCGACCATCAGCTTGGCGTCGCACGCCTTGGCGGTGTCCGCGCGGAACGCGGCGAAGGCGCCGTTCGCGCACTGCTGCCCGGTCAGCCAGGCCACGGCCCGGTCGGCGGGGGTGACGCCCGTGGTCCGCTGTGCGAGCAGGGCCAGCGACTGGCGCCAGACGCCGTCGTACGTCGGGTCGGTGGTCCCGTACAGCCCGTCGGGTATCGCCACCGACGGGGTGGGGGACGGAGTGGCGGCGACGGCGGGGACGGCGGCACCCAGCACTACGGTGGCGGCGGCCAGAGCGGCGGCGCTGCGGCGGATGTTCATGATCGGCGGGTGCCTCTCCCGGTCGGTGAGGTCACACAGCCGGGCAGCACGGGACATCCCGGCGGCTCGGCTCCGTATACCTCGACGGTGCCGTGCGACGGCGGGCCTGCCGACGCACGTGAGCCGGTCACGGTCCGTACCGGGCGATCCGGCTGTCACGGTTGCGGGTCAGCGCCGGAATTGCACCGGCTTTCCCCTGTACGGGCGTGATGACGACGCGGCCACTCTACCGGCAGGTAGCCGGGCGCCTGAGGGGCGGCTGTGAAAGCACCCGGGGAGGGGCGGGAGCCCCCGATATCTTCTGGCCATGACCCATGCGGGGAGGACGCCGGGCGGGCTGCCGGTATGACGCATGCGGGGAGGGCGCCGGGCGGGCTGCCGGGCCGGCTGCTCGGCTCGGGCCGAACGGCCGACGTGTACGAGATCGACGAGGCGTGGTGCTGCGCCGCGACCGGGAGGGGCGGGAGGACTCGGCCGCCCTCGCGGCAGTGATGACACACGTGCGCCGGAACGGCTGCCCCGCACCCGCCGTACGGCCCTCCGGCTCACGCGCCGACCTGGTCATGGAGCGGCTGGACGGGCCGACGCTGCTCCACGCTTCGGCGCGGGCACCCTGGACGCCGGCGAGGCGGGCCCTCCTCGCCCGGCTGCTGCGCGAGCTGCACGCCCTGCCGGACCGGGTCTCGGCCGACGCCCGCGTGCTGCGCCCGGACCTCCACCCGGCCAACGTGATCCTCACGCCGGAGTCCTGACCGGACTCGCGACGGTCCGGCGAAGGTCTCACGTGCTGGGCAGCCGATTCCGGAAGCCGGGAAAAACCCCTTGCTCAATGGTCAAGAAGTGTTGACCATTGGAGGCATGCCTACCGATGATCTTCCCGAGACGTTCCACGTCACCACGGACGAGCAGCTGCGCGCCGTTTCCAGCCTCGTGCGTCACCGGATCATGGCCGTGCTCCGCTTCGAGCCCGCGACGATTACGCAGATCGCCGAGCGAGTGGGCCTTGCGAAGGGGAGTTCCAGCTACCACGTACGGCTGCTCGAACGGGCCGGCCTGGTGAAGGTGGTACGAACGCGCAAGGTCCGGGGGGTCACGGAGCGGTACTACGCCATGGCCGCGCGGTCGATCGTGCTGCCGGATCCGGGCGAGGGAGGGCCGGATGTGCTGATGCGGCACGCGGTGGCGGACCTGGAGACAGCGCCGGTGGATGGCGAGCGGCACGTACGGATGGCGCATCTGCGGCTCAGCGAGGAGCAGTTCGCGGAGCTGGGGGCGCGGCTGGAGGCACTGGCGGACGAGTATCGGGAGCTGTCCGATCCGTCGCTGCCGGACGCGTCACTCGTCTTCGCACTGTTCCACCCGGCACCGCGCGAGCAGGCCGAGGGGGACGCCAAGTGACGTCAGAAGTGCGGAAGTTGCCGACCGGGTTCGGGCGGCTGTGGACTGCGCAGACGGTGTCCTCGCTCGGTGACGGGGTGTCGCATGCCGCGCTGCCGCTGCTCGCGTTGACGTTGACGCGGGATCCGATGGCGCTCGCCGTCGTCACGGCCGCCGGAACCCTGCCGTGGCTGCTCTTCGGGGTGCTCGGCGGTGCGCTGGTGGACCGCTGGGACCGTCGGCGCACGATGTGGGTCACGGACGCGGCACGTGCGGTGCTGCTCGCGATACCGGCGGCAGCGGCCGCGCTCGACGTGCTGAGCATTCCACTGCTCGCGGCCGTCGCCTTCCTGCTCGGCCTCGGCGGACTCTTCTTCGACACGGCCGCCACGGCCTATCTGCCGGATCTGCTCGGCCGCGACCCCGCGCTCCTGGAGCGCGCCAACTCCCGCCTGCGCGGCACCCAGACCGCCGCGTCCGGCTTCGCGGGGCCGCCCGCGGGCAGTGCCCTGCTCGCGCTCGGGCGGGCGGTTCCGCTGCTCGCCGACGCGGTCTCGTTCGCGCTCTCCGCACTGCTCGTACGGTCGCTGCCTGCCGCACCCCGGCCCGTACCGCAGGCCGGTGAGTCGCTGCTGCGGCAGGCGCGGGCCGGCGCCTCGTACGTATTCCGGGACCAGTTACTGCTCGGGCTCGCGCTGCGTCCGGCGGTCGGGAACATCGCCTTCCTCGCCGTGGAGACCGTACTCGCCCTCTTCGCGCACGATCGTCTCGGCCTCGACGCCTTCGGCTTCGGCCTGCTTCTCACGGCGGAGGCCACCGGCGGTCTGTGCGGCGCGGGCATCGCTTCCTTCCTCGGCCGACGACTCGGCACCGGCACCGCGCTTACCTGCACGGCAGCGGTCGAGGGACTCGCCGTCCTGGGCCTTGCCGTCGCCCCGAACCCGTACATCGCCGGCCTCGCGCTCGCCGTCTGCGGAGCGGGCATGGGCGCCACGATGGTGCTCGGCCCCTCCCTCCGACAGGCGATCGTCCCCGCCCACCTGATGGGCCGGGTCACCTCCACCTCCCGCATGCTCGCCATGTGCGCCGCCCCGTTCGGCGCCTTCCTCGGCGGCTGGCTGGCCACCACCTTCGACGTACGCACCCCGCTCTACACCGCCGCCGGCCTCCTCCTCACCATGACCACCATCACCGCGACCATGACCAGCAACCGCCGGGTCGAGGCGGCGCTGCGTGCCGCCGCCCCGGCCGATGATCCAGATCACCCGGAATCCTGGGATCCGGTTCAGGAGGGTGCCGTTTAACCTCCGCGAGGTCGTTGAGCCAGTGTTAAGCCCAGCTCGACGTCCCTCGCCTCGGCCCGGAGCGTCGGGCGCCTGGCCTCCACAGGATGCGACGAGCGGCCCAGCGGGCGGCGGGGTGCGCCGCCGTCAAGCCTCGTCGTCCTCGACAGCGCTTGCGGTCGCGTCCGTGAGAGATCTCTGCCGGGGGCGCGTCATCGCCTGAGGCGGCGTCCGGGCAGCGTTCCAGGCGACTTCGCGTACCTGCTCCTTCGTCAGGCGTGGCGGATAGGCTCGACATCGTGCGTGAGATCACCAAAGCCCTGGTTCCGGGCACCGAGGAGTCGTCCATGCATCATGCGGACCCGCGGTATGCCGCGCGGCTCGCCACTTATGGGACCGTGTCCACGAACCTGTCCCTGCTGAGCGACCGTCAGCTCGGCGAGGTCGTTGCCGCCGCGGACCCGCTCGGGTCCGGCATCGGCGGCAGGTCGGCGGAGCTGGACATCGAAGGCACGCGGGTGTTCGTCAAGCGGGTTCCCCTCACGGACGCCGAGTTGCGGCCGGAGAACGCGCGGTCGACGGCGAACCTCTTCGGATTGCCGATGTTCTACCAGTACGGGGCGGGCTCGGCCGGGTTCGGTGCCTGGCGGGAGCTGGCCGTGCATGTCATGACCACCAACTGGGTCCTCGGGAACGAGTATGAGGGCTTTCCGCTGATGTACCACTGGCGCATCCTGCCCGACTCCCCTCCCGAGGGTTTCGCCGACGCGTTCGGGGGCATCGACGGGGCGGTCGTGCACTGGGAGGGCTCATCGGCCGTGCGTGAGCGGCTGGAAGCCATCGGCCGTTCCTCGTCCAGCCTGGTGCTCTTCCTGGAACACGTCCCGCAGACACTCGCCGACTGGCTGCACGATCACCGGACCGCCGCGCCGGAGGTCAGCGGGGGCTCGCCGTACCCACGGGTGGAGGAGGCCCTGGCGCGCGGGAGTGACTTCATGAGCTCGCGCGGACTCGTCCACTTCGATGCCCACTTCGCCAATGTCCTGACCGACGGCCAGCTGCTCTACTTCGCGGACTTCGGACTCGCCCTGAGCTCCAGCTTCGAACTGTCAGCGGCCGAGGCGGAGTTCCTCTCCGACCACCTTGTGTATGACCGCTGCCACACCGTGAGCCATCTGCTCCGCCACCACATGCCCGATGGCCTGCGCGGCGGTATGGAACACGAGGCGTTCCTGCGCGAGTGGATCGCCGGCCACCAGCCGGGTGACGTCCCGCGCGAAATCGCCGCGATCATCGACCGGCATTCCCGAGCTGCCGTGGTCTTGGGTGAATTCCACCGCCGCTTCCTCACCGAGAGCAAGCGGACGCCATTTCCTGCCGCCGAGATCGAGCGGGCCTGGGGCACTGCGGTCGCGGCGCCCCACTGAGGCCGGCCTTCGGCAGAAGATCGTCGTCAGGACGTCTCGGGACGGGTGGTGTGCCGGGGCCGGGGCGGCGTCACAGTTCGAGGTTCTCGCTCTGTGCGGCTGACGAAGCGCTACCAGGCCGCCCGCCAGACCGTCATGTCCGCGGTCACGAAGGCGTTGTCCGGCAGCGCGGTCGACTTCACCTGGATCACGAGCAGCGCGATGTCCCCGGAGGGGTGCTTGACGCAGATCTCGCTGCCGGCCGCCGCCGCGGCGAGCGGAAGCCGGTGGCTCTTGGCGCCGGTGAGGACGATGCGGCACGACTCGAGGCCGCCACCGGGGTCGCCGAACACCATGTTGAACACGCTGGTGTCGCTCTCCAGCGCGCAGCCGGTCGTCTCGCAGGTGAAGCGGATGTCCCCCTTGCTGTCCTCGCGCCGGACCGGCTCCTTGATGTCCAGTGAGGTCTTCGCGTCCAGCCACTGAAGGGGATAGGCGGTGGCTTGCGGCGCCTTGGGGACGGCCGAGGAGGAGCCGCCCCCGTCGGGTGTCCGGTCACCGGCCACCGATTCCGGCGCGGCTGTCGAGGAGGACGCCGACGACCGCGCGGACCCGGCCGGCCCGGGCGTCGAGGACACCCCGCCCGTGTCCCGGTGGCGGAGCCGGTCCGAGGCCTCCATGACCGTCCACGCCAGGCCGGTCAGCACCAGCGCACCCGCGGTCACGGCGGCGGTCGCGAGCATCGCGGTGCGCCGCCGCCGGGACGGCCGCCCGTCCGGCCGCGTCAGCTGCGACTGCACCGGCGCGAGCAAGGGCATCGCGGACAGAGGCGTCGCCGGCTGGGGCAACGCGGGCTGGGGCAACGCGCGCAAGGGCATCGTGTGCTGCGACGCCGTGTGCGAGGGCCCCGCGGGCAACGGCGGCATGTGGACCGGGGTGGGGTCGGGGACCGGAGACGGAACCGTCACGTCCGGCCCGGTGACCTCCCGCCAGACGGCCGGCCCGGCGCCGTCGTCCGCGTCTCCGTCCAGACGTCGCCGGCACCACTCGACGACCTCCGCCGGGGTGGCCCGCTCCTCCGGATCGGCGGCGAGGCACCGGGCGATCAGCGGACGGAGCGCTTCGGGCAGCAGCGACAGGTCGGGTTCCGAGTGCACGATCCGGTACAGCACGCTGACCGAGGGGCCGTCCCCGTACAGCGGCTCGCCCAGGGCCGCGAACGCCGCCGTCTGGCCGAGCGCGAACACATCGGTCGCCGCGGTGACCGCACCCGCGGTCGCCTGCTCGGGGGCCATGAACTGCGGTGTGCCGACGGCGAGGCCCGTGGCGGTGTTCGAGGTGATGTCGGAGGCCAGCGAGATGCCGAAGTCGATCACGCGCGGTCCGTCGGCGGCCAGCAGCACGTTCGACGGCTTCAGGTCCCGGTGCACGATGCCCGCACCGTGGATCGCCTGGAGCGCCTCCGCCACCCCCGCCATCAGCCACAGCACGGCGGGCACGGGCAGCGGCCCGCGCCGGGCGACGGCCTCCGCCAGCGAGGGCCCGGGCACGTACAGCGTGGCCAGCCACGGGGGTACGCCGTCCGCGTCGGCGTCGATCAGCTCGGCGGTGTACGCGCCGCGGACCCGCCGGGCGGCTTTGATCTCCCTGCGGAACCGTCGACGGAAGGCCGGGTCGTCGGCCAGCTCCGGGCGCACCACCTTGATCGCCAGCGGCCGGCCGCCCTGCGTGTGCGACAGGTAGACCCGGCCCATGCCGCCCGCGCCGAGCCGGGCGGCGAGACGGTACCCGGCCACCAGGGGCGGATCGTCCGCCTGTAGTGGCTCGAACGCCTCAGTCGCATGATTCATCGGCCCTCATCCCCCGTGATCCCCGGATCTCCTGATCACCCAGATCTCATGGCCCTCTGATCCCCTGATCCCCTGGCCCCGTGATCCGACGATCCGATCAAGTCAGCAGCTTACGTCGGGTGTTGGTCCGCCGGGGGAGGTCGCCGTGGGAGGCCGCCGGGCGTGAACCGAAGTACTCCCACAGCGCCGCCCGACCCACGACGAGGCGCTCGCAGGCGCGTTCGGCGAGCATCCGCCGCAAGGGGTCCATGAGGCGTTGGTATCAAGGGGCCCTCGCCCGCTGCGAGCGATTTACGCCGCCACGTACGTCACCGGATCGCTTCCGGAGACCGCCTCCGCGCGCCCCTGTTTCACCAGTCGCCGCAGATGGGCCTCGGCTTCCGAGACCGCGATGTTCCGTGAGTCGTAGGGGATTTGCGGCCAGGGGCGGTTCCACTCCATGCGTTCCGCGAGCTGCCAGGGGGTGAGCGGGGTGGCGAGGAGGGCGAGGAGGCCGGTGAGGCGGTCCTCGTGGTGGACGAGCAACTCCCTCACGCGGGCGGGCGCGTCGGTGAAGGCGTACTGATGGGCCGGGAGGATCTCGGCGGGGGCGAGCCGGCCGACGCGTTCGAGGGAGTCGAGGTAGTCGCCGAGGGGGTCGGTGACGGTGGCGTCGTCGGGATCCTCGTACAGGCCGATGTGCGGGGTGATCTCCGGCAGCAGGTGGTCGCCTGAGAACAGGCGTCCGTGGCCCGGGAGCCGAGCGGGGTGGTCCTCCTCCAGGTGGAGGCAGACATGGCCGGGGGTGTGGCCCGGGGTCCAGATCGCGCGCAGCCGGCGGCCGGGCAGGTCGAGGTGGTCGCCGGGGACGATCTCGCGGTCGGGGAGGGCGGGCGCCAGGCCGGGGAAGGGGCGGCGGCGGGCGGGAGGCGTGCGGAGCGGGGCGATGTGCTCCTCGGGGGCGCCGGCGGCGGTGAGCTTGGCCGCCATGTACGTGTACCAGCGCTCGGGACGCGTCTCGCGGGTCCGCCGCACGATCGAGGTGTCCGCCGCGTGCATCGCCACCCACGCCCCGGAGGCCTCCCGCACCTGACCGGACAGGCCGTGGTGGTCGGGGTGGTGGTGGGTGATCACGACTCCGACCAGTTCGGTGACGGAGGTGCCGCACGCGGTCAGTCCGGCGGTCAGCGCCTCCCAGGACGCCGGGTCGTCCCAGCCCGTGTCGATCAGGACGGGTCCGCGGTCGGTGTCGACGACGTACACCAGGGTGTGGCCCAACGGGTTGTCCGGGATGGGGACCCGAAGCGAGCGGACGCCTCCGCCATGGTCGTAGGTGGTGGGTTCCGCTTCGTCCTGACTGCTCTTCATCTGCCCTCCGTCACACGGCCATTGCCCACTATAACTAGAACTGGTATCAGTTTCTGAAACACCGTCAGAAACGTAGACGAAGGCAGTGGTTATGGCCGAGCTCGTGGAACACGGACAGCTGTTCATCGGCGGGGAACTGACCGATCCCCTGGGCAAGGACGTCATCGAGGTGGTCTCGCCGCACACCGAGGAGGTCATCGGGCGGGTGCCGCACGCGTCGACGGGCGACGTGGACCGGGCGGTCGGCGCGGCGCGGCGGGCCTTCGACGAGGGGCCCTGGCCCCGGTTGTCGCTCGACGAGCGGATCGCCGTCGTCACCCGCATCAAGGACGGCATCGCGCTGCGCCACGAGGAGATCGCCCGGGTGATCTCCTCGGAGAACGGCTCCCCGTACTCCTGGAGCGTCCTCGCGCAGGCCCTCGGCGCGATGATGGTGTGGGACGCGGCGATCACCGTCGCGCGCGGCTTCACCTACGAGGAGCGGCGCGACGGCGTGCTGGGGAAGATCCTCGTGCGGCGCGAGCCCGTGGGGGTGGTCGCGGCCGTCGTCCCCTGGAACGTGCCGCAGTTCGTCGCCGCCGCCAAGCTCGCGCCCGCGCTGCTCACCGGCTGCACGGTGGTGCTGAAGCCGTCGCCGGAGTCGCCGCTGGACGCGTATCTGCTGGCCGAGATCGCGCGGGAGGCCGGGCTGCCGGAGGGTGTGCTGTCGATCCTGCCGGCGGACCGCGAGGTCAGTGAGTACCTGGTGGGGCATCCGGGCGTCGGCAAGGTGTCGTTCACCGGCTCGGTCGCGGCCGGCAAGCGGGTTATGGAGGTGGCGTCCAGGAACCTGACGCGGGTGACCCTGGAACTCGGCGGGAAGTCGGCGGCGGTCGTCCTGCCGGACGCGGACATCGCCACGGCCGTCCCCGGGATCGTCTCGGCCGCCTTCATGAACAACGGGCAGGCCTGTGTGGCGCAGACCCGCATCCTCCTGCCGCGTTCGCGCTACGACGAGTTCGCGGACGCCTTCGCCGCCGCGGCGGCCGCGCTGGTCGTCGGCGACCCGTTGGACCCGGCGACCCAGGTCGGCCCGCTGGTGGCGGAGCGGCAGCAGCGCCGGAACCTCGACTACATCCGGATCGGGCAGGAGGAGGGCGCGAAGATCCTCACGGGCGGCGGACGTCCGGCGGGCCTGGACCGCGGCTGGTACGTGGAGCCGACCCTGTTCGGCGACGTCGACAACTCCATGCGGATCGCCCGCGAGGAGATCTTCGGGCCGGTGATCTGCCTGCTGCCCTACGGCGACGAGTCCGAGGCGCTGAGGATCGCGAACGACTCCGACTACGGGCTCAGCGGCAGCGTGTGGACGGCCGACGTCGAGCGCGGCATCGAGATCGCCCGGCAGGTCCGTACCGGGACCTACTCGGTGAACACCTTCAGCCTCGACATGCTCGGACCGTTCGGCGGCTACAAGAACTCCGGGCTGGGGCGGGAGTTCGGACCCGAGGGCTTCGGCGAGTACCTCGAGCACAAGATGATCCACCTGCCGGCGGGATGGGAGGGATGAGCTGGGTGGAGGTGCCTCCCGCGCGAGCGGATTCGAGCGTGGGGGCGGGGGACAGGTGGTATGTCGAGGTGGACCGGTCCCTGTGCATCGGCTCCGCCCAGTGCATCCACCACGCGCCTGACGGCTTCCGGCTCGACACCGCGCGCCAGTCCCATCCGGTCGACCCGGACACGGACGCCAGCGAGCGGGTGCTGGCGGCGGCGGAGAGCTGCCCGGTGGAGGCGATCATGATCACGCTGGCGGGCAGCGGGGAGGCGGTGTTCCCGCCGGAGGAGTGAAGAAATTTCCCGAAAGGGTATTGCGTCACCTTTGGGACGTTTTATCCTGGTAGTGGCCTACGAGGCGAATGAGGGGGTCCGACCGGAGTAGCCGACTTCTGCGAGAGGCGAAGGCATCCGCAGAGGCCGACGTCGACGGACGGACCGAGGGACCTGAAGGTCGCGGGACAGGATCCGAAGGAAGCCCTCGTCGTCTCGTAGGTCTCTTTCGTGTGCCCCGTGTGCCCCGTGTGCCCTGTGCGCGGGTGCTGTTCGTGCTGTTCGTGCGTCCTGCGCGTGCGTTCTATTCGGGTGGCCGGGGGTCCGTCACGTCGATCAGCCGGCACACCGTCTCGATGTCGATCCGCACCTGGGCGATGGACGCGCGCCCCGACAGCCAGGTGATGAGCGCCGAGTGCCAGGTGTGCTCGATGACGCGGACCGCCGAGAGCTGCTCCGGGGTGGGATCGGTCAGGCCCATCGAGTCGAGGATGATCGCCGTCGTCTGCCGGGAGACCTGGTCGACCTCCGGCGAGACGCTGCGGTCGGCGAAGGTCAGCGCGCGGACCATCGCGTCCGCCAGGTGCGGCTCGCGCTGGAGGGCGCGGAAGGCGCGCATCAGGGTCTCCGCGACGCGGTCCGCCGCCCGCTCGCCCGTCGGGGGCTTCTTTCTCAGCGTGCCGTGCATGTGCTCCAGCTGGTCCTGCATCGTGGCGACCAGCAGGTGCACCTTGGAGGGGAAGTAGCGGTAGAGCGTGCCCAGGGCGACCTGCGAGGACTCCGCGACCTCCCGCATCTGCACCGCGTCGAAACCGCCCCGGCTGGCCAACTGCGCGCTCGCGTGCAGGATGCGGCGACGGCGCGCCTCCTGCCGCTCGGTGAGTGGGGAGTGCGCAGGGCGCTGAGTGCTGGCTTCCACAGGCATGGGTCCCGTTCCGTGACAGTCGGTGAGGCTCAGTGGGCACACAGCGGCGACGGCGTGGTGGGCCGTGGCGTGAATCACCTGATCCACTGCTCACAGCTCTCCTACCTGCCGGTAGATTCAGAGCCTCCCGAACGATCAAGTCTGAAACTTGTTCTAGATTAGCGTCCCGTCGTAGTCTCGCGGGACAATGCAGGCAGAAGGGGGCCCGGAGTGACCGCTGAGGCCAGTCAGGCAGGGCCCCGGCACGACCTCGCCGCCGACGGCGGGCGACCGCTCAGCATCGCGCTCCTCACGTACAAGGGGAACCCGTTCTGCGGGGGCCAGGGTGTCTACGTACGGCACCTCTCGCGCGAGCTGGCCCGTCTCGGGCACCGCGTCGAGGTGATCGGTTCCCAGCCCTATCCGGTGCTGGACCCCGGCCACGACGACCGTCTCTCCCTCACCGAGCTGCCCAGTCTCGACCTCTACCGTCAGCCGGATCCCTTCCGCACCCCGAAGCGTGGCGAGTACCGCGACTGGGTCGACGCCCTCGAGGTCGGCACGATGTGGACCGGTGGTTTTCCCGAGCCGCTGACGTTCTCGCTGCGGGCCCGCCGCCACCTCCGCGCGCGCAGCGGCGAGTTCGACGTCGTGCACGACAACCAGACCCTGGGATACGGGCTGTTGGGAGACGTCGGCGCGCCCCTCGTCACCACCATCCACCACCCCATCACCGTCGACCGGCAGTTGGAGCTGGACGCCGCCGAGGGATGGCGGCGTCGGTACTCCGTGCGCCGCTGGTACGCGTTCACCCGGATGCAGAAGCGGGTCGCGCGCCGGCTGCCGTCCGTGCTCACCGTCTCCGGCACCTCCCGCCAGGAGATCATCGACCACCTCGGCGTCCGCGACGACCGCATCCACGTCGTCCACATCGGCGCCGACACCGACCTGTTCTCGCCGAACCCCGCCGTGGCCGTCGTGCCGGGCCGGATCGTGACGACGTCCAGCGCGGACGTCCCGCTCAAGGGCCTGGTCTTCCTCGTCGAGGCACTGGCCAAGGTGCGCACCGAGCACCCGCACGCCCATCTCGTCGTCGTGGGCAAGCGCCCGCAGGAGGGGCCGGTCGCCCAGGCGATCGAGCGGTACGGCCTCGAGGGCGCCGTCGAATTCGTCAAGGGCATCACCGACGCCGAACTGGTCGACCTGGTCCGCTCGGCGGAGGTCGCCTGCGTGCCGTCGCTGTACGAGGGCTTCTCCCTGCCGGCCGCCGAGGCCATGGCCACGGGCACCCCGCTGCTCGCCACGACCGGCGGGGCGATCCCCGAGGTCGCCGGGCGTGACGGCGAGACCTGCCTGGCCGTGCCGCCGGGCGACTCCGGTGCGCTGGCCACGGGTCTCGGACGGCTGCTGGGCGATCCGGAGCTGCGGGCCCGGCTCGGCGCGGCCGGACGGCAACGGGTGCTCGAGCGGTTCACCTGGGCGCGGGCCGCCGAGGGGACCGTGGCCCGGTACCGCGAGGCGATAGCCGACGGCGGTCGCCCACGGGGCGCCGCGCCTTCCGCGCCTTCCGCGGCTCCCGCCGCCCCCGCAGCTGTCGAGGCCGTCGGCGCCGGGGCCGACATCGACGCCGTATCCGAAGCATCCGACCGCGATCGCGAAAGCAGGGCCACGTGCTGACCGTCGACTTCTCCAGGTTCCCGCTCGCCCCGGGCGACCGAGTCCTGGACCTGGGCTGCGGTGCCGGCCGGCACGCTTTCGAGTGTTACCGGCGCGGCGCGCAGGTCGTGGCCCTCGACCAGAACGCCGAGGAGATCCGCGAGGTCGCCAAGTGGTTCGCGGCGATGAAGGAGGCCGGCGAGGCCCCCGAGGGCGCCACCGCCACCGCCATGGAGGGCGACGCCCTCGCCCTGCCCTTCCCCGACGAGTCCTTCGACGTCGTGATCATCTCCGAGGTCATGGAGCACATCCCGGACGACAAGGGCGTCCTCGCGGAGATGGTGCGCGTGCTCAAGCCGGGCGGCCGGATCGCCATCACCGTCCCGCGCTACGGCCCCGAGAAGGTCTGCTGGACCCTCTCCGACGCCTACCACGAGGTCGAGGGCGGCCACATCCGCATCTACCGGGCGGACGAACTGCTCACGAGGATCCGTGAGGCGGGCCTGAAGCCGTACGGCACCCACCACGCCCACGCGCTGCACTCGCCGTACTGGTGGCTGAAGTGCGCGTTCGGCGTCGACAACGACAAGGCGCTGCCGGTGCGGGCGTACCACAAGCTGCTGGTCTGGGACATCATGAAGAAGCCCCTCGCCACCCGGGTCGCCGAGCAGGCGCTGAACCCGCTCATCGGCAAGAGCTTCGTGGCGTACGCGACCAAGCCGCACCTGCCGCGGCTCTCCGAACAGACCGGCCAGACCGCGACGACGCCGAAGACGGCGAAGACCGCGAAGACGAAGCAGACCGCGAAGACCGAGCAGGCCGAGAAGACCGGGGCGGACGCCAAGTGACGACGTCCCGGACAGAACACCTCGTCCTGCCCGGGGTCCTCACCGCCGAGCAGGCCGCCGTGACCGTCACCGGCATCCTCGCCGCGCAGCGTGAGGACGGCGCCATCCCGTGGTTCCGGGGCCACCACCTCGACCCGTGGGACCACACCGAGGCGGCGATGGCGCTGGACGCGGCGGGCGAGCACGAGGCCGCCGAGCGGGCGTACCGCTGGCTGGCCCGGCACCAGAACGACGACGGTTCCTGGTACGCCGCGTACGCGGACGGCGCCTTCGACGACGTCACCGACCGAGGGCGCGAGACGAACTTCGTCGCCTACATCGCCGTGGGCGTCTGGCACCACTACCTGTCCACCGGCGACGACACCTTCCTGGACCGCATGTGGCCGGCCGTCTACGCGGCCATCGAGTACGTGCTGCGGCTGCAGCAGCCCGGCGGGCAGATCGGCTGGCGCCGCGACGACGACGGCACCCCGACCGCCGACGCGCTGCTCACCGGCTCCTCCTCCATCCACCAGGCGCTGCGCTGCGCGCTGGCCATCGCCGAGCAGCGCGAAGAGCCGCAGCCCGACTGGGAGTTGGCGGTGGGCGCGCTGAGGCACGCCATACGGCGGCATCCCGAGCGGTTCCTCGACAAGGACCGCTACTCGATGGACTGGTACTACCCGGTGCTGGGCGGTGCGTTGACCGGCACGGAGGCCAAGTCCCGGATCGAGGCCGAGTGGGAGCGGTTCGTGGTCCCGGGGCTGGGCGTGCGCTGCGTCGTCCCCAACCCGTGGGTGACGGGGGGCGAGTCGGCCGAACTCGCCCTGGCCCTGTGGGCGATGGGCGAGTCCGACCGGGCGCTGGAGATTCTTCAGTCGATCCAGCATCTGCGCGACGAGGAGTCGGGCCTGTACTGGACGGGGTTCGTGTTCGAGGACGAGGCGATCTGGCCCCGCGAGCTGACCGCCTGGACCGCCGGGTCGCTGCTGCTCGCCGTGGCGGCCCTCGGCGGTCATGAGGCCACCTGCGCCGTGTTCGGCGGGGAGCTGCTGCCGTCCGGGCTGTCCGGGCTCGAGGCGGACTGCTGCGCCTGACCCGTTCCCGGGGCGGGTCCCAGGACCCGCCCCGGGACCCGCCTCAGTGGCGGTGGACCCGGTTGGCGATGGCGTGACCGATGAACAGGTAGACGACCGCTGCCAGGCCGTACCCTGCCACCACGCGTGCCCAGGCCTCGTCGAACGTGAACAGGTCACGTGACCAGCCGGCCAGCCAGTCGGCCGCGTGATGCACGAACTGGACCAGGTCGTTGCCCCGGTTGGCGTCCAGCAGGTACATGAGGATCCAGAGCCCGAGGATGACGGCCATGACGTCCGCGACGACCGCTACGACCGTTCCGGCGGAGTTGGAACCACTGCGATATCGAGACATGACTTCCGTCTGGCCCCGGAATCCCGGTTGAAACGTGGAGTGTTCGCTCTCCGTGCGCCCGTGGCTATGAGTTGAGTTCCGCCAGCGTCCGAAGGGTCGTCCGGTCCGGGGCGAGGACCAGCAGGTCCGTCACCGGCCCCTCGCGCCAGGACTCCAGCCGCTCGGCGACGCGTTCGCGCGGGCCGACCAGGGAGATCTCGTCGGCGAAGGCGTCCGGGACGGCCAGCACCGCCTCCTCGCGCCGCCCCGCCAGGAAGAGTTCCCGGATGCGCCGGGCCTCCTCCTCGTACCCCATGCGGGCCATCAGGTCGGCGTGGAAGTTGCGGGTGGCGTGGCCCATGCCGCCGATGTAGAAGCCGAGCATGGTCTTGACGGGGAGCAGCCCCTCGGTGACGTCGTCACAGATCCGCGCCTGGGCGAGGGGCGCGACCCGGAAGCCCTCGGGCAGCTCCGCCACCGCCGGGCCGTACGCGTCCGGCCGGTTCGGCGACCAGTACAGGGGCAGCCAGCCGTCGGCGATACGGATCGTCTGGGCGACGTTGCGCGGGCCCTCCGCGCCCAGCAGCACCGGCAGTTCGGGGCGCAGGGGGTGGGTGATGGACCTGAGCGGTCTGCCGAGGCCGGTCGCGTCCGGGCCGCGGTAGGGGTGGGAGTGGAAGCGGCCGTCCAGTTCCACCGGCGCCTCGCGGCGCAGTACCTGGCGCACCACGTCCACGTACTCCCGGGTCGCGGTCAGGGGGGACTTGGGGAACGGCCGGCCGTACCAGCCCTCCACCACCTGGGGGCCCGACAGGCCGAGCCCGAGCGTCATCCGGCCGCCGGAGAGATGGTCCAGGGTCAGGGCGTGCATCGCGGTCGTGGTGGGGGAGCGGGCCGCCATCTGCGCCACCGCCGTGCCCAGTTCGATCGTCGTCGTGCGGGCGGCGATCCAGGTGAGGGGGGTGAAGGCGTCCGAGCCCCAGGACTCCGCCGTCCACACGGAGTCGTAGCCGAGCCGTTCCGCCTCACGCGCCAGCTCCACGTGGTCGGGGGAGGGGCCGCGGCCCCAGTAGCCGAGCGCCAGACCGAGCCGCATGTCCGCCTCCTGACGGTGTGTCAGACAAAGGAAGGCTGCGACTGTACGACAACGGCCCCCCGCCCGGAAGGGCGAGGGGCCGTGCGTGACGCTGTGCGGAGCGCAGGATCAGTGCGCGGACTCGGTCGCGCGGACTCAGCCGCGCTGGATGCCGGAGGCGTCCCGCAGAACACCGCGGCGGCCGTCCTGGGTCTGGGCGACCAGGCCCTGGGCGCCCTGCTCGACCGCGAGGTACCAGGTGCCCGGCGCCAGTTCGGCGATCGGCGTCGGCGCGCCGTCCTCCGCGTACAGCGGACGCGGCACCGGCACGGCGAACCAGAACGGGGAGAAGTCCCCGCCCGACGGCTGCGCCGGACCCGGCTGGGCGCCGAACGGCGGCTGACCCGGCTGGCCCTGCTGCGGCGGGGCGCCGAACGCCGACGGCTGCTGCGGCGCGCCGGGGTAGCCGTAACCGGCGGGCGGCTGCGCGCCGTAGGGCTGCGGAGCGGCCGGCCTGGGCGCCGGGACGAGGGCGGCCTGGAGGGCCGGCACCAGCGGGGTGGCGATCGCGCCGGCGGCCAGCAGCAGCGCGGCGATCAGGCCCAGGATCAGCCCGGAGCCCGTGTCGATCCCGGTGCTGCCGAAGGAGTCGCTGAACGCGCCGAGCGGGTCGACGATCGTCCAGAACGCGGTCCACGCGGAGAAGACCGTCAGCGCGACACCGAACTGACCCAGGTCGAGGCCGACCACCTTGCGCGGCTGCGGAAGCGCGCGGGCCACGACGATCAGGGCGGCACCGATGATTCCGCCGAGATACATGCTCATTACGAGGCCGAGGTTGTCCCAGGCGTTCGGGACGTCACTGCCGGAGCCGTCGAACGTGTTCAGGAACGACGCGATGAACAGCAATACCGCTGCTCCGATCACCACGCCGTCGCCTCGAGTGAGGGAGCGGATATTCACTTCAGGTCCTTCGTCAGTCGTCTCGTCATCGGTACACGCATACACATATCGCTAGAGGCGTCGCTGTCACCATGTCGCCGTCAGGCCCCTTTGTGAAGCGCGGGGTGGCCCCTCATCGTGGGGACGACACTATCGTCACCTCGATCGCGCTGTCCGCCGGGATGAGTGCCCTGATCACTACCCGTGCAGGAAACTCACGATTCCCTCAGAGATCCCCTGCGCCGCCTTCTGCCGCCAGGCGCCACTGGTCAGCAGCGCCGCGTCCTTGGTATCGCGCATGTTGCCGCACTCGATGAACACCTTGGGAACCGTTGACAGATTGAGACCGCCCAGGTCCTCACGCGTGACGAGACCGGTGCCGTCGCCGACGTAGTTGGACGGTGAAGTGCCCGTCGCCCGGGTGAAGTCGCCCGCGATCAGCTTCCCGAGGTCCTTCGACGGGGCGACGATGCCGCGGGTGTCGGCGGCCCCCTCGTGCACCGCGCCCGGCAGGATCACATGGAAGCCGCGCTGCCCCGCCCCGGCGCCGTCGGCGTGGATCGAGACGACCGCGTCGGCGTGCGCCGCGTTCCCGATCCGGGCGCGCTCGTCGACGCACGGGCCGTACGGCCGGTCCGCGTCCTGCGTCAGCCGCACCGTGGCGCCCTGCCGCTGGAGCAGCGCGCGCAGCCGGTGGGCCACGTCCAGCGTGAACTGCGCCTCGCTGTAACCGGAGTTCGTGGACGTGCCCGTCGTGTCGCACTCCTTGCGGTTGGTGCCGATGTCCACCTCGCGGTTGATGTCGGCGGTGTGCCGGTAGTTGGTGGGGTTGTGGCCGGGGTCGATGACGACGACCTTGCCCTGGAGCGAGGTCGCGCCGGCACCGCCCGGGGCGGACGCGGACGCGGTGCTCGTACCGGCGCCCGTCTTCCCGTCACCGCCCGTGCCGCCCGCACTGTCCGCGCCGTTCGCGGGGGAGCTGAGGACGCTCGGCGCCGCCCCCGAGCCCGCCCCCGGTCCGTTGGCCCCGCCGCTCCCGGTCCCGCCCAGCGCCTCGTACGCCAGCCAGCCCAGCAGCGCCCCGGGCACGAGCGCGGCGAGCGCCACGGTCAGCGGGCGGCGCAGCGGCGAGCGGCGCGGCCGCGAGGGGCCGAAGGGGTCGGAGGGGTCGGAGGGGCCGGGGTTCGAGCCTGCGTACGACACGCCTGCCACCCTAACGGCCACCCCGGCGAGGTCTCACGGGGACGGCGGCCGGACGGATGACGGACGGTGGTCCCGCTGGGCCGGCCCGCACGGTCTCGTCCGACGGGCCGTCGGGGTTGTGGCCGAGGCCGCCTGTTCGTCGTGAGGACATCCTCGGGTCGCGTCGCGCGGTCCCGCCGGCCTGGTGCCTCGGCGGTCCTTGTGTCCGGCGGGTCCCGCTCCGGGCGGCGCGCTCGGCCAGGTTCCGCTCGGCGAGGTTCCGTTCGGCAGGTTCCGTTCGGCAGGTTCCGTTCGGACGTCAGGGGGTGGGGGTCCGGCGGGGCAGCCACCGGAGCATCAGGGCCGCGCCCGCCAGCAGTACGCCCGTGCCGGTGCGGAAGGCCAGTGCGTACCCCTCCGTCAGCGCCTCCGGTGTCCCGCGCCCCGCCGCGATCGAGGAGGCGATCGTCGACAGCACCGCCAGGCCCAGCGCGCCGCCCATCGTGCGGGAGGTGTTGACCAGGCCGGACACCAGACCCGCCTCGCCCGGCCCCGCGCCCGAGATGGCCGGCGAGGCGAGCGGGGTCGAGGCCACGCCCGCGCCCAGCATCATCAGGACGCCCGGCAGCAAAATCCCGGTGACGTACCCGGCGTCCGTGCTCATCGTCGACTGCCGGGCGAACCCGGCCGCCGCGAGCAGCGTGCCCAGCGTGGCCACGGTGCGGGCCCCGGCCGCGCGCATGAAACGGGGGGGGCGAGTTTCGAGGCGACGACGATGGCCAGCGGGCTCGGCATCAGCGCCAGGCCCGCCTCCAGCGGGGTGTAGCCCAGCACGTTCCGCGCGTACAGCGTCATGAGGAACCACATGGAGAACATGGCCGAGCCGCTCACGAACTCCCCCGGAGGGGGTGCCCCCAGCCGCGTTCGCCGCCGACACCGCCCGCAGCCGGAACAGCCCGAGCGGCTCAACGGGTCCGCCGTCCGGGCCTCGACGGCGAGGAACAGGCCGATCGACGCGAGCCCGGCGGCCAACGGGACGAGCGTGGCCGGCGCCGTCCAGCCCTCGGCGTCCGTCCGCGAGATGCCGTACGCCGGCGTGGCGAGGCCGGCCGTGACCAGCAGCGCGCCCGGCAGGTCCGGGCGGCGGCCGTCGCCGGCCCGGCTCTCGGACAGCCACCACAGCGAGCCGGCCAGCAGCACCACACCGACCGGGACGTTGATCAACAGGACCCGACGAGGAACTGTCCGGCGCAGGCGAGCGCCACGAGCAGCCAGGCGGGAGCGGCGGGACGGCGGTATCTCCGGGCGCGGGTGGTGTCGGCGGTTTCCAGCATGGGCGTCATGGTCTCGATCCGGTTGCGCCCCTTGCATCGGGATTTAGGCCTGGGGCGCGGGTGCGGGGTCGTCCCGGGCCGCCGGTGGTTCAGCGGGCGGTGAAGTCGGCGAGGTGGTCGGTGGCCCAGACGGTGAAGGGGCGGGCGGGGTGGCCGGTGAGCTCCTCGACGGTGCGGGTGAGGGCGACGGGCCTGCCGTCCGTGGACGCCCACCACGCGAGGAGGGCGTCGGCGTAGACGGCGGGGATGTGCCCGTCCGTCTCCTTCTTCCACTCCTCGGCGGTGACGTGCTTGACCGCGATGGCGCGCCCGGTGACGGCGGCCAGCCGGTCGATCTGCTCGGCGAACGTCAGCGACTCGGGTCCGGTGAGGGTGAACCGGCCGCCGCGGTGCCGGGGGTCGGTGAGGACGGCGTGGGCGGCCTCGGCCAGGTCCGTCTCGTGGAGGGGGTCGGTGTGGGCGCCGGGGAAGGGCAGGCTGACGGGCAGTCCGGCCCTGACGGACCAGGCCCAGGACGCGGCGTTGGAGGCGAAGGAGCCCGGGCGCAGGAGGGTGGTGGGGATCGGGGAGGCGAGCAGCGCCCGCTCCACGGCCAGATGGGAGCCGGCCAGAGGGTCGTCCTTCGGCTCTGATCCGAGCGCGCCCAGGACGCTCGAGCTGGACAGCACCACGACATGGGTGACTCCGGCGCGGTGGGCGTGGTCGACGAACTCGGTGATGTGCTCGGGGTTCGCGTAGAGGAAGACGGAGGTGACGCCGGCCAGGGCGGCGGGGAAGGTCGAGGGGTCGGTGAGGTCGAGGGCGACGGCCTCGACGCCGGGTGGCGGGGTGAGGTCGCCGCGAGCGGCGGAGCCGACGCGCACGGGTATGCCGTCGGCGTGCAGGAGGGCGAGCAGGCGGGTGGCGACCGCGCCGCGGCCTCCGGTGATCAGGATCATGGCGGTTCCTTCGTTGAACGCTGCGAACGTCGTTCGTGGCGAACGCTGTTCGTTTAGCCGTGGTCGTGACAGTAGGAGCGAACGCTGTTCGTGTCAAACGCTGTTCGTCACGGTCGTTGTTCGTCACGGTTCTTGTTCGTGTCGACCGGCGTTCGTGTCGACCGGCGTTCGTTCCCGGTTACCCTCTCCCCGTGACCCCCGAGCCGATCAGCCGCCGCGCGCGCCCCGCCAAGGCCCCCCTCAGCCGCGAGGCGATCGTGCGTGCCGGGCTGGCCATCCTCGACCGCGACGGGCTGGACGCGCTGACCATGCGCCGCGTCGCCAAGGAGCTCGACACCGGGCCGGCCTCGCTCTACGTCTATGTCGCCAACCGCGACGACCTGATGGCCGCGATGCTGGACGAGGCGCTCGCCCGGGTCCCGCTCACCGCGGAGGGCACCTGGCGGGAGCAGCTGCACGCCCTGGTCGCGGCGAGCGTCGAGGCCATGAGCCGGCACGAGGGGCTGGCCGCCGTCGCCCTCGGCGCGATCCCCACCGGCGCCAACGCCCTGCTCGTCCTCGACCGCATGCTCGCGCTGCTCAAGCAGGCCGGCCTCGACGACATCACCGCCGCCTGGGCCCTCGACCTGCTCCATCTCCACAGCGCCGCGGCCGCCGCCGAGCAGAGCGCCTACATCACCAAGGGCGGCAAGGAGGACACCGTGGTGGCGGACGCCGACCGCCACTACGCGGCCCTGCCCGCCGAGCGCTACCCGATGATCACCGCGCTGCGGCCGGCCCTGTTCTCGCCCGGCGACCGCGACGCCTGGGGCCTGGACGTGCTGCTCAGCGGCATCCTCCAGACTCCCGCCCGCTGACGCGCCCGCCTACCTCGTCGACTGACTCACCGCCGCCGGGGGCCAGGCCGTCCCTGCGGCCGCTTTCTTCAAGAGAAGATAAAGAAATCGTTAGTACGCCAAAGCATCGGAATAGTTGCCCATGCATACAGGTTCAGCTCCCATGTAATCCCCGAACGACCCGCCCCGGAGGCCCCACCCCATGACGCACACGACCACCGACCGGCCCACCCGCGAAGCGAGCGGAGCCGTCGTCCCGGTGCTCGCCTTCGCGGGCATCGTGGTCGCGGTGATGCAGACCCTGCTCGTCCCGGTCATCAAGGACCTGCCCCAGTTGCTGGGCACCGCGCCCAGCAACGCCACCTGGGTCCTGACCTCGACGCTGCTGTCGGGCGCCGTGGCCACCCCGATCATGGGCCGCCTCGGCGACCTGTACGGCAAGCGGCGCATGCTGATAGCCAGCCTCGCGGTGATGGTCGTCGGCGCGCTGGTCAGCGCCCTCACCAGCGACCTGATCACGATGATCGCCGGCCGCGCACTCCAGGGCTTCGCGATGGGCGCGATCCCGCTCGGCATCGGCCTGATGCGGGACATGCTGCCGCGCGAGAAGCTCGGCTCGGCGATGGCCCTGATGAGCTCCTCGATCGGCGTCGGCGGCGGCCTCGCCCTGCCGCTCGCGGCCCTGATCGCCCAGCACGCCGACTGGCACGCCCTGTTCTACGGCGCCGCCGCCCTCGGCCTCCTCGCCATCGCCCTCACCCTCCTCGTCGTCCCCGAGTCCCCGGCGCGCGCCGAGGGCACCTTCGACGTCGCGGGCGCGATCGGCCTCTCCACCGGGCTGGTGCTCTTCCTGCTGCCGATCACCAAGGGCAGCGACTGGGGCTGGACCTCCGGCACCACCCTCGGCCTCTTCGCCGCCGCGGCCGTCGTCCTCGTCCTGTGGGGCGTGATGGAGCTGCGGCTGAAGGCCCCGCTCGTCGACCTGCGCACCACGGCCCGCCCCGCCGTCCTCTTCACCAACCTCGCCTCGATCATGGTCGGCGTCTCGTTCTACGTCGTCTCCCTGGTCCTGCCGCAGCTGCTCCAACTGCCGAAGGCCACCGGCTACGGCCTCGGCCAGTCGATGGTCGTCGCCGGTCTGCTCGTCGCGCCGCTCGGCCTGACGATGATGTTCACCGCGCCCGTCTACGCCAGGCTGTCCGCCAAGTACGGCCCCAAGTTCACCCTGATCCTCGGCATGCTGATCATCGCGATCGGCTACGGCGCCGGCCTCGGCCTGATGAGCGCCGCCTGGCAGAGCCTCGTCATCGCCGTCGTCCTCGGCGCCGGCATCGGCCTCGCGTACTCCTCCCTGCCCGCGCTGATCGTCGGCGCGGTCCCGGCCTCCGAGACCGGCGCGGCCAACGGCCTCAACACCCTGATGCGGTCCATCGGCACGTCGGTGTCCAGCGCCGTCATCGGCATGGTGCTGGCCAACACCGCGAACAACGTCGGCGGCGTCGCCGTACCGACCATGCACGGCTTCCGCGTCTCCTTCCTGATCGCCACGGGCGCCGTCGCGGTCGGCCTGGTCCTCGCCCTCTTCCTGCCCAGGCAGCAGCGCCCGTCGGCCGTGCCGCAGCTGCGCGCCAGCAGCGAGGAGGACGCCAACCTCAAGCATGCCGAGGAGGTCCTGCGGGGCTTCCGCGGCCGGGTCCTGGACGCCGAAGGCGGCCCGGTCGCCCGCGCCAAGGTCACGCTCATCGACCGCCGAGGCCGCCAGGCCGGCGCCACCCTGTCCCAGGAGGACGGCAGCTACGCCCTCGCCGTCCCCGCCCAGGGGGCCTACGTCCTCGCCGCCAAGGCCACCGGCCACGGCCCGCTGGCCAGCTCCGCGACCCACGCGGGCGACGAGCGTCCGGTCGACCTGGACCTGGCCCTGCCGGGCGAGACGGTCGACGCCTGACCCCGCCGGGCCCGGCCGCCGCACCGCGCGCGACTCCGGCCCGTCGTTACCGCACCCGCGACCCACGCGGGCGACGAGCGTCCGGTCGACCTGGACCTGGCCCTGCCGGGCGAGACGGTCGACGCCTGACCCCGCCGGGCCGGGCCGCGCGCACCGCGCGCGACTCCGGCCCGTCGTTACCGCACCCCCTGTCGCCTCGGCGGCGGGGGGTGCGGCAGCATGGGCGGCCATACGCACGGAGCACCCACACGCACGTACCACCGGAGGACCCCCATGCCCGCGGCACCCAAGCCCGAGATCCTGGCCGCGTTCGAGGCGGCGAAGGGGTTCATGCCGGTCGACGAGGGACTCGCGCTGTACGCGGCCGCCGTCGAGGCGGGTGCGCTCGGGCTGCCGCTGCTCGAGGTCGGCACCTACTGCGGGCGCTCCACGATCCTGCTCGCGGACGCGGCCCGGCAGGCCGGGGTCAGCGCGCTCACGCTCGACCACCACCGGGGCAGCGAGGAGCAGCAGCCGGGCTGGGAGTACCACGACCCGGACACCGTCGACCCCGAGGTCGGCCTGATGGACACCCTGCCCGCCTTCCGCCGGACCCTGCACCGCGCGGGCCTGGAGGAGCACGTGGTCGCGCTGGTCGGGCGTTCGCCGCGCATCGCCGCGTTCTGGAACTCGCCCCTCGGCCTCGTCTTCGTCGACGGCGGCCACACCGACGAGCACGCCACCTCCGACTACGAGGGGTGGGCCCCGCACGTCGCCGAGGGCGGTCTCCTCGTCATCCACGACGTGTTCCCCGACCCGGTCGACGAGTTCACCGGCCAGGCCCCCTACCGCGTCTACCTGCGCGCCCTGGACTCCGGGGCCTTCACCGAGATCTCGGACACCGGCTCGCTGCGGGTGCTGCGCCGGACGGCGAGGGCATCTAGCCAGGACGCGGACGCGTTCAGGGCGGGCGCGCGTTCAGGGCGGGCCGCGCTGACTGCGAGGGGGCCTTCAGCGGGGCCGCGCTGACTGCGAGGGCGCGTTCAGGGCGGGCCGCGCTGACTGCGGGGGGCGCGCTCACGAAAGGGCGGCGTTCACGACGAGGTCGCGTGCCGGCGGCGACTGCGGTACACCGCTGCCAGGAGCAGGAGTACGACGGCCAGGGCGCCCGCGGTCCACGCCCAGGGGTGACTGGAGAAGCGGTAGGGCGGGGCGGGCGAGGCGTCGAGCGGGATGACGGCGATGTCGTTGGCCGGGGTCCGGTCGAACGGGTTGTACGTGCGGATCGTGCCCTTCGCGCCCGGGACCTGCCGGTCGATGCGGATGTGGAAGCCGATCGCGGTCGTGCCCCCTTCGTGCCGCGCATCGTAGAAGCCGTCGTAGCCGATCTCGCAGACGAACGCCCCGCCGGGCTTGTCCGGTCGCTTGCAGGCCCACTTCCCGTCGTCCCCCTCGAAGACGTACGGGATCGAGGTGACCGTGGTGCCCTCCGGCGGGACCACCTCGAAACGGCCCTGCTCCTCGTCGCCCGACACCCGGCCGGGGCCGAGGTCCTCCAGCCCGAGCAACACCTTCACGGTGTCGCCGACCCGGCCCCGGACGGTCGCGGTGACCGGGCGGTAGTCGACCTGCACGGTGGTGGTGATCCCGAGCCTGCCGTGACTGTCGTCGAAGTCCTGGGCCGCCGTGCGGACCAGGGTGAGCGGGGCGCCGGTGCCTCGCACGGTGTGGCCGGCGGGGCGGGCCGGGGGCGACGACCAGGTGTAGGTCACTTCGCCGGTCAGCGTCTTGGGTGCGGTGACCGTGGAGACCAGCGGAGCGCTGGCGCGGTAGGCGGCGCCCGCCGCGGCCTTGGTGGGGAACGTGCACCAGGCGGAGGTGGGCGCGGGCCCCGCGTAGTAGCAGTTGCTGTGCAGGGCGGTCAGCGTCAGCCCCTCCGACACGTTGACCTGGAGGGCGACCCCCTGCTTCGTGGGGAAGCGGGTGTTGTTGGCCAGCCGTGCGATCACGTTCGCGGACTTCCCCGGCGCCAGCCCGCTCACGCCCTTCTCCTGCCCGGGCGCGGTCAGCGTCGGACCGCCGACGGTCATCCGGGTGGTGCCGGTGATGGTGGGCGCGTTGTCGGCGGTCGCCGTGTACGTCACCGTCCCGCTGTCGCCCGGCTCGACGCCGTCCACCCCGAGGATGGAGAGGGGCGCGTAGCTCTCGCCGTCGCCGTTCTGCAGGTTGCCGTACTCGCACGTGTAGACCGGGCCCTCGGCCTTGCACATCTCCTTGTCACCGAGCCGGGCGACGCCCGCCAGACCCGACGCGTCCACCACGACCCGGACGTTGCGTGCCGGTTCGCCGCCCTTGCTCGACTCGACGAAGACGGGGACGACGAAGCCGTCGTTCGACGCCTCGGCCCCCTGGTCGGCGTTGTACATGACGTAGGTCTCCGCGGTCTCGAACCGCATCACGACCTGCTTCGAGCCGTCGGCGGCGGCAGGTGCCACCGCCGGGCCGAACAGTGCCATGGCGAGCAGCGCGGTGGCGAACAGTGCCGCGATACTCGTCGCCGGCGCGGCCGGACGCCTGAGGATCCGTATCGGTAAGGACATGCGCGCACTATGCCAGCGGCGGTCCAGACCTCTACAGCCAGCCCTGCTGCCGAGCCTCCCGCATCGCCTCCATACGGTTGCGGGTACCCGTCTTGCCGATCGCGGAGGACAGGTAGTTGCGGACCGTGGACTCCGACAGGTGCAGCTTGTCGGCGATGTCGGCGACGGTCGCGCCGTCCACGGAGGCCTTCAGGACGTCGCACTCGCGGGCGGTGAGCGGGTTCGGGCCGGCACTGAGCGCGGCCGTGGCCAGTGCCGGGTCCACGACCGTCTCGCCGGCCAGCACCCGGCGGATCGCCGCCGCCAGCTCCTCCACCGGGCCGTCCTTGACCAGGAACCCCGAGGCCCCGGCCTCCATGGCCCGGCGTAGATAGCCGGGCCGGCCGAACGTGGTCAGGATCAGCACCCGGCAGCCCGGCGCCTGGTCGCGCAGCTCGGCGGCCGCGTCCAGGCCGCTGATGCCGGGGAGCTCGATGTCGAGGAGCGCGACGTCCGGCCGGTGGAGAAGGGCCGCGTCCACGATCGCGTCCCCGGTGCCCACCTGCGCGACGACCTCGATGTCGGCCTCCAGGCCCAGCAGCAGGGCCAGCGCCCCGCGCATCATGCCCTGGTCCTCGGCGAGCAGCACTCTGATGGACTTGGTGGGGCGGTGGTCGCGGGGCATCTCGTTCACGGGCCAACCCGGCATCTCGGTCACGGGCCCAGGTTAGGGCCGCCGGCCACGGACGGCACGGTGTCCGCGGGCCGCACGGCGGGGGGCCGTATGCCTTCGGTGCCGGTGCCGGTGCCGGCGCTGGTGGCTGTGCCGGTGCTGGTGGCTGTGCCGATGTCGGCGTCGGTGGCGGTCCTGGCGTCGGTCCTGTCGACGGTGCCAGTGCCGGAGCCAGCGCCGGAGTCGGTGCCGGAGTCGGTGCCCGCTCGCGACAGCGGGAGTTCCACCGGCAGTTCTGCCGTTACCGTGAAGCCGCCGTGTGGTCCCGGCCCCGCCGTCAGGGTGCCGCCCGCCGCCGCCAGGCGCTCGCGCAGGCCGGTGAGTCCGGTGCCGCCGCCCGGCGCGCAGCGACTGTCGCCGCCCGCTGCGGTGCCGCCGCTGTGGCCACAGTCACCGCTGCTGCCACAGTTGCTGCCGCCTTCGCCTTCGCCTCCGCTGCCGCCGTCGTCCGTCACCGTCAGTCGGACCCGCTCCGGGGTGCCCGACACCGTGATCCCGCAGTGGCTCGCGTCGCTGTGCCGGACGACGTTGGTGACCGCCTCGCGCACCACCCAGCCCAGCAGGGCCGAGGTCTTCGGATCAGGCGGCGGTCCCGACCGGCTCACCGACGGTTCGACGCCCGCCGCCGTCAGCGCCGAGCGGGCCCGGTCCAGCTCGCCGGCGAGGCTGCCCTCGCGGTAGCCGGTGACCGCCTCGCGGATCTCGGTCAGCGCCTGACGGCCCACCGCCTCGATGTCGATGACCTGGGAGAGGGCCGCGTCCATGTCGCGCGGCGCCAGCCGCCGGGCCGCCTCCGACTTCACCACGATCACCGAGAGAGTGTGGCCGAGCAGGTCGTGCAGATCGCGGGAGAAGCGCAGCCGCTCCTCCTCCACCGCCCGGCGGGCGAGTTCCTCACGGGCGGCGCGCAGCTCCCGTACGGCTTCGGAGAGGGAGAGGATCGCGGCCGTCACCATCGTCGATATCCAGGTGGCGTAGGCGATGGTGAGGCCGCCCCAGCCGTCGCGGACGCAGGCGACCGCGCCCGCCAGGACGGCGACGGCGGTACCGATGGTCCGTAGCTCGGAGCCGCGCAGTACCGCGCCCGTCGCGAGGCCGAACAGCGGCAGGAAGAGCAGCCAGCTGCCGCCGTAGCCGAGGGCGAGTCCGCAGGTCACGAGGCCCAGCAGCACCAGCGCCACCCGCGTGGAGGTCGCCTCGCGGGCCTCCTTCACGAAGGCGCGGAACGCGATGTGGATGTAGAGCGAGTTGAACGTCAGCAGGCCCAGGCCGCCGATCCACGGGTTCGCCTCGCCCTGGAAGAGGTTGGAGCACGCGCCCATCCCCATCAGCAGCCACGGCAACAGGGAGAAGCCGTTGGCCGGCGGACCCGGGTCCTCGGGAACCTGCCCGGCCCGGCGGGCGTCGCGGTGCTCGGCCTTGAAGCGCTCCTTGTCCGCGCCCCGGTGCCGCAGGTGCTCCCGTGCCGCGCCGAACGTCGAGCGCCAGGCGTCCCGGCGGCAGGCCGCTGCGTGGCGTCGGTCCTCGAACGACCTGGTCATATGTCCGTCCCCCGGTTCTGCGTGTCCACCATCCGCGCTCGGCGGTGTGCCTGTCTTCGACGCTACGGTTCCGGGCCCGCTCGCGGCAGTGCCGGATGTACGCAGTCGGGCAGTACAAATGTCATCGGCAACCGTTTCTGACATGCCGTCAGGTGTCTTCACAACTTCCGGGGCCTGGGCTATACAGGGGGTCGCCGCACTGGAACGCGTTCTAGATCCGTTTGGGTCGAGCGGGTTCCGCGGCCGCGTGACGGCCTCGGTGCGGCCGATCGGTGCGGACGGCCGTGCCGAGGTCTCTGAACGATGCGATCGACCCGATCGATCCGAGCGATCAGGAGCTCCATGCCCATCGACGCAGCCAAGGCGCTCGCCGCCGAACCCCGGACCGGCGAGATCACCTGGGATCGCCGGGACGTCCAGCTGTACCACCTCGGCATCGGCGCGGGCGTCCCGGCCACCGACCCCGACGAACTGCGCTACACGCTGGAGTCCCGGCTCCACGTCCTGCCGAGCTTCGCCACCGTCGCGGGCTCCGGCTCGCCCGGCGTGATCAGCGGACTGTCCATGCCCGGCGTCGACGTCGACCTCGCCCGCGTCCTGCACGGCGGCCAGCGCCTGGAGATCCACCGTCCTCTCCCGGTGGCGGGCCGGGCGACCGCCACCGGACGCATCGCCGCCGTCTACGACAAGGGCAAGGCCGCCGTCCTCGTCATGCGCACCGAGGTCGCCGACGAGGACGGGCCGCTGTGGACCAACGACGCCCAGATCTTCGTCAAGGGAGAAGGCGGCTGGGGCGGCGACCGGGGCCCCTCCGCCCGGCTCGAGCCGCCCGCCGGTGAGCCCGACAAGGTGGTCGAGCGGACCGTCCGCGAGGACCAGGCCCTGCTCTACAGGCTCTCCGGCGACTACAACCCGCTGCACGCCGACCCGGAGTTCGCGAAACTCGCCGGGTACGACCGGCCCATCCTGCACGGCCTGTGCACCTACGGCATCACGCTCAAGGCGGTCGTCGACACACTGCTCGACGGCGACGTGAGCCGGGTGCGCGTCTACGCCACGCGGTTCGCCGGGGTGGTGTTCCCGGGAGAGACCCTGCGCATCCGCATGTGGCGCGCGGAAGGCACCGTCCGGGTGGCGGTGAGCGCCGTACAACGGGCCGACGCACCCGTCCTCGCCGACACACTCGTCGAACACTCCTGAACCACCGGAAGCACCCGCCTGAACCACCGCCTGCCACCCGCACCACCTACCACCCGCACCACCTCCAGCAGCGGCTGAGTTCAACGCAACTGATTCACCGCACCTGTGTTCACCGCACCTGAATCCACCGCAGCTGAATTCACCTCCAGAACCGCCCAGCATCCGAGGGGACCCGAGGGGAGCCGCACCATGCGCGCAGCCGTACTGCACGAGATCGGCCAGGACAAGCTGGAGGTCCTCGACGACGTCGAGGCGGTGGGCTTCGGCCCCGGACGGGTCAGGATCCGGGTACGGGCCACGGGCCTGTGCCACTCGGACCTGTCCGCGATGGGCGGGGTGCTCCCGCAGCCCGCGCCCTTCGTGCCCGGTCACGAGGGAGCGGGCGAGGTCCTGGAGGTGGGGGAGGGCGTCACCCGGGTGAAGCCCGGTGACCGCGTCGTCGTCTGCTGGCTGCCGGCCTGCGGGGCGTGTCCCGCGTGCAAGCGCGGCCAGACCGAACTGTGCCTGGCCGGGTTCATGAACGCGGGCACCCCCAACTTCCGCCGCCCGGGCGGAGACGTCTTCGGCTTCGCCGGCACCGGGACCTTCGCCGAGGAGGTCGTGGTCGACGCGGGCTGCGCGGTCCCGATCCCCGACGACGTCCCCTTCGACATCGCCGCGCTCATCGGCTGCGGAGTGACCACGGGCCTGGGCGCCGCCCTCAACACGGCGGACTTGGAAGCCGGTTCGTCGGTCGCCGTCATCGGCTGCGGAGGCGTCGGCATCTCCGCGATCCAGGGCGCGCGGCTCAAGGGCGCCGCCGAGATAGTCGCCGTCGACCCGGTCGCCTCGCGCCGGGAGGCCGCCCTCGCGTTCGGCGCCACGAAGGCCGTATCACCGGACGAGCTGCCCGGCGCGAAGCAACTGGTCACCGGCGGCGAGGGGTTCGACTACGTCTTCGAGGTCGTCGGCCGCTCCGCCACCGCCCGCACCGCGTACGACAACACCCGGCGCGGCGGGACCCTCGTCGTCGTCGGCGCGGGCGCCCTGGACGACTTCCTCCAGCTCAACATGTTCGAGCTGTTCTTCGACGAGAAGCGGATCCTGCCCTCGATGTACGGCGGCGGGGACGTCCTGCGCTCCTACGAGCGCACGATCGCCCTGTGGCGGGCCGGCCGGATCGACCTGTCCGGCCTGATCACCCATCGCGTGGCGCTTACCGAGATCAACGAGGCGCTGGACCAGATGCGCACCGGGGCGGCGCTCCGTACGTGCATAGAGATCTGAGGGGCGGCCGTCCGGATGGAACTGCCACTTGAGGGACTGGCCGCGATCGTCACCGGCGCCGGGCGCGGGCTCGGCCGGGCCGAGGCGCTGGAGCTGGCGAGGCTGGGCGCGGCCGTCGTCGTCAACGACTACGGTCAGCCCGGCCGGGACGGGTCGGGCGAGGCGTCGGTCGGCCCCGCCGAGGAGGTGGCGCGGGAGATCCGGTCGGCCGGCGGCACCGCGCTCGCCCACACCGGGGACGTCGCGGACTTCCAACAGGCCCGTGAACTGGTCGAGTTGACGATCAGCGAGTTCGGCAAGCTGGACGTGCTGGTCAACAACGCGGGCATCCTGCGCGACCGCATGGTCTTCTCGATGGCCGAGGACGAGTGGGACGCGGTCGTCCGGGTCCACCTCAAGGGACACTTCAACACGACCCGCTTCGCCGCCGCCCACTGGCGCGACCGCTCCAAGGCGGCGGGCGGCCCGGTGTACGGGCGGATCGTGAACACCTCCTCGGAGGCGTTCCTGGCGGGATCGGCCGGACAGCCCAACTACGCGGCGGCCAAAGGGGGAGTCGTCGGGCTGACGACGTCCACGGCGCTCGCGCTCGCCAAGTACGGGGTGACGGCCAACGCCATCTGCCCACGCGCCCGCACCCGGATGACGGAGGACGTCTTCGCCGGGTTCGCGCAGCCGGACGAGGGCGGCCTCGACCCGCTCGCGCCCGAGCATGTGGCCCCACTGGTCGGCTACCTGGCCTCGCCGGCCGCCGCCCGGATCAACGGACAGCTGCTCGTCGCGCACGGCGGCATGGTCGCCGTCGTCGAACGGCCGCGGGTGCGGGCGAAGTTCGACAGCAAGGAGGACGTGTTCGGCTACGCGGAGTTGGACGCCGTCCTCGGCGCGCACTTCGCGGACCGGCCCCGGGGAGAGACCTTCGCCGCGGCGGAGGTGCTGGGGCTACGGCGAGGGCAGGAGTAGGGGCAGGAGTAGGGGCAGGAGGAGGGGGAGCGGCGGGGCAGGAGCAGGGCAAGGGCAGACGTGCATGCGAAGGGGCTCCGGTCGTCCATCGACGACCGGAGCCCCTTCGGTGTACGGCGTACCGTCAGACAGTTGCCTCGGCCCTGCTGTCGGCCCAGTTGTCGACCCAGCTGTCGGCCCTGTTCTCGGCCGGCTTGCGGTGCCGGCCGTGTGGGGCCGAGTCACCGTCCTGGGACGAGACCGGGCCCCGGTGCCGGCCGTGTCCGGCCGTCTCCTGGGAGTCGGCGGACAGCGGCTGCCTGGTACTTGCGTCGTTCATCGGAAGAATTCACCCCGTCAACATGATCTTTCTTTACAGCCGGGCGATTTTATCCGGCCCACCGAGGGGCTGATCCAGGCGGCCACGCCAACCGCTGCTACTTCGTTACAAGTCGGCCGAGCGGGGCTTGCTGAAGGGGGACCGGACGGGGGGTGGTGGGCGCCGGCCTCGGCGGCTCCGCGAGTGCCGAGGCCTCCTCGGACGGCGACGGCGGCGGTGCCGACGAAGGCGGTGCGATGACCGGTGCCGTCAGCGGTGCCACCCCGCACGGCACCGCCTCCGTGGCGTACGGCAGATGGAGAACGCCGTCCGGTGTCCACAGCCCACTGCCCGCCAACCACCCGTCAGGTGCCCGGAGTTGATGCAGTCGACGATCGGCCGGACGCCATACGCCCACCCAGGTGCCGAAGGGGCCGTCGATGCGGAGCGCCACCGCGCAGGCCTCGGGGACCAGCGCCTGGCCCGGCTGGCTCGCGAAGGGGGTGAGAGCGAGGTCCGGCGGGTGCAGGGACTCCGGGAAGCGGACCGGCAGCATGCTGCCGAGGACTCCCCAGCCCAGGCGGGCCTCGCCCGGCGAGGGCGCGTCCGAGCGGATGAGCAGCAGGCCGCTGTCGGGGTCGGCGAGCAGCAGGCGGTCGTCGCTGTCGGCGGTGATCTGCAGCAGGGGCGACACCTCGCCGCCGCGCTCCAGGTCCACGACGATGGTCTTGGTGCGGCCGCCGACCTCACGGTCCAGCGCGAGCATGCGGCCCGTACGGTCCAGCCAGACGCCGCCGGAGCAGCGGCCGGGGATCTCGGCGAGGTACTCGGGGCCGAAGGTGCCGCCCGCGACCAGCCACACGGTCGTCGTGCGGCGGCCGACGGCGAGGGCGTACGCGCGTTCGCCGCAGGGAGCCGGTGGGAGCAGGTGCAGCCGGGTGCCCTCGTCCGGGCACTCGACGGCGCCCAGCGGCAGCTCGCCCGTGCCGGGGCCGGTCGGATACAGCAGCGAGAAGGCGTGCCGTCCCTCGATCGGCCGCCGGATCAGAACCCGGCCGTCGGCCATCGGCTGCACCTCCGTGCCGGGTTCCTCCGGTTGGTTGCCGGGCAGCGGCACGGCGTACGGCTCGGGGCCGTCCAGGGTCCAGCGCTCGGGAAACCAGGAGTCACCGGCTCGCGCGAGCCGCGCGGCGTAGGCGCCCCCGGCCGTGATCACGCAGTCGGCCTCCCCGGCGCGGCCGGCCGAGGTCACGCGGTCCACCTCGCTGCCACGTCCGATCGTGATCACGCGGTTGGCCTCGGTCTCGTGGGTGGCTGCGGTCGCGTGGTCAGTGTTGCTCCCACGGCCCCCCGTGACCATGAGGGCGGTCTCGCTCTCATGGCCGACCGTGATCGCGGGGTCCGTAACGGCTTCTCGGCTTCCCGTGAACCCGGGGTAGTCGGTGATCGCGTAGTCCGTCGTGATCCCGTGCCTCGCTGTGATCGCGTGGTCCGTCGTGGCCCGGGAGTCTCCCGTGATGCCACGGACCTCTGTGCTCCCACGGACCTCTGTGCTCCCACGGACCTCAGGGATGCCAGGGTCCTCCGTACTCCCAAGGTCCTCCGTACTCCCACGGTCCTCGGGGATCACGGGATCCGCCGCGATCATGTGGTCAGCCGCGACCACGCGATAGGCCGCGACCACGTGATCGGCCGTGATCGCGCCGCTCGCGTGCTGCTCCGCGTACTGCTCCGCGTACGGCGTGGGCTCGGCGGCGCCGTCCTCGGGGTCGTCCCCGTTCGCGGCGGTGGGCTCGATCGCACAGGCCGGCATCGTCATCGTTCGGTCACCTCCGGCGACGAAGCTAGTTTTCGTACGCACGGACGTGGGACCGCCGGGCGGTCTTCTTCCCTCATAAGTGTGGTGCAGAAGCGATTCGCCTGAGGGTGGTGGGTGGCGTGTGCATCGGCCTCCCGCTCACTCCCGGCCGGCGACCGCCGTGGCCGCGGCGGCATCGGCGGCACGGGTACGGGCCGGTGAGACGGCCAGGTAGCCTTTCCCCGTGCCCCGTCTGTCTGAAGTCATCGCCGCGCTGGAGAACCTGTGGCCCGCCGAGCGGGCCGAGTCCTGGGACGCGGTCGGCACGGTCGTGGGCGACCCCGAGCAGGAGGTCTCCCGGGTTCTGTTCGCCGTCGATCCCGTCCAGGAGATCGTCGAGGAAGCCGTGCGGCTCGGCGCCGGTCTGCTCGTCACCCATCATCCGCTGTATCTGCGCGGGACGACGACCGTCGCGGCCTCCACCTTCAAGGGCCGCGCCGTGCACACCCTCATCAAGAACGACATCGCCCTGCACGTCGCGCACACCAACGCCGACACCGCCGATCCCGGGGTGAGCGACGCCCTCGCCGGTGCTCTCGACCTGCGGGTCGTGCGTCCTCTCGTGCCGGATCCGAGCGACCCCGAGGGGCGTCGTGGCCTCGGGCGCGTCTGCGAGCTCGACCACCCGCTCACCGTCCGCGAGTTCGCCGCCCGCGTCGCCGAGCGGCTGCCCGCCACCGCGCAGGGCATCCGGGCGGCGGGGGACCCGGAGGCGCTCGTACGGACCGTCGCCGTCAGCGGCGGCTCCGGGGACAGCCTGTTCGACCACGTCCGCGCGTCCGGCGTCGACGCCTTCCTCACCGCGGACCTGCGCCACCACCCGGTGTCGGAGTTCATCGCGGACCGCGCCCACGGCGCCCACTCACCTCTCGCGCTGCTCGACGCGGCGCACTGGGCCACCGAATGGCCCTGGTGCGAGCTGGCCGCCACCCAGCTCGACGAGATCTCCGACCGGCGGGGGTGGGGCCTGCGGGTCCATGTCTCCCGTACGGTCACCGACCCCTGGACGGCCCACGCGGCGTCCAACGCCACCTCTAGCTCAATGGGAGCCCCCAACTGAACGCCGCGCCCGCCGACCAGATCCGACTCCTCGACGTCCAGGCCCTCGACGCCCGTCTTCAGCAGCTCGCGCACAAGCGGAGGTCCCTGCCCGAGTACGCCGAGATCGAGTCGCTGAACAAGGACCTCACGCAGCTGCGCGACCTCCTCGTCGCGGCGCAGACCGAGGAGAGCGACACCGCCCGCGAGCAGACCAAGGCCGAGCAGGACGTCGACCAGGTCCGTCAGCGCGCCGCCCGCGACCAGCAGCGGCTCGACTCCGGGGCCGTCACCTCCTCCAAGGACCTGGAGAACCTCCAGAAGGAGATCGTCTCCCTCGCCAAGCGCCAGGGTGACCTCGAGGACATCGTCCTGGAGGTCATGGAGCGCCGTGAGAGCGCGCAGGAGCGGGCCGCCGAGCTGACCGAGCGGGTCGGCTCCGTCCAGGGGAAGATCGACGACGCCGTCGCGCGCCGGGACGCGGCCCTGGAGGAGTTCGACGGCGAGTCCGCCACCGTCACCAAGGAGCGCGAGGTCATCGCGGCCACCGTGCCCGCCGATCTGCTCAAGCTGTACGAGAAGCTGCGCGAGCAGCAGGGTGGCGTCGGCGCGGCCAGGCTCTACCAGCGGACCTGCCAGGGCTGCCGCCAGGAGCTCGCCATCACCGAGCTGGCCGAGATCCGCAAGGCCCCGTCCGACACGGTCGTACGGTGCGAGAACTGCCGTCGCATCCTCGTGCGTACGTCCGAGTCCGGCCTGTAGTCGGCAATCGGTAGTCGGTAGTCGGCAGTCGGTGGTCGGTAGTCCGCCGTGGGCAGTCGGTAGTCGGCAGCCGGCCGTCGACGGTGGGAGTCGGTAGTCAGCAGTCGGAGTCGGAGTCGGTAAGGGGCGTACGTCGTGCGGGAGTTCATCGTCGAGGCCGACGGCGGGTCGCGGGGCAACCCGGGGCCCGCGGGCTACGGCAGCGTGGTGATCGACGCGGCGACGGGGGAGACGCTCGTCGAGCGCGCCGAGTACATCGGCGTCGCCACCAACAACGTGGCCGAGTACCGGGGGCTGGTGGCCGGCCTCCACGCCGCCCGCGAACTCGACCCGTCGGCCACCGTACGGGTGCGCATGGACTCCAAGCTGGTCGTCGAGCAGATGTCGGGCCGCTGGAAGATCAAGCACCCCGACATGAAGCCGCTGGCCGCCGAGGCGGCCCGGATCCTCCCGCCCGGGCAGGTCACCTACGAGTGGATGCCGCGCGAGCGGAACAAGCACGCCGACCGTCTGGCGAACGAGGCGATGGACGCGGGCAAGCGGGGTGAGCAGTGGGACGCCGGTGCGTCGCGGGCCGAGCTCGACGCCCGCGTCCCCGTGTCCCCGGCCGCACCCGAGCCCTCCGGCCCGCCTGGCGACGCCATGGCAGGCGCGGCAAAGGCCCGCGAGGCCCTGGCCCGGTCCCGCCCGACCACCGACCCGACCACCGACCCGACCACCGACATGACCGCGGACACTGCCCAGGAGAAGGCCCCGACCGCGGTCGCCGCGCAGGAGAAGGCGACGAAGACCGACGCCGATCTCCGCGCCGCCCGCACGGTCGCCACCCCGGCTGCGGATACGGCTCCGGCTGCGGATGCGGCGTCAACCTCTCCCGTGTCTCCCGTCTCTCCCGCAGCCTCCGCCGCCGTCACGCCCGCGGCCACCCCCTCCGTCGGCTGGGGGGCGGCGCCCGATCTCGGGGCGCCCGCCACCTTCGTGCTGTTGCGGCACGGCGAGACGCCGCTCACTCCGCAGAAGCGGTTCTCCGGCAGCGGCGGCACCGACCCCTCCCTCTCGGACGTCGGCCGGGAGCAGGCCGAGCGGGTCGCCGCCGCTCTCGCCCGGCGCGGGACCATCCAGCACATCCTCGCCTCCCCGCTCGCCCGCACCCGCGAGACGGCCGCGGCCGTGGCCGCCCGCCTCGGCCTCGAGGTCACGGTCGAGGACGGACTGGCCGAGACCGACTTCGGCGCCTGGGAGGGGCTGACCTTCGGCGAGGTCCGCGAGCGGCACCCCGACGATCTGAACGCCTGGCTGGCCGACCCGGAGGCCGAGCCGACCGGCGGCGGCGAGAGTTTCGCGACGACCGCCACCCGGATCGCGGCCACCCGGGACAGGCTGGTCGCGGCATACGCGGGCCGCACGGTCCTGCTGGTCACCCACGTGACCCCGATCAAGACGTTCGTACGGCTCGCCCTGGGCGCCCCGCCCGAGTCGCTGTTCCGCATGGAGCTGTCGGCGGCCTCGCTGTCGGCGGTGGCCTACTTCGCGGACGGCAACGCCAGCGTCCGCCTGTTCAACGACACGTCCCACCTGCGGTCCTGAGCCGCGAGGCGGTCCGCGCGAGCTCCTCGATCCGCTGCCAGTCCCGCGCCGCGACCGCGTCCGCCGGGACCATCCAACTCCCGCCCACACAGCCGACGTTGGGCAGGGAGAGGTACTCCGGCGCGTTGTCCGGGCCGATCCCGCCGGTAGGGCAGAAGCGGGCCTGGGGGAGCGGTCCGGCCAGGGACCTGAGGTAGGCCGTGCCGCCCGCGGCCTGTGCCGGGAAGAACTTCATCTCCCGCACCCCGCGTTCCAGCAGCGCCACGACCTCCGACGTGGTCGACACCCCGGGCAGGAAGGGCATCCCGGACGCCCGCATCGCCGTCAGCAGGGCGTCCGTCCAGCCGGGACTCACCAGGAACCGCGCCCCGGCCTCCCCGCACGCCGTCACCTGCTCCGGCGTGATCACGGTCCCGGCCCCGACGACCGCCTCCGGGACCGACCCGGAGATCTCCCGGATCGCGTCGAGCGCGGCCGGCGTCCGCAGGGTCACCTCGATCGCGGGCAGCCCGCCCGCCACCAGCGCCCGCGCCAGCGGGACGGCTTCGGCGGCGTCCTCGACGACCAGCACGGGCACGACCGGGGCCAGATCCAGTACCGAGGCAGCCGAAAAGGAGGGCAGGGGTGAGGTCATGCGCCTCATCCTGCCCCCGGCTTGCAGCATGCGCAAAGGGCATTGCGCATGCTGCAACGACGCTGAAGTGGTGCCTCAGTGCACCTCGTCCACCAGCACGTCCAGGGTCCAGGCGGCCGCCCCGGCCTTCGCCTTCGCCGGCGCCTTCTCCTCCACCACGTAACCGAGGTCCCGCAACGCCTCCACCAGTTCGGCGGGACTTGCGGGGGCGATCCCCGCCGTCAGCAGACTCCGTACGATCCGCCCCTTGGTCGCCTTGTTGAAGTGGCTGACGACCTTCCGGGTCGGCGCGTGCAGCACCCGCACGCTCGCCGTCCGCCCCGCGACCTCCCCCTTCGGCTTCCAGGGCGCCGCGTACGCCGCCGACCGCAGGTCCAGCACCAGCCCGTTCCCGGCCGCCTCTGGCAGCACGGACGCCATCGGAGCACGCCAGTACGCGCCCAGCGCCCCCAGCCCGGGCAGCCTCACGCCCATCGAGCAGCGGTACGACGGGATCCGGTCCGTCACCCGGACGGCGCCCCACAGCCCCGAGAACACGAGCAGCGACCCGGCCGCGCGCCTCTTGGCGGCCGCGTCGAGGGAGGCCAGGTCGAGAGCGTCGTACAGGACGCCCGTGTAGATCTCCCCCGCGGGCCGGGCGCCCGCCGTACGCAGCTCCGTGTTCTTCGCGACCTCCCCGCGCAGCCCCTCGCTCAGCCCGAGCACCTCGCGCGCCTTGTCCTCGTCGGCCGCGCACAGCTCGACCAGCTCGTCGAGGACGGCCTCGCGCGCGGCGCCGAGCCCCGGCAGGGAGAGCGCCTCCGGCTTGAGCGGAGCGCCACGCCCAAAGGACGCCTTGCCTTCGGAGGGCGGCAGCAGGACAAGCACGGGAAATCTCCTTCAATAGAGCTCTGCTGCGACAGCGTACGACGTGCCACGAGGCGCCCCCGCCGAGGTCCGCACCGGCCCGGCACCCGCCCTTCCGCTCGCTTCCGCCCGTCCGCCCGCTCGCCGGCACCCGCCCGGCGGCATGAACCGGAGTCCGAAGGCGTTGCAGCCGTAGAAGCACGGACGGGGGGTCACATGGGGGTGGCGAGTGAGTCGTGAACAAGCACTGTGGACCAGAGCCCGACTGGGGCTCTGCGGTCCGCCGCTCGACCTCCTCACCGCACGCTTCGACCGGCACGTCTACGCCCCGCACGCCCACGAGGAGTTCACCGTCGGTGTCTGCGTGGGCGGGTCGGAGATCATCGCCTACCGCGGCGGGCACATCCGTACCGGCCCTGGCTCCACAGTCGTCGACCCGGCCCGCGGAGATGCCCGCCCCGTCGGTGCCGGCGGCCCTCGCGGGCCTGGGCGTCATCTGCACGGCGGTCGCCTTCGTCGCCTTCATGGAACTGATCAAGGAGGCGGGGCCCACCCGCGCCACGGTCATCACCTACGTCAACCCGGCCGTCGCGGTGGCGGCGGGCGCGCTGTTCCTCGACGAACCCCTGACGGCGACGGTCGTGGCCGCCTTCACCCTGATCCTGGCGGGCTCGGTCCTCGCGACAGCGGGACCGCGCCGCGCCGCGAAACCGGTGCCGGTTCCGGTGCCGGTTTCGGTTCCGGTGCCGCTTGCTCCCGGGGAGCAACCCCCGGACCCCGGGCCGGAGCAGGACGCGGCGCGCGCCCGGTAGCATGGTCGACACGGCAGACGAGCCGGGCGGACGGCCGCGTGGAGTCCCTCACGGGACTTCCCGAGGAACGTCCGGGCTCCACAGGGCAAGGTGATGGCTAACGGCCACCCGGGGTGACCCGCGGGACAGTGCCACAGAAAACAGACCGCCGGGGATTTCGGTCCTCGGTAAGGGTGAAACGGTGGTGTAAGAGACCACCAGTGCCCAGGGCGACCTGGGCAGCTAGGTAAACCCCACCTGGAGCAAGGTCAAAAGGAGCGCCGTGAAAAGCGCTCTGCGCGGACGTTCGAGGGCTGCCCGCCCGAGTCCGCGGGTAGACCGCACGAGGCCGGCGGCAACGCCGGCCCTAGATGGATGGCCGTCTCCCGGCCGACCGCGAGGTCGACCGGCGACAGAACCCGGCGTACAGCCCGACTCGTCTGCCGCCACCTCTGGCTTTGCCTCGGGAAGGGCTTCCGGTTTGCGCCGGAGGCCCTTCCTGTTTCTTCTGATGCTGCACAGGTCTTCTGATGCCGCATCAGGCCGGACGGGTGCGGCATCCCCGGCGCGCTCGGCCGACGTCCGGCGGTCCCCGCGTGGCAGGTCCGCCGCCAGCCCGGTGTGAGCTCACGCACCCGCCGCTGTGATTCCGGGGCGACTCCCCGGTAAGCCGATCCGGCCGAACCGGCCTCGATCGGCGCGTCGGCGGACGCGGGACAGCGCCATCACGCTTCTTGATGGACGAAAGAAGGGTTGGCTATTGGACACGTGTCTGAAAGCGTGTTGGTATTGCTCCGAAATATCGTGAGTGCCGGCGCGGGGCTCGGTCGAATGGGGAGACGTGCATGGGAAGCGTTGAGAACACCGAAGAGATGTACAACCTTTTCAATAAGACGGCCAAAGCCTACGACCAGAGTGGCGTGGAGTTCTTCCGGCCGATCGGGCGTCGTCTCGTCGAATTCTCCGGAATTTCTGCCGGGAATTCTGTTCTCGATGTCGGCGCCGGTCGTGGAGCGGCGCTCTTCCCCGCTGCCGAGGCTGTCGGTGAGAGCGGCGAGGTGATCGGTATCGACATCTCCGAGGAGATGGTCAAGTACGCGCAGGGGGACGCGGACGAGCGCGGCCTGAAGCATGTCGGCGTTCAGGTCATGAACGGGCAGAAGCCCGAGTTCGAGGCGGGCCGGTTCGATGCGGTGATCGGCAGCTGCAGCCTGTTCATCTGGGTCAAGAGCGCCGCTGACGTGCGCCCTTACCGGTCACTGCTGCGTGCGGGCGGCCGGTTCGCCACGGCCGCACCGTCGTTCTTCTCGACCGCGCGCGGCAAGTGGGCGCTCTTCCCGGAGAGCGTCAACGAGCTGCTGATGCCGTACATGCTGCAGTCGCTGAAGCAGAGCGGTGCCTACGACTCCCAGTTCGCCGAGGCCGGCTCGAACTGGCTGGTCACCGCGGAGTCCATAGAGAAAACCCTGACTGACGCCGGATTCGTGGACGTCGCGGTGGTGGAGGAGGACCTCCCGGTCATCGTGAAGTCGGGCGAGCAGTGGGTCGAATTCACTTACACCACCGGAATGCGCGGAATGTGGGAGCGTATCGAGGAGAACGAGCGCCGCGAGGTCATTTCGGAGGTGTCCCGGCGGCTGGACACTCTTCGTGACGAGGACGGCGTGATTACTGTTCCGGTGCCGATCGTCTACATGCGCGGAAAGGCCCCGCAGAGCTGATTCCGGCCCCGGAGAATTCCACTAGGTGATACGGCGAGGCGCCCGCAGTCTGCATGGGGGAGAGACAGTGGTCGAAGGTATGTGGCCCGTTACCGCGAGGGAGGCGGAACTCGCGGACATCAAGCAATGGACGGCCGCGGGGGTCGGCGCTCTCCTGGTCGGCGAGCAGGGGGCAGGCAAGAGCACCCTCCTGAACGTGGCGCTGGAGCGGGCGGAGCGTGCGGGGGCGCGGGTGGTGCGCGGTGACGGGCCGGGGAACCAGCTGAGCGCAGCGGTACCGCCCCAGCCGCATGCGCCGCGCCGACGGGTCACCGTGGCGATCGACGACGTGCATCTGGCCGACCCGGTGACCTTGGGGGTGGCGTACCGGCTGGTGGACAGCGGCCAGGCGCTGCTGCTGGCCACCGCCCCGCCCGGCGCCGCCCTGCCGGGCGAGGTGCGGCGACTGCTCATCGCCAAGCGTGTGCGGCGGCTCGGCGTCGACGCCCTCGACAGGTCGGGGAGCGTGCGCATGCTCAGCGCGCGGCTCGGCGGGCCGGTTGCCGTCGACACCGCCGAGCGGTTCTGGAAACTCACCCAGGGCAATGCGCTGACGCTGCGGGAACTGGCGGACCAGGCGCTCGCCGAGGGCACTCTGCGGCAGGTGCGGGGGAGGTGGCAGTGGCCCGGTCTGCAGGGGGCGCCCGACAGCAGGCTGGTCGATCTGGTGGAGCTGCTGCTCGGGGACCTCGATCCGGGCGAGCGCGAGCTGGTGAACATGCTGGCGCTCGCCGGGCCGCTGGAGACCGGGCTGCCGATCGTCGACGAACTGGGCGAGGCGGCGGAGTCACTGAACCGCCGCGGCGTCCTGGTCGCCCGACGTGCGGGATTCCGGCTGGACCTGAGACTCGCACTCCCCCTGTGCGAGGCCGTGGTCGCGGCGACCCTCCCGGAACTGACGGCTCGTCGGCTGCGGCGGCGGATCGCCGACGCGATCGAGGGTGCCGGATCCCACCGGGCCGGTGACGTGGCCCGCATAGCCGGGCTCGGTCTCGGTACGGGACGGCGTCTGCCGGAGCCCGCCCGGTTGCGGGAGGCGGCCGTGAGCGCGCTGCGTGGCGAGGACTACTCGCTCGCCGAGCGCTTGAGCCGCGCCGCGCTCACCGCCGCAGCCGACGAGGGTGCGGCCGTGGTGCTCGGCGAGGCCCTGGCCGGACAGCGCCGCCACGTGGAGGCGGAGGCGCACTTCGCGCAGGCCGCGCATGCCACCGCCGTACTCCGCCCGCGCGCGCTCAACATGAGCCTCGGCCTGGGCCGGCTCGCGGAGGCGGAAGCGGTCACCGAGACCGACCTGGGAGCGCGGGCCCTGGTGCGGTTGTTCAAGGACCGGATCGGAGACGCACGGCGGCTGGCCGAGACGGCGGCGGACACCGAGCCGCTGCTCGCCCTGCTCCGCCACGAGTCGGGCGACGACGAGGGCGCCCTGGCCGTGCTGTCCGCGGCTCGGCCGACCCTGGCAGGCCGGGACGAGGCGACGCGCCTCGACCACCTGGGTGTCACCGGCTGGATCACCGTGCATGCCAGGGGCCCGGCCGAGGCCAGGGAGGTGCTGGCCGAACTGCGTGAGGAGGCCGCGGGCGACGGCGCCCGTGCCCGCACGTACGCCGATCTCCTGGAGGCGCGCATCCTGCGGGTCACGGGCCGCACGGCCGAGGCGGTCGGTCTGCTGCGGCAGGCGGCCGCGTACGGCGGGCCCACCGACTGGCTCAGCACGCGCTCCTGGCGCATCGCCCAACTGGCCGGTGCGGTGGCGGAGTCGGGTGACGGGCTGGAAGCCGTCTCCTTGCTGGCAGAGGCCCGGTCGGCGCAGCAGGACGAGTGCGGGTACCCGCTGATGGCGGACGCGGTGGAGTTGGAGGCCGCGCTGGTGGAGGCGTGCCTCGGCGACCGAGTGGCCGCGTCGCGCCGGGCGTTGGGGGTCGCCGAGCGGGCCTTGTCCGCCGGTCGGCAGGGCCAGGCGCTCGCCGCGGCTCATCTGGCGGCCCGGGCGGGCGCGGCGCCCCGGGCGGTGGCCGTCTGGGAGACCGCCTGCGGCGGTCGGCCCACGACCGACACGGTCCGGCTGCGACACGTCCTGGCGCTCTCGGAACACGACGGTGACGCCCTGGACGCGGTGTCCCTGCGGTTCGAGGCCCTGGGGCTGCTGCCGCTCGCGGCGGAGGCCTCCGCGCAGGCCGCGCAGGCGCACCAGGCGTCCGGCAACCGGCGGAAGACCCGGGCCGCGCAGGCCGCGAGTGCCGAACTCGCCTTCCGCTGCGGCGCCGAGCCGTCCCACTGGGCTGTGCCGGCCGAGCGTCAGGACCGTGGTACCCGTACCGGGCTCACCGCCCGGGAGCGGGAGATCGTGACCCTCGCCGTCTCACAGCTGTCCAACCAGGAGATCGCCGACCGGCTCGTCCTCTCCGTGCGTACCGTGGAGAACCACCTCTACCGCGCCTACGGCAAGCTCGGTGTCACCACGAGGTCGGAACTTGCTCCCCGACTCGGCACGGGGTCCGCTCAGGTCGGACGCATCGCCTGACCTGAGCGGGGTGGGTTCACGCGCTCGGGTGTGGACCCTCGGCCGGTGGACCGCCGTGGCCGGTGGTCAGCCGGTCTGCTCCGCCAGTTCCCGGGTGATCCGCTCGTTCCAGGCGGCGAACGTCGGGGTGCCGGTCAGCTCCCCGAAGTCCACGCCCAGGCCCGCGCGGCGCCACTTGGTCACCAGCCGCATCATCTCCAGGGATCCGAGGCCAAGGCGGATGAGATTGGCATCGTCCTCGATCTCGGACGGGCTGATGCCGATCAGCTCGGCCAGAGCCGAGCGCAGTCCCTCGCCCGTGACGGGGGGAGCCGTCGCGGCCTTCGTCCCGCGAGCGCTGTCGGTGTTGTCGGTGTTGTCGGTCCGGGTCATCCGGTGCGTCCTCTCAAGGGCGGCGGGTTGGTCACTCGGCGGGTTCGGCGACGATTTCCACGATCGCGACACCGGCCTCGAACCCCGGACTGCCGGTGAAGAGCATCACCTTGTCCCCGGGGCCGACCTGCCGGGTGCTCCACACGTGCTCCAGGCCGATGAAGACATCGGCGGCGCTGATGTGGCCGAGCTTGCTGGTGTGCTCCCAGATCCCGCTGTCGAGGGTGAAGCCGATCGGGTCGAGGAACTGATCGCGCAGCGCGTCGAGTGTGGCGCTCGGGTGGCAGACCCGCTTGATCTCGTCGGCGGCGATGCCGGCGTCCTCCAGTGCCTCGTCGAGGGCCTTCCGCAGCACCTCGCCCGGGTGCTGGATGGGCGGAGTGTTGCCCTTGGCCCACTCCTCCATCCAGAACTTGACGCGGGCCTCGTAGTCCAGCTCTCGGCCGACGGTGACCGCGGGCGGGAAGATCGGCTCGCTGCCGCGGTGCAGGGCCTCCATCTCGGGGACGGAGCACGAGGCGACGGACAGCAGCTTGGCGATACCGCCGTCGCGCGAGACGACCACCGCCGCGGCGCCGTCGCCGAGGATGGAGAGGCGCGAGGTCGTCCAGCGGTCGACCAGGGGGGCGGAGTAATTGTCCGCCGCGGTGAGAAGGACCGCCGACTTACGCGGGTCGCAGGCGAGGCGGTGCGCGGAAATGGCAAGGGAAGAAAGCATTCCCTGGCATCCCTGCTTGATTTCAAGTGCCGTGATCGGTGTGTTCAGAGTGTTCGCGAGGACATAGTGCGCCGGAGACCATCCGTCGGGTCCCTGGTGATATGCGGAACTATGGATCAGTGCGCCGAAATCCTCGGGAGTGTGCCCCGATCGCTGAATTGCCTCTTTAGCTGCCAATACGGCCATCTCGGGGGCCGACAGTGAATCGGAGATGGCGACGGACTCGAGTCCCGAGGCCTTGCGGACGTCCGCGTCGTACCAGCCGGACTCCACCGCCTGTTCCGTCGTCACCAGGCCGGGCACATACGTGCCGAGACTGGACAGGTAGACGTCCTCGAACTTCATCGTGGGATTCCTTCCGACGCTCATCACGCGAATGCGGCGTGGCCTGTGTGGGCTTCTGCCGGCCCAAGACGACCATGGCGACGTGCCGACGCGCGTGAGTGGCCACTACTCAGATCGGGGGCGGAGTGCGCGTCCCTACGCAAGTGGGGGGGCGTGGATGGAGGGCCCGCGTTGTGGGAGGCGGTGGCCGGAACAACTGGCGGGCGGGGTACGGGCGGTCGACGGCCGGCCATCCACGAGGAGATTTTATGTCCGCTTAATCGCCTGGGGTCAATATTGACGGATGTCGTCAGGTACTGGAGTGTGGGATGGTGCCAGTGTATTGAAAAGCCAGCCTTCACTATCCGTTTGATGTGCCGCTATGAAGGTTTGTTATGCTCCGGCTTGCAAGGCGGGGGAAGTTGTGTGCATTGCGTAAGATCTGCCTGGCTCGTGTGGTATGCACGGGTCAGGTCGAGCCTGCAAGGAAGTTCTGTGCGCACCACCCCAGTTGGTAGCCAGTCCGCTGTGTGGACTCTCAAAGGGGGAAACTGTGGTCGTCCGTTCTGACCCGATGAATCGTCATCTGCCGGGGATTTCCGGCACGGGGAGGGCAGGCTGGACCGATAGGGAACTTCCGACCCCACGCAGACAGCAGGGGCATCGAGCGCCGGCCGTCTGGCGGGTGCTCGTGGTGGAGAACGACAACGAGGACGCGGAGTTTCTCGTGAAGGGCTTACAGCGGCACGGGCACGATGTGGAACGGGTGGCCGCCGGAATCGCGGCTCTCGACGTGTACGAGGGCGCCGATCTGGTCCTGTTGGACCTCGAACTGCCGGACCTGGACGGGCTGGAGGTGTGCCGGCAGATCCGCGCCGAGGGGAACACGGCGATCATCGCCGTCACCGCGCGCGGTACGGAACTCGACCGGGTCCTCGGCCTGCAGGCCGGTGCCGACGACTATCTCGTCAAGCCTTACGGATTCCGGGAGTTGATGGCCCGGATCGAGGCCGTCATGCGGCGCGTCCAGACGTCCACCGTGACCCCGGCAGTGATCATCCACGGCCCTCTGTGCATCGACGCGGCGGCCCGCCAGGTGAGTCTGAACGGTCGCCGGGTCGAGGTCACCCGCAAGGAGTTCGATCTTCTGTACCTTCTGGCGGCCCAACCCGACGCGGTCGTCCCACGCAAGAGGATCATGCAAGCCGTGTGGGGCGACGTGTGGTCCCGACGCACCATCGACACCCACATCAGCAGCCTGCGGGGCAAGCTCGGGAACAGCGACTGGATCCGTACGGTGCGTGGAGTGGGCTTCCAACTGGGTTGTGCCTGAGCGGCTTCCGCTCCCTCTCCTTCTGTCGATCGATCCGAACGCCCGGCCGGGGTTTCCCGGTCGGGCGTTTCACGTCGGACGCGGCGCGGGTCCCCGACGGCACTCGATCATGATGTCTGCCCGGCGAGGGCAATGGCGCGGAGTTACCCGGGAGTTGACAGTCCTCTGACGAATTTGGACAGTGCCTGCCGAACCTGCAACGAGCCTATCGTCGAGTTGAGTTGTTGCTTCTTGTACGGGCACCCCGTGACCGGCAAGATCTGTGGAAGCCGCCCCGCGTGGCCCGACGGTGTCGCCCTGCACCGGTTGGTTGCCCCCAGGCGCCTTTCCCCTCTTTCCGCATTCAGGGACCGACACAGCCGCCGCAACGCACTCTTTGGAGTTCAGCCATGCCTGAAACAACTCAGAGCAATGATTTCACCGACGAAGCCGCGCTGCGCAGTAGGAACCGGGCCACCGTGGAGACGTACATGGCTGCCTTGGGCGAGGCCCGCCTGGAGCGTCATCTGCTGTTCACGGAAGACGGCGCAGGCGGTCTGTGGACCACCGACACCGGCGCCCCGATCAGCATCAACGGCCGCGACCGGCTCGGTGAGCACGCGGTGTGGTCGCTGAAGACCTTCCCGGACTGGGAGTGGTACAACGTCCAGATCTTCGAGACCCAGGACCCCAACCGCTTCTGGGTGGAGTGCGACGGCCGCGGCAGGATCCTCTTCGCGGACTACCCCGAGGGCTACTACGAGAACCACTTCCTGCACTCGTTCGAGCTGGAGAACGGCCGGATCAAGTTGCAGCGGGAGTTCATGAACCCGTTCGAGCAGCTGCGTGCCCTGGGCATCCCCGTCCCGGAGATCAAGCGCGCCGGCATACCCACCTGACCGGCCGCTCATCCCGCCGTAATAGGAGGACCTCGTGGACGAAGTCCTGCGCGATCTCCGCATCCGCAAGGCAGAGCAGCAGCCCGACTGGCCCGACCCGCAACAGGTCGCGCGGGTGGGGGACACGCTGGCGGCCGGGCCCGCGCTGGTGCGGGCCCACGACGTGGGCGTGTTGCGTGACGCGCTCGCCCGGGTCGTGGCCGGCGAGGCCCTGGTGATCCAGGCCGGCGACTGCGCCGAGGACCCCGGCGAGTGCACACCGGCGGACGTCTCTCGCAAGGTCGCGCTCCTGGACCTGCTCGCGGGCACGCTGCGGATGAACGCCCACAGGCCCGTCATCCGGGCCGGCCGCATCGCGGGCCAGTTCGCCAAGCCTCGCTCCAGCAGGACCGAGCTGGTCGCAGATGTCCAACTGCCCACGTTCCGCGGCCATATGGTCAACGGTCCCGAACCCGACCCCGAGACCAGGCGCCCGGATCCGCTGCGCATCCTCACCTGCTACATGGCGGCGAGCGAGATCATGAGGCACCTGGGCTGGCAGGGGGAGGCGCCCCTCGGGGACCCCCTCGGCCCGCCGGTCTGGAGCAGCCACGAGGCGCTGCTGCTCGACTACGAGATCCCCATGCTGCGCAGGGACGGGAACGGCAAGCTGTTCCTCGGCTCCACCCACTGGCCGTGGATCGGTGAACGCACCCGCCAACTGGACGGAGCGCACGTGGCGTTGCTCGCCGGGGTGAGCAACCCGGTGGGCTGCAAGGTGGGCCCCTCGATGAGTGCCGGCGAGTTGGTGGCGCTGTGCGAACGCCTCGACCCCGCTCGCCTGCCCGGAAGACTGACGCTCATATCCCGGATGGGCGCCGACCTGATCTCGGAGCGGCTTCCCCGGCTGGTCGAGGCGGTGCGCGACGCGGGACACCCGGCCGTCTGGCTGACCGATCCCATGCACGGCAACACCTTCACGGCGCCCGACGGGAGCAAGACCCGCCACGTCGGGACCGTCTCGCACGAGGTGCGGCGCTTCCAGGAGGCCGTCAACGGCGCCGGCGGCGTGTGCGGCGGGCTGCACCTGGAGACCACCCCCAGCGATGTCACCGAGTGCGTCTCCTGCGAGGCGGACCTCGGCCACGTCGGCGACAAGTACACGACGTTCTGCGATCCGCGGCTCAATCCGCGGCAGGCCCTCTCCGTCGTGTCCACCTGGAACGTCTGACCCTGGCCCGTCGCACCCCTCCCTCTCTGAGCCAGGCACTGGAAGGAAGAAATGGTCGGCATTCCCCCCATCGAGCCCTATGCGCTTCCGGCCGCGGGCGACCTGCCCGCCAACATCGCCCGGTGGACCCCTGATCCGGACCGTGCCGTGCTGCTGGTGCACGACATGCAGCGTTTCTTCCTGGCACCCTTCCCGGACAGCGTCCGCGCACCGCTGGTGACCAACGCGGCGTCCCTGCGGGACCGGTGTGCCGCTCTCGGCGTCCCCGTGGCCTACACCGCCCAGCCCGGCAGCATGACCGGCCGGGAGCGTGGGCTCCTGGCCGATTTCTGGGGGCCCGGCATGCGCCGGGATCCCGCGGACCGCGGGGTCGTCGACGCGCTCGCGCCCCGGCACGGCGACTGGCAGCTCACCAAGTGGCGCTACAGCGCCTTCCACGACTCGCCCCTGCTGGAGCTCATGCGGAAGGCCGGCCGTGACCAGCTGATCGTCTGTGGCGTCTACGCCCATGTCGGCATCCTCATGACAGCCGTCGAGGCGTTCACCAACGACATCCAGGTGTTCCTGGTCGCCGACGCGGTGGCCGACTTCAACGAGCGCTACCACCGGCTGGCCCTCGACTACGCCGCCGAGCGCTGCGCCATGGTGGTCACCGCCAAGGAGGTCCTCGTATGACCGGGGCGACCGGCGATCTGCTCGACCGGGTACTGGCCGGCCACGCCGGGGACTTCGCTCTGCTCTACCGGCCGGAGGCGGGCGGGGAGGGTGTCCTCGACGTGCTGGTCGGTGACCTCTCGACCCTCTCGACGCTCGCCGACATCCCCCTGCCCGACGCGCCGGCCCGCGAAGGCGCCCACCACGAGGTCCTCACGGTCATCCCGTACCGGCAGATCGCCGAACGCGGCTTCGTGGCGTCCGACGACGGCGCGCCCCTGCTCGCGCTGAGCGTGACCGACCAGGCGCGGCTGCCTCTGGCCGACGCGCTGCGCCGCATCCCGCAGGTGCCGTCCGAGCTGGCCGACGCGCACTTCGACGTGGACGACGAGACCTACCAGAGCATCGTCCGCAAAGTCGTCGACGACGTGATCGGCACGGGCGAGGGGGCGAACTTCGTCATCAAGCGGTCCTTCGTGGCCACCATCACCGACTACCGGCCGGACAGCGCCCTGTCGTTCTTCTCCCGGCTCGTGCAGCGGGAGGTCGGCGCCTACTGGACGTTCCTGATCCACGCGGGGGAGCGCACCCTCGTCGGTGCCTCGCCCGAACGGCACATCAGCCTCGACGGCGGCACGGCCGTGATGAACCCGATCAGCGGCACCTACCGTTACCCGCCCACCGGCCCCACCCTGCCGGACGTCATGGACTTCCTCGCCGACCGCAAGGAGGCCGACGAGCTGTACATGGTCGTCGACGAGGAACTCAAGATGATGGCCCGGATCTGTGAGTCGGGCGGTCAGGTCAAGGGCCCGTACCTCAAGGAGATGGCCCGTCTCGCGCACACCGAGTACTTCATCGAGGGACGCACCGGGCACGACGTACGCGACATCCTGCGCGAGACCATGTTCGCGCCGACGGTCACCGGCTCCCCGCTGGAGAGCGCCTGCCGGGTCATCGACGCGTACGAGGGGAAGGGGCGCGGCTACTACAGCGGCGTGGCGGCCCTCGTGGGGCGCGACGAGCACGGCGGGCGGACGATGGACTCCGCGATCCTCATCCGCACCGCGGACATCGACGCGTCCGGCCGGGTGGAGATCGGCGTCGGCGCCACCCTGGTGCGCCATTCCGACCCCGCCCGGGAGGCCGCCGAGACCCGGGTCAAGGCGTCCGCACTGGTGGGCGCGCTGGAGTCCGGCAGCGTGGGGAGCTTCGCCGATCACCCCGAGGTCCGGGCCGCGTTGGAGCGGCGCAACGAGTCCATCGCCGGCTTCTGGCTGGGCGAGGCCGCGGACCGGCCGAGGACGCACTCCGCGCTCGCCGGAGGCCGCGTCCTCGTCGTCGACGCGGAGGACACCTTCACCTCCATGATCGCCGGCCAGCTGCGCTCCATGGGGCTGGACGTCACGGTGCGCCGGTTCGACGAGGAGTACACCTTCGCCGACCACGACCTCGTCGTGATGGGACCGGGTCCGGGCGACCCGGGCGACACGGCCCACCCCCGGATCGGCCACCTCCACACGGCCGTGCGCACCCTGCTGGCCGATCGCCGCCCGTTCGTCGCCGTCTGCCTCAGCCACCAGGTGCTCAGCCTCGTCCTCGGCTTCGAGGTGTCCCGGCTGCCCACCCCCAACCAGGGCCTTCAGCAGGAGATCAACTACTTCGGCGCCCGCGAGAGGGTCGGTTTCTACAACGCGTTCTCCGCCGGAAGCGCCGACGACAAACGCGAGGTGGAGGGCGTCGGCGTGGTCGAGATCTGCCGGGACCCGGTGACGGGGGAGGTGTACGGGCTGCGTGGCCCGCACTTCATGAGCATGCAGTTCCACGCCGAGTCCGTGCTCACCCAGAACGGTCCGCGCATCCTGGCCGACGCCCTTCAGGATGTGATCACCTCATGACGACAGAACAGCGAGAGCTCTCCATGCACCCCTACGTGGTCGTCGACGCCTTCGCGACGGAGCCCCTCAAGGGCAACCCGGTGGCCGTGTACTTCGACGCGGACGACATCACCGGCACACAGATGCAGTGCGTCGCCCGGGAGATGAACCTTTCCGAGACCACGTTCGTGCTGAGGCCCGAGGAAGGAGGCGACGCGCGCGTCCGCATCTTCACCCCGGTCAACGAACTGCCCTTCGCCGGGCACCCGTTGCTCGGTACGGCCATCGCCATCGGCAACCAGGGCACGGCGGACCGGCTCGAGCTGGAGACCGCGATGGGGCTCATCCCCTTCGAACTGGTCCGCACCGGCGGTGTGGTCACCGCTGCCTGGATGCGCCAGCCCGTGCCGACCTGGAAGCCCTTCGACCGCAGCGAGGAACTGCTGGCCGCGCTCGGGGTGCACGACCCCGCCCTGCCGGTGGACATCTACCACAACGGCCCCCGCCACGTCCTGGTCGGCCTCGGCAGTGTGGAGGAACTGTCCGCGCTCACCCCGGACCACCGCGCGCTGAGCGCGTTCGAGGACATGGCGGCCAACTGCTTCGCCGGCTCCGGCCAGAACTGGCGCAACCGCATGTTCTCCCCCGCGTACGGCGTCGTCGAGGACGCGGCCACCGGCTCCGCGGCCGGTCCCATAGCGATCCATCTGGCCCGGCACGGCCTGATCGAGTACGGGCAGCGCATCGTCATCACGCAGGGCGTCGAGATGGGCCGCCCCTCACCCATGCACGCCCTCGTGGAGGGCACGGGAGAGCTGGTCACGGGGGTCGAGGTCGGTGGCGGCGGTGTCATCGCGATCGAAGGAGCGCTGCGGCTGTGACGTGGCCGCCCACGACCCGTACCCCCGCAGAGCCGCCGACCCGGAGAGACGCATGAGCAGCACCACATCGGAAAGCATGACCAAAACCGTCGAGGTTGCCTTCCCCGAGTACCTCGAGCCGCCCGCCGAGCCGGTGGGCCTCCTGCGCGCGTGGCTCGCCGACGCGACACGCGACGGGGTCCGCGAGCCCCGGGCACTGGCCCTGGCCACCGCCGACGCCGACGGCAGACCCTCGACCCGGATCGTGGTGGTCAACAAGGTGACCGACACCGGACTCGTGTTCATCACCCACGAGGGCAGCCGCAAGGGCCGTGAACTGGCGGTCAACCCGTGGGCGTCGGGTGTCCTGTACTGGCGGGAGACCAGCCGGCAGATCATCGTCGACGGACCGGTCGGCCGGCTGCCCGTCGCGGAGGCCGACGCCCTGTGGCGGGAACGCCCCGTGTTCACCCACGCCATGTCGAGCGTTTCCCGGCAGAGCGAGCCGGTGACCGGACCGGACGCGGTGCGGGCGCTGCGCGAGCGGGCGCTGCGACTGGGGGAGAGCGGCGAGGCGCTGCCCCGTCCCGAGGGCTTCACCGGATACGAACTCCGGTTCAAAAGCGTCGAGTTCTGGTCCGACGGCGCCGACCGGCTGCACGAACGACTGCGGTATGACCGCGAGGGCGAGGCCTGGCGCGTCGGCCGTCTCCAGCCGTAGCGCACCACCGGACAGCTCGCCAACGAGCCATGTCGGCGCCGGGCCGTCCCGGCAGCGGACCTCCCGTCGAACCCATCGAAACGGAACGTGAGAACACCATGCAGGCACCTGCGCCCCTCTTCCTCCACTCCGGATTCCAGGCCTCGGTCCAGCGCGTTCCGGAGAAGCCCGCGCTGTCGCTGCGCGGGCAGAGCTGGACGTACCGGGAACTGGACGGCATCGCCCGGCTCTGGGCCTCCGCGCTCACCGGCCTGGAGAAGCGGCCGAGGCGCGTGGGCATCCTCGGCCACCGCAGCATCGTCACCTACGCGGGGTTCCTCGCGGTCCTGTACGCGGGGGCGACCGTGGTGCCGCTGAACAAGAAGTACCCCGCGGCCCGCAACCAGGACATTCTCGAGCGCGCCGAGGTGGACGTCGTACTGGCCGACCCGGGCTCCCTGGCCCAGCTCGGGCCGCTTCTCGACGGCCTGGCCGACGCCCCCCTGCTCGTGCTGCCGGAGAGCGACGAGCCGCCCGCGAACCTCCCCCCGGGGGTACGGGTCCTCACCCGCCGCGACGTCGAGAACCGCGTGCCCCTGGCCGAGCCCGCGGCCGGCGACCCCAAGGACACCGCCTACCTGCTCTTCACCTCCGGCTCCACGGGCCGTCCCAAGGGTGTGCCGATCTCGCACGCCAATCTGGCCGCCTTCCTGTCCGCCAACGTCGAGCGGTACGACTTCACGGAAGACGACCGGTTCACCAACACCTTCGACCAGACCTTCGACCCGTCCGTCTTCGACCTGTTCATGGCCTGGGGAAGCGGCGGCTGCCTGTTCCCGATGGACACCTTCGACCTGATGACGCCGCTGGACTTCGTGCGCGGCAACGACATCACCGTCTGGTTCGCGGTGCCCTCGGTGGCGGTGCTCCAGCACAGCCGCGGGAAGCTGGAGCCGGGCAGCCTGCCCTCGCTGCGCTGGAGCCTGTTCTGCGGAGAGGCACTGCCCGCGACCACCGCTCAGGCGTGGCTGGAGGCCGCCCCCGGGTCCCTGCTGGAGAACCTGTACGGGCCGACCGAGGCGACCATCACCTGCCTGGTGCACCGCTGGGACCCGCGGACCTCGCCGGCCGCCCTTGTCAACGGGATCGTGTCGATCGGCTCCCCCTATCCGGGCATGGCCGCCGCCGTACTGGCGGAGGACGGCCGCCCGGTGCCCGACGGGGAGCCCGGCGAGCTCTGCCTCTGCGGGCCCCAGGTCTTCGAGGGCTACCTGAACGCGCCCGAGCTGACCGAGAACGCGTTCCACACCACCGTGTCGGAGGACGGCCGCACCCACCGCTGGTACCGGACCGGCGACCTCGTCCGTCGCACGGCCGGCGGCGAGCACGGCTACATGGGCCGGCTGGACACCCAGGTCAAGGTCCTGGGCCACCGCATCGAGACGGGCGAGGTGGAGGCGCACCTGCTCCGGCAGAAGGGCGTCGACCAGGCCATCGTCGTCGCCGTCCCCGGGGAGGAGGAGGGCGTGACGGTGCTGGCCGGGATCCTGACGGGCGACGACCTCGACGTCTACGACGTGGACGACGAGTTGCGCCGGACGCTGCCTCCGCACATGATCCCGATGACCTACCACCTGCTGGACACCGTTCCGTTGAACCCCAACGGCAAGGTGGACCGTACGGCGCTGCGCCGGCAGGTCGTCTCCGGAGAACTGGCGGCCCTGATCCCGTGAGCACACCGCCGAACCGGTCCGACGACGTGTCCGGACAGAAGGGAGCGCCACAGATGAACGACGCTGCCGCGGTCGCCTCCCTGCGTGACCGCGTGCGCGGCGAGACGCTTGTGCCGGGCGACGAGGGGTTCGCCGCCCGGTGCGCCGGCTTCCAGACCGCCTACCGTCACCGGCCCTCGGTGCTGGTCCGCGCGGACGGCCCCGACGACGTGGTGTCGGCCGTGGAGCACGCCGCCGCTCGCGACCTGCCGGTTGCGGTCCAGGCGACCGGGCACGGCCTGTCGGTCGCCACGGACGGGGGCATGCTCATCGACACCGCCGGACTGTCGGGCGTCACCGTCGACGCCCGGGCCCGCACGGCGCGGATCGGCGCGGGCACCCGGCTCGCCGCCGTCGTCGAGGCCGCCGCCCGCTACGGTCTGGCCCCACTGAACGGCTCCTCACCCGGTGTCGGCGCGGTCGGCTACGTCCTGGGCGGTGGGCTGGGCCTGCTGGCGAGGGAGTTCGGCTACGCGGCCGACCGGGTCGGCTCGATCGACATCGTCACCGCCGACGCCCGGTCGCGGCATGTCACCGCGCGGAGCGAGCCCGAACTGTTCTGGGCCCTGCGCGGGGCCGGCGCGAACTTCGGCGTGGTCACCGGCATGGAGATCGACCTGGTGCCGGTCAGCCGGCTGTACGGCGGAGAGCTGGTCTTCGACCTCACCCGTTCCCCGGACCTGCTCGCCGGCTATCTCGGCTGGACCGAGACGCTCCCCGAAGAGCTGACGTCCTCGGTGTCGCTGCTCGCCTACCCGGACCTGCCGCTGTTCCCCGCCACGGTGCGCGGCCGGTTCGCGGCGCATGTGCGCATCGCGTACACCGGGGACTCCAGAACGGGCGAGCGGCTGGTCGCCCCGCTGCGCGCGCTCGGGCCCCGGCTGTCCGACACGCTGGCGGAGATGCCGTACACCGAGTGCGGCGCGATCTACAACGATCCGCCCATGCCGCACGCCTATCAGGGCGACAACGTCCTGCTGCGCGCCTTCTCCCCGCAACAGGCGGCTGAAGTAACGCAGTTGGTGGGCCCCGGAGCCGGCCTTCCGTGTGTGGTCGACGTGCGCCACCTGGGCGGAGCCCTCGCAAGGCCCGCCGAGGTACCGAACGCGGTGGGCCACCGCACGGCCCGCTACCTCCTGCGCGTGCTGATACCCCTGATGGGAGCGGAGCCGGACGAGGTGATGGGTGTCCGGGACAAGGTGCTCGGGGCGCTCGCCGCCGAGTCCGTCGGCGGCCGGTTCCAGAGCCTGGTGTACGGCGGCTGCGCGAAAGGCGCCCCGCCGACGCCCGCCGAGGACTTCTGGGAGCCGGCCGACCACCGCCGGCTGTCCGCGCTGAAGGCCGAGATCGACCCGGCCAATCTGTTCCGGTTCAATCGGAACATCGAGCCGGCAGGCTAGGGAACGGCCGGGCGAAACAGCGTGTACCGATTGCAGGGCGCCCCGGATCCCGGGGCGCCCGTTCGGCATGTCACCGTTCCGGAGGCAGGGAATACGCTCCTTCGGCGATCGCCTCCACGTCGAACCACGCCCGGAAGTCGAGCGGATGTCCTATCAGTTCGGCAGGGCTGCGCGGCAGCACCGCCGCCTTCGCCGCTTCCTCGGACTCCCACAGAAGAACAGCACCCCAGCGTCCGGTCGACGGGTCGGACAGCCATATCTTCAGGAGCAGACCCGGAATGTCCGACCATTGTTTCTCCTCTTGGCGGATGAAGTCACGGAGTGATTCGGGGGTCTGCTGCGAATCGGTGAGGTTCCACCACGCGATCATTGCCTTCATTGTCTTCGATGGCTGCATGGCGTCAGTGTATGAGCCGGTCGTTTTCGGGCGACAGTGATACTCAATCAAAACGCTGGTCCGTAAGGCGAATTGAGTAGCCAATTACTCAGGTGCGGGCGGCCGCCCGGTGATCGAATGAGGGACATCGGTCATGGCCGACGGTGGTCCCGGCTCGGGGAACCGGCCGGCCACGTCATGCCGGCTGTCGACATTGGAGGACGAGTGGCGCCCAACGAGCTGTCGATTCTGGACCTGCCCCATCATGAGGCTCCGGACCCCGACGAACTCGTCCGGGCCGCGATGGAATGGCACTTCGGCCCGGAGACCGGTTCCCCCTTCTGGCTGAAGAGGGCCGAAACGCTCGACTTCAACCCCCTCTTTGACGTCAAGGGATTTGCCGACCTGGGCCTCTTCCCGAACGTCGCCAACGAACTACGGGACGTGCCCGCCGCCGACCTCGTGCCGCGCGGCTACGGCGAACGCCCCGACATCGTCGGCGTCTTCGAGAGCGGAGGGACCACCGGAGCTCCCAAGCGGGTCGTCTGCCCTGCCGACTGGCTGGAGAAGCTGGTCGGCTGGAGCAACGCCAACCTCGATGTGCACGGCTTCCCGCGTCATGTCGACTGGCTGGGAATCACCCCATCCGGCCCCCACATCGTCGGTGAGATATTCCGTCGTTCGGCCCGGACCCATGGCCGGTACGGCTTCCAGATCGACCTCGACCCGCGCTGGGTCAAGCGCCTGATCTCGGAGGGCAAGGGCGGTCAGGCGGACGCCTACGCCGAGCACGTCATCGACCAGGCCACGTTCATCCTGCGCACCCAGGACATCGGTGTGATGACGGTGACCCCGCCGCTGCTGGAACGCATCGCCCAGCGCGAGGAGCTCGTCGAACTCATCAACCGGAAGGTGAAGGCCATCCGCTGGGGCGGCACCCGGATGGACCCCGACACGGAGGCCCTCTACCGCACCGAGATCTTCCCCGAGGCCACCCTCTACGGGCACTACGGCAGCACGATGATCCTCGGCATCGCGGGTCAGCGCCACGGCACAGCACCGGGTGAGCCGTGCGTGTTCGACACCTTCTCCCCGTACATCACCTTCCAGGTCGTGGACCCCGCCACCCGTGAGGCCGTGGCTTACGGGGAGCGCGGCCAGGTCGTGATGCATCACGTCAGCAAGGCACTGCTGCTCCCCAACAACCTGGAGCGGGACACCGCGATCCGGGTGGCCGCGCCCGAGGGCCGCATGGGTGACTCGGCCGCGGGCATCGCCCCGGTCGCCCGGTTCGACGACGAGGCCGTCATCGAGGGGGTCTACTGATGGGGGCCGGGGAGCAGCCGCCGAACGAGCAGGGCGCCGAGGTACCCGAACTGGAGGCGCTGGGACCGGGCGGCCCGTACCGCGCCCACAGCCGCCAGGAGATCACGGACGTGACCGGTGCGGTCATGGCCCGCATGAGCCTGGTGCCCGCCCTCTTCGTGAACCGGGCGATGAAGGCCCTGCACGCGGCGACCCCGCTGCCCGCCGACGAGCGGGCGGGCGCCCTGGCCCGTGCCGCCGAGCTGTTCCGCACGGCCACCCTGGGCGGGCTGACGGTGCGGCAGTACGAGGCGGCCGTCACCGGCGTCTCCGGGCTGCCGGTCGAGGTCGTCCGCGTCGCCACGCGCACCTGCGCCGACCGGGTCTCGAACGCCTACCGCAGCGTCCAGCTGGCCCGGCCCGCCGGAGCCGTGGCCGACTGGCGCGACCCGCTGGTGCGTACCTCCCAGGCCGTGTGGACCCGGCGTGGCGAGGTGCTCGCCGTCCATGTGCCCGGCAACCACCCCGGCACCCACGGGTTCTGGCCGGAAGCGCTCGCCCTCGGCTACCGGGTCGCTGTCCGCCCCTCCACCCGGGAGCCGTTCACCGCGCACCGCCTGGTCCTCGCCCTGCGTGAGGCCGGCTTCGGCAACGACCAGGTCGTCCTGCTGCCCTGCGGCCACGAGGCGGCCGACGCCATCGTGCGCGGCGCGGACCTGGCCTACGGCGGTGACGAGGTGATCCGCCAGTACGCGGACGACCCCGGCGTGCTGTCCCTCCAGCCCGGCCGCTCGAAGATCCTGCTGACCGCCGACACCGACTGGCGCGACCACCTCGACATGATCGTCGACTCGGTCGGCCGGCACGCCGGCAGCGGCTGCGTCAACGCCACCGCCGTACTCGTCGAGGGCGATCCCGCCCCGCTCGCCGGCGCGATCGCCGAGCGGCTGGCCGCCCTGCCCAGCCTGCCGCCGCACGACGACAAGGCCCTGCTGCCGGTGCAGAACACCAAGGCGGCGCGGGCGCTGGAGAAGTTCGTGCTCGACCGGGCCCAGGGCACGCGTGCCTGGCTCGGCGGCACCGGCTTCGTCGACGAACTCGGGGACGGCAGCGCCGTGTTGCGGCCTGCCGTCCACCAGGTGGACTCCGCCCACGCGGCGCAGCTCTCCGCGGAAGTCCCCTTCCCCTGCGTGTGGGTCGGGCCGTGGAGTCGCGAGGACGGCGTCGAGCCGCTGCGCGACACCCTGGTCCTGACGGTCGTCACCGAGGACGACGACCTCGTTCAGGCGCTGATCGACGAACCGACGATCAGCAATCTGCACGTGGGGAGCCATGCCACGCACCGGCACCGCCCGGGTCTGCCGCACGACGGCTACCTGGGCGAGTTCCTGATGCGAAGCAAGACCGTCGTCCGCGTCTGAACCGGACCGGACGTCAACCGTCCGCCCCTGGGCGGACGGAGCAGTTTCCAGCCAGCAGCCGCTGCACCCCTCAGGAGCGATATGTCCCGCCGCCTGTTCACCTCGGAGTCCGTGACCGAAGGTCACCCCGACAAGATCGCCGACCAGATCAGCGACACCATCCTCGACGAGCTACTGCGTCAGGACCCGGCATCGCGCGTAGCCGTGGAGACCCTGATCACGACCGGTCTGGTCCACGTCGCCGGCGAGGTGACGAGCAAGGCCTACGCCGACATCCCCGCGCTGATCCGCGGCAAGATCCTGGAGATCGGCTACGACTCCTCGCAGAAGGGCTTCGACGGGGCCTCCTGCGGGGTCGAGGTCTCCATCGGCGCGCAGTCCCCGGACATCGCGCAGGGCGTGGACACCGCCTACGAGAAGCGGGTCGAGGGCGCCGCGTCCGGCGAGAAGGGCGACGGACTCGACCAGCAGGGCGCGGGTGACCAGGGCCTGATGTTCGGCTACGCCTCGGACGAGACACCCGAGCTGATGCCGCTCCCGATCCACCTCGCGCACCGCCTCGCGCGCCGGCTGACGGAGGTCCGCAGGAACGGCGCCCTGCCGTACCTGCGCCCCGACGGCAAGACCCAGGTCACCATCGAGTACGACGGCGACAAGGCCGTCCGCCTCGACACGGTCGTCGTCTCCTCGCAGCACGCGCCGGACGTCGACCTGGACTCCCTGCTGACGCCCGACATCCGCGAACACGTCGTCGAGCACGTCCTGGGCCTGCTCCAGGAGGACGGCATCAAGCTGGAGACCGACGGCTACCGCCTGCTGGTCAACCCGACCGGCCGCTTCGAGACCGGCGGCCCGATGGGCGACGCCGGCCTGACCGGGCGCAAGATCATCATCGACACGTACGGCGGTATGGCCCGGCACGGCGGCGGCGCCTTCTCCGGCAAGGACCCGTCCAAGGTCGACCGTTCCGCCGCGTACGCGATGCGCTGGGTGGCGAAGAACGTGGTCGCCGCCGGCCTCGCCGCGCGCTGCGAGGTCCAGGTCGCGTACGCGATCGGCAAGGCCGAGCCGGTCGGTCTCTTCGTCGAGACCTTCGGCACCGCCACGGCCGACGTGCACAGGATCGAGGCCGCGATCGCGGAGGTCTTCGACCTGCGCCCGGCCGCGCTCATCCGCGATCTCGACCTGCTCCGCCCGATCTACGCCCAGACCGCCGCGTACGGACACTTCGGCCGCGAGCTGCCGGACTTCACCTGGGAGCGCACCGACCGGGTGGGCGCTCTGCGCAGGGCGGCGGGGATCTGACGGGGCGCGGACGGAACTCGACGGGAGCACGCTGCGATGCACATAGCGGTGTCAGGATCGATCGCGACCGATCACCTCATGGCCTTCCCCGGTCGTTTCACCGACCAGCTGATCCCCGATCAGCTCGCTCATGTCTCGCTGTCCTTCCTGGTCGACGACCTGGAGGTGCGCCGGGGCGGCGTGGCGGCGAACATCACCTACGGCCTCGGCCTGCTGGGGCTGACGCCGCTGCTGGTCGGCTCCGTCGGCCCGGACTTCGGCGAGTACGAGGTCTGGCTCAAGGAGCACGGCGTCGACACGAGCGCGGTCCGGGAGTCGCACACGGCCCAGACCGCACGGTTCCTCTGCATCACGGACGAGGACAGCAACCAGATCGCCGCCTTCTACGCGGGCGCGATGAGCGAGGCCCGGGAGATCGACCTGGCGCTGTCGGCCGCGCGGGACCGGCCCGACCTGGTCCTGGTCTGTGCGAACGACCCGGCGGCCATGCTCCGTCACACCCGGCAGGCCAAGGAACTGGGCATCCCGTTCGCCGCCGACCCCTCCCAGCAGCTGGCCCGGTTGACAGGAGAAGAAGCCGCCGAACTCGTGGACGGCGCGACCTGGCTGTTCACCAACGAGTACGAGGCCGCCCTGCTCGCCGAGCGCACCGGCCGCACCCGTGAGGACATCCTCAAACGCGTCGGCACCTGGGTGACGACACTGGGGCGGCGGGGCGTACGGATCGAGCGCGACGGGGAGCCCGAACTCCTCGTCGGGGCCGTCCGGCGCGACCGGATCACCGATCCGACCGGTGCCGGCGACGGCTTCCGCGCGGGCTTTCTGGCGGCGGTCGCCCGCGGCCTGCCGCTGATCGCGGCTGCCCGGCTCGGCTGTGCGGTGGCGGCGTCCGTGCTGGACACCGTCGGCCCCCAGGGCTACGAGGCGGACCGGGGCCGGCTGGCGGAGAGTGTGCGGGGCGCGTACGGGGCGCGGGCCGCCGAGCAGCTGGGCCCGCTCCTCGGGCAGGGCGCATGAGACTGCGCGAGGCGCTCGCCGCCGGCACACGGTCCTTCTCCTTCGAGTTCTTCCCGCCCAGGACCGAGGCCGGGCGACGCAAGATGTGGGACGCCGTCCGACGCGTCGAGTCGCTGACCCCCACCTTCGTCTCCGTCACCTATGGGGCCGGAGGTTCCTCCCGGGACCGCACGGTCGAACTGACGAAGAGCATCGCGGCCGATACGACCCTGCGCCCGGTGGCCCATCTGACCGCCGTGGGGCACTCGGTCGCCGAACTGCGCAGAATCATCGGGCAGTACGCCGACGCGGGCGTACGGGATGTCCTCGTCCTGCGGGGGGACCCGCCCGGAGACCCGCAGGGGCCCTGGGTGCCGCACCCCGAAGGGTTCACGTACGCCCACGAGCTGGTCTCGCTCGTCCGGGAGAGCGGGGCGTTCAGCGTCGGCGTGGCGGCGTTCCCCGAGCGTCATCCGCGCTCCACCGACTGGGACACCGAGATCCGGCACTTCGTCGCCAAGTGCCGGGCGGGCGCCGATTACGCCGTCACGCAGATGTTCTTCCACGTCGAGGACTACCTGCGGCTGCGCGACCGGGTGACCGCCGCGGGCTGCGACATCCCGATCATCCCGGAGATCATGCCGGCGACCGACGCGCGCCAGATCCGCCGCTTCGCCGAACTCGGCAACGCGGCCTTCCCGGACGAACTGGCCCGTCGCCTCGACGCCGTACGCGACCAGCCCGCCGAGGGCCACCGCATCGGCGTGGAGCACGCGATCGCCATGTCCGAACGGCTGCTCGCGGAAGGGGCTCCCGGGCTGCACTACATCACCCTGAACCGGTCCACGGCGGCGTTGGACATCCACCGCGCCGTCATGACCGCACAGGGCGCCACCGTCTGACCTTCGCGACACGGCCCGGCTCCAGGGCTCCCCTCTTTTCGGGGACCCCGAGCCGGGCCGTGTCGCTGCGTCATACCGGTTGCCATAAACGACAGTTCTGCCCGGTAAAGAAGGTATCTATTGGACACCTTCCCCGGGGCGGAAGATGATTCTGGGGAACCCGCCGAATCGGCGAACCGAAGAGGAGCAGCGGAGTGGATCACGTATCCCACGAAAATCCACCGGAAACAGAAATCGCCGCCGTCATCGCCGAAATCTGGTGCGAAGTTCTGGAAGTTCCCGAGGTGGGTGAGGGTGACAACTTCTTCGATCTCGGTGGGCATTCCATTCTGCTTCAGATGGTTCGTGAACGGGTCGTTCAGCGCATCGGGAGGGACGTCGAGCTCATCGAGTTCTTCACCCACCCGACCGTGCTCTCTCTCGCGCGTCACCTGGAGAACGAAGGGGCTCCCGAAAAGGGCAGCGGCCGACGCCGTCCGGCAGGCCGGTTGAACCGCCTGGGAATCCGGCGGGCCCAACTCAACGGAAACGCATCGGAGAGCCGGGGGGAAATCGGGTGAACGACTTCGAATCCCGGGAGGACGCCGACGGGTTCATAGCTGTCATAGGGATGGCCGGCCGTTTCCCGGGCGCCGCAGACATCGACGAGTTCTGGGTCAACCTGGCCGGCGGAATCGACTCGGTCACCCGTGACACCCCCCAGGTCCTTCCGGGCGGTGCCCCCGACGGCAGCGACCTCACCTATGTGCCGTCCCGCGGCCGGCTCGACGGCGCGGAGTGGTTCGACGCCGACTACTTCGGCTACTCCGCGAAGGAGGCATTCCTGATCGACCCGCAGCACCGGGTTTTCCTGGAGTGCGCGGCCGCGGCCCTGGAGGACGCGGGCCAGGATCCGGACCGCTTCCCCGGCGCCATCGGCGTCTACGGCGGCTCCACCGAGACCCGGTACGCGCAGGCGCTGCGGGAGCGGCGCGAACAACTCGCCGGAGTCACCGAGGACGACATCGTCCTCGGCACCGCACCCGACTTCCTGGTGTCCCGCACGGCCGAGCGCCTCGGCCTGCGGGGCCCGGCCGTCGCGGTGCAGTCCGCCTGCGCCACCGCCCTGGTGGCCATCCACATGGCAGGGCGGGGCCTGCTCGCCGGCGACTGCGACATGGCCCTGGCAGGCGGCGTCGCCGTGCACGTGCCGCCGAAGAAGATCGCCTGGACCGGCCCGGACGGCACCCTGGCGCCCGACGGCACCTGCCGCGCCTTCGACGCGAAGGGGGCGGGAACCGTCGCGGGCAACGGGGTCGGCGTCGTCGTCCTCAAGAGACTGTCCGACGCGCTGTCCGACGGCGACCCCGTACGCGCGGTCGTACGCGGGTCCGCCGTCACCAACGACGGATCGGGCAGGATCGGCTTCACCGCGCCCAGCGTGGCGGGCCAGGCGGCCGCGGTCCGCGAGGCGCAGCTCACCGCCGGCACCGACGCCCGCGCCATCACCTACGTGGAGGCCCACGGCACCGCGACCCCGCTGGGCGACCCGATCGAGATCGCGGCCCTCACCCAGGCCTTCCGGGACGACACCGACGAGCGGGGCTTCTGCTCCATAGGCTCGGTGAAGACCAACATCGGGCACACCGACGCAGCCGCCGGCGCCGCGGGCTTCATCAAGACGGTCCTGGCGCTGGGCCACCGGCAGATCCCGCCGAGCCTGCACTTCACCGAGGCCAACCCGCAGATCGACTTCGAGTCCAGCCCGTTCCGGGTCGCCACCGAACTCCGCGACTGGGAGCCCGCGGGCCTCCCGCGGCGCGCCGGAGTGAGCTCCTTCGCGGTGGGCGGCGTCAACGCCCACCTGGTCCTTGAGGAGGCCCCGGAGCAGGCGGCACCCCCGGCCGAGCGCCGGGCCCAGTTGCTGGTGCACTCGGCGCGCACCGCCACCGCGCTGCGCACCCGGCTGGACCGGTTCGACGCCCATCTGGCCGGCGATGCGGCTCCCCCGTACGCCGATGCCGCCTGGACCCTCCAGACCGGTCGGCGGGAGCACCGACACCGAGCGTTCACCGTCGTGGGCGACGGCCCGGTCCGAGAGCCGGTCCTGTCGGCCGAACTCCCGCGGGAGCGGCCCGTGGTGTTCCTCTTCCCGGGCCGGATCGGTCCCGCGGAGGCCTGGCGGCTGTACACCACCGAACCCGCCTTCCGGCAGGCCTTCGACGCGACCCTGGAAAGCGCCGAACCCCAACTCGCGGGCGCGGTGCGGGAAGTGGCCCGCGGCCTGGCCTGGCCCGGCGACCCGGTGGTGCGCGACACCTATGTCTTCGCCTTCGAGTACGCCCTGGCCTCGCTGTGGCAGCACTGGGGGGTGCGCCCCGGTGCGGTCTTCGGCACCGGGGTCGGCTCGCTGGTCGGGGCCGTCGTCGCCGGAGTCTTCCCGCTCGCGCAGGCGCTGCGGCTGATCGCCGAACCCGCCCGATCCGGCGCGGGCGACGCGGAACTGCGCAAGCTGGTCCACTCCGTGGGCCCGCGGGCGCACCGGATCCCCGTCGTGCTCGCCGACGGCACGTGGTACGGCACCGACGCGTCGATCGACGCAGACCGGTGGGCGAGTGAGCTGCGCGACCCGGCGAGTGCGGACGCGGCGCTGAACACACTGCTGGCCGACCCCGAGCGCGTCCTCCTCCAGGTCGGCGCCGGCTCCGGCCTGGTCACGCTCGCCCGGCAACAGCCCACCCACACCCGCGCGCACCTCCTGCTGGCCGCGCTGGCCGGCCTCGACGAGAGTGGCGACGCGCTGGCCGCCCTCTACCAGGCGCTCGGACGGCTGTGGTTGTCCGGGACCGCGGTCTCCTGGGCGGGCGTCCACGACGGCGAACGCCGGGTCAAGGTGGCGCTGCCCACCTACCCCTTCGAGCGGCTCCCCTATCTGGTGCGGCACCCGGCCGAGGAGACCCTGACCGCCGTCGGCGCGGGCGCCGCAGCCGCCCCGGCCGGCCGGCCGGTCGACGACGAACCGGTGACCGGGAGCACCGCCGACGGCGCAGGCGGGCCGCGGTCCGACGACCGCCCGGCCGACGGCACCCCCCTCGGCCTGGTGCTGCGGCTGTTCGGCGAGGCCCTCGGACTGACCGACATAGAACCCGACGAGAGCTTCTTCGAACTCGGCGGGGACTCCCTCATCGCCGTCAAGCTCCTCGCCCGGATCCGGGAGACCTACCCGGTCGAGATCAAGATGCGCTCACTGTTCGAGTCGGCGACGGCGGCCGATCTGGCCGCACTGGTCGAACAGCAACTGAACCGTTCCGACCAGGACAGGGAAGAGGAGTCCGCATGAGCGGCACCGGCACGGAGACCGGCGTCGGCCCCACCGGCCAGGCCGGCACGGCGGAGGAGCTGCGCAGCCGCTGGCTCTCCAGCCGCAGGCCGAAGACAGAGACCACGCTCGACCTGTACTGCTTCGCTCACGCGGGCGGCTCGGCCGGGGAGTTCATGCGCTGGTCCGGTGCCCTGCCCGGGATCCGGCTCTGGGCGGTCAAGTTGCCCGGACGCGCGCCGCGGCAGGACGAACCCCCGTATGCGCGGATGAACGAACTGATCACCGATCTCGTCGAGCAAGTCGACTTCGGGCAGCGTGACTTCGCGTTCTTCGGCCACAGCCTGGGCGCGATGATCGCCTTCGAGACCGCCCGCACCCTGCGCCGAGCCGGGCTGCGTCAACCCCGCGCGCTGCTGCTGTCCTCGATGCAACCGCCGCCCATCGTCACGCGACAGCGTGCCCATCTGCTGCCGGACGACGAACTGCTGGCGGAGATCGAGCGCCGCTGGGGCGCGCTGCCGCTCGTGGTCCACCAGGAGCCGGAGCTCAGGGCGTTCGCCCTGCGCTACCTCCGTGCGGACGCCGAACTCGCCGAGAGTCACGAGTACCTGGTCGAGGAGCCGCTGGACATCCCGATCACGGCGTTCGTCGGCGACCAGGAGGACCGCGGCCAGCTCGGCTGGGACGTTCACACGCGCGGTTCCTACGCCGCGCACGTCCTGCGCGGCGGCCACTTCTACTTCCGCGACCCGGAGCAGCAGGCCGCACTGCTGCGGCTCATCAGCGGCGCACTGAGCACCCAGAACTGACCGAGCACCCAGAACTGACCGAGCACCCAGAACCAGGGGATACGCATGCGTTACACGACCTTCGGCCGCAACACCGGCCTGCGCGTCTCCGAGTACGCGCTCGGCACAGCCAACTTCGGCACCCTGTGGGGCGGCGGTGCGAACCGTGAGGAGTCCCGCAAGATCTTCGAGCGCTTCGCCGAGGCGGGCGGCACCTTCATCGACTCGGCCGACAACTACCAGGTCGGCGAGTCGGAGAGTCTGCTCGGCGAGTTCCTCGGCAGCGACCGCGACCACTTCGTGATCGGCACCAAGTTCACCCTGGGCGCCGGTCGTGCCCGGATCTCCAACACCGGCAACAGCCGCAAGAACATTCGCCGTTCGGTCGAGGCCAGCCTCAAGCGGCTCGGCACCGACCACATCGACGTGTACTGGGCTCACCTGCCCGACTCGGTCACCCCCCTCGAAGAGGTTCTGGGCGCGCTCGACGACCTCGTGCGGGCCGGCAAGATCCTTTACGCCGGGCTCTCCAACTTCCCGGCCTGGCGGGTCTCCCGTGCCGCCACCCTCGCCGAACTGCGCGGTCTGAACCGGCTGGTGGGCACACAGTTCGAGTACAGCCTCGCCGAGCGCGGCGCCGACCGTGAGCTGTTGCCCATGGCCGAGGCCCTCGGCCTGGGCACCGCCCTGTGGTCGCCGCTCGGCGGGGGCCTCCTCACGGGCAAGTACCGCCAGAGCCGCCGCGGCCGCCTCAGCGACTGGGAGGGGCAGGCCATCCGGGTCGAGGACTCCGAACAGCGCACCGAGATCGTCGACTGCGTCCTGGCCGTCGCCGAGGAGACGGGCGCCTCGGCCGGACAGATCGCGATGGCCTGGCTGCGGGCCCGCGCGGCACGCTCGGCGACCACCATGGTGCCCGTGATCGGCCCCCGCACCGTCGATCAGCTGGAGGACTACCTCGGCTCGCTCGCCGTCACCCTCGACGACGCCCAGTTCGACCGGCTGGAGCAGGCCGGCGCGATCCGGCTCGGCCAGCCCTACGAACTGATCGCCGGCCACCGGGACGCCGCGCTGGGCCGCCAGGCCGGCCGATTCATCCGCCCGGCCCCTCCGGTGGCCTGAACAGCCCGCGTGCGACGGGGACTTGATCCAGATCAGGAAGGGCGGACCGCATGACTGACCTTGCCACGGCCGACATCGACCCCGAGGCCCATGTCGCGATCATCGGAATGGCCGCGCGCTTCGGGCCGGACGCCGACCTCGACGCTTTCCGGGAGCGGCTGCGGACCCCTGCGGGTGAGGCGACCGCGGAGCCGCCGGCCGACCCCTACGCGTTCGACCACAGGTTCTTCGGCATCTCGCCGCGCGAGTCGGTGATGCTCGACCCGCAGCAGCGCCTCCTGCTCGAGTGCGCCCAGCACGCACTGGAGGACGCCGCCCACGACCCGACGCGCGACGACACGGTCGTCGGCATCTACGCGGGCGGTGCCACCACCTCCCACGCGGCGCGGCTGTACCGGCAGGCCGAGCGGTCGCCGGGCATCGACGACCGGCAGATCCGGACCTCCACCGGCGCCGACTTCCTCGCCTCGCGGGTCGCCTACAAGCTGGCGCTGACCGGCCCCGCGGTGTCCGTGCAGGCGGCCGGGGCGACCGCCCTCGTCGCGGTGCACACCGCCGTCCAGGCACTGCTCGGCGGGGAGTGCGACGTGGCCCTGGCCGGGTCGGTCACCGTACACACCGCCGACGGCGAAGCCGCCCCGACCGGTGGCTGCGGGGTCGTCGTACTGAAGCCGCTCCCGGTGGCCCTGGAGGACGGCGACCGGATCTACGCCGTGGTGCGCGGCACCGCCGTCGGCACGACCGGACGGGGCGAGTCCGCCGAGGCGGGCGCCGCCCGCACGGTCCGCGACGCCCTCGCGTCGAGCGGCGTCGCGGCGGACACGGTCGTCGTCGTGGACACCCCCGCGGGGGCGGGCGTCACCGACACGGCGCCCGCCGCCGCCGCGTTCGTCCGGGCGGTCCTCGCCGTGTACGACGGGCAGCGTCGGCCGGACGGCACCGACCGCCCGCGGCGCGTCGCGGTCAGCGGGTCCGGACCCTTCGGTACGCACGCCCACGCCGTTGTCGAGGAGGCAGTCGCCGAGGCGCCCGCGCCCGCCGTGGAAGGCTGGCAGCTGCTTCCGTTCGCGGCGAAGTCCCCGACCGCGCTGGCCGGGGTGGCGGCGCGGCTCGGCCGCCACCTGGAACAGGCCGAGGACGGCGAGACGCTCCAGGACGTGGCCTGGACCCTCCAGACCGGCCGGACGCCGTACGCCCACCGGGGTTTCGTCGTCGCGCGCGACCACGTCGAGGCGGCCGCCGCGCTCGCGGAGGTCAAGGTCAAGGTCAGGGCCGGGGACCGGCCGGGAGCGGGCACCGCCGGCCACGCTCCGCCCGTGGTGTTCACCTTCCCCGGGCACGGCGGTCAGCACGTCGGCATGGGACGCGGGCTGTACTGCCTCGATCCCCACTTCCGGGCCGACCTGGACAGCTACGTCGCACACGTGCGGGCCGCCGCGGGCGTGGACCTGGGAGTCGTCTTCGCCCCTGAGGGGGAGCAGGCCCAGGAGGCGGCAGGCCGGTCCGTCGCGGACGGCCGGATCGCCCAACTGGCCGTCTTCGTACTGGAGTACGCGCTGGCCCGGGCCTTCATCCGATACGGCGTACGGCCCTCGGCGGTCGTCGGCCACAGCCTCGGCGGCTACGCCGCCGCATGCGTCGCCGGAGTGTTCTCCTTCCCCGACGCGATCAGGATGGTCCTCAAGCGCACCGAACTGCTGCTCAGCCTGCCCCCGGGTGCCATGGCGGCTGTACGCCTGTCCGAGGCCGAGCTGCTGCCCCTGCTGCCCGAGGGAGTCGGGATCGCCGTGATCAGCGGGCCCGACCAGGTGACCATCTCCGGCCCGCGCGAGCCGGTGACCCGGTTCGTCGAGGAGCACTCGGCCAAGGGGCTGGACACGCGCCTGTTGAAGATCCCGGGGGCCGGCCACTCCTCGCTGGTCGACTCCGTGCTCGACGAGTACGAGGCGTTCCTCGCCGGCGTCACGTTCCGTGAGCCGGTGATCCGGATCGTCTCGGACACCACCGGCACCTGGGCCGACCCGGAGGAGATCCGCACACCCGCGTACTGGGGCCGGCACATGCGCCACGCCGTGCGGTACCACGATGTGCTGCGGACGCTTCAGTCCGTGCGGGGGTGCGCGCTGGTCGAGGTCGGCCCCGGCACGTCGCTGACCTCGCTGGCCCGCCGGCAAGGGGAACTGCGCGGTAGCCACCCGATCCTTCAGGGGCTGCCGCATCCGACGGACCCGACGCCCGAGCCGCAGATCCTGCTGTCGACGATCGGCGCGCTGTGGGCGGCCGGCGTCGAGATCGAGTGGCCGGCCCTGCACCCGCTGCGCGCCGCCCGCAGGGTCTCCCTGCCGGGCTACCCCTACGAACGCTCCGCGTTCCCCGTACCCGCAGCCTGACCGGGTCGCGTCTCGCGGACCCGCATCCGTTTGTCCCAACGCCGGTTCACGGTGACCCGGTTCACGATGATCAGGAGGACACAGACCATGGGGAAAAGCCTGTACGAACTGGGTGAGATGCCCCCGCTCGGGTCCGTTCCCGAGAAGATGTACGCGTCCGTCATCCGGCAGGACCGATTCGGTGAGCCGCAGAAGGCCTTCGCCACGGAGGTCGTGGACACCCCCGAGCCGGGCCGCGGCCAGGTGCTCGTGTGGGTGATGGCGGCCGGCATCAACTACAACAACGTCTGGGCCGGGCTCGGATACCCCCTGGACGTCATCGGTGCCCGGCGCAAGCGCGGCGAGCCCGAGGACTTCCACATCGGCGGCTCCGAGGGTTCGGGTGTGGTGTTCGCCGTCGGCGAGGGCGTGGCCGGGGTCTCCGTCGGCGACCGGGTCGTGCTCTCCGGCGCCCAGTACGACGAGACCGCCCCGGACATCCGCCTCGGCGGTGACCCTACGTTCTCCCCCACCATGCAGGCCTGGGGATACGAGTCCAACTACGGCTCCTTCGCGCAGTTCGCCCTCGTCCACGACTACCAGTGCCACCCGAAGCCGAAGAACCTCACCTGGGAGGGCGCGGCCGCCTTCATCCTCACCGGAGCCACCGCGTACCGGCAGCTGCTGGGCTGGTATCCCAACACGGTCCGGCCGGGAGACCCGGTGCTGATCTGGGGCGGCGCGGGCGGCCTCGGTTCGATGGCCATCCAACTGGTCCGCAACGCGGGCGGCCTGCCCGTCGCGGTGGTCTCCAGCGAGGAGCGTGCCGAGTACTGCCGAAGCCTCGGCGCCGTCGGCACCGTCAACCGCCACGACTTCTCCCACTGGGGCCGGATGCCCGACCTGAACGACCCGGCCGCGTTCGGCGCCTGGATGGCGCAGGTGCGTGCCTTCGGCCGCGCCTACTGGGAGGCCCTGGGCGAGCGGCGCGCGCCGAAGATCGTCCTGGAACACAGCGGCCAGGACACCATCCCCACCTCCATGTACCTGTGCGAGAACGGCGGCATGGTCACCATCTGCGGGGGGACCTCCGGATACGCGGCCGATGTCGACCTGCGGTTCCTGTGGATGCGGCAGAAGCGGCTCCAGGGTTCGCACGGCTTCAACGCGGCCCAGTGCCGGGAAGTGATCCAGCTCGCGGCCTCCGGGCAGCTCGACCCCTGCCTGTCCGGGCTGTTCGGCCTGGACGAGATCGGCGAAGCCCACCAGCTGATGCACGAGAACCGCCAGCCCCCCGGCAACATGGCGGCGCTGGTCAACGCGCGCCGGGCGGGGCTCACCGACCTCGACTGAGCGGTCCTTCGCGGAAGTCCGCCTGCCACCCCCGACGAACGGACGGCCATGACCACCGACCCCATGACGAAACGCACCGCGCTGACGCTGCCCGCCCTGCTCGCCCGGCGCGCGGAAGGGATGCCCGACACCGTCGCCTACGTGTATCTGCGCAACGGCGAGGAGATCGGCGAACAGATCACCTACGGGCAGTTGCACACCGACGTGACCGCGCGGGCCGGCGCCCTTGCCGGCCTGGCCGGTGACCGTCGCAGTGCCCTGCTGATGTACCCCAACGGTCTCGAGTTCATCAGGGCCTGGCTGGCCTGCGCCGCGGCCGGCGTCAAGGGGGCGCCCGTCCAGGTGCCCACGCGCCGGCACGCCGTACAGCGGCTGCGGACCATCGCCGACGACGCGTCCACGACGCTGGTGCTCACCACCCGAGAGGTGCGCGACCAGGTGCTCGCCGACTTTCACGGCCTGCCCGAACTGGCCGGTCTGGACTTCGTCGCCACCGACGAACTGCCCCCGCCCGCCGCCGGGACCGAGCTGCCCGCGCCGGCGCTCTCGGACGTCGCGCTGCTCCAGTACACGTCCGGTTCCACCGGAACTCCCAAGGGCGTCATGGTCACCCACGCCAACTTCTGGTTCAACGCGTGGGAGACGGACCACCTGTGGCCGATGCGCGACGACGGCGCCGTCGTCTCCTGGCTGCCGTTCTTCCACGACATGGGACTCGTGCTGGGCATCGTGCTGCCTCTGTGGGCGGGCCGTCCGTCGTACCTGATGGGACCCGAGGCCTTCATCCGCCGTCCCGGCCGGTGGCTGGAAGCGCTGTCCCGGTTCGGCGGCACGCATTCCTCCGCCCCCAACTTCGCCTACGACCTGTGCGTGCGCAGCGACAGCGTGCGCGGCCCGCTCGACCTCTCGCGCTGGCGCATGGCCGTCAACGGCGCCGAGCCGGTCCGTGTGCACACGGTGCAGGACTTCGTCGGCAAGTTCGCCGCCAACGGCCTCGACGTCCGGGCCATGTGCCCGAGTTACGGTCTGGCGGAGCACACTCTGAAGGTCAGCGGCAGCCCGCTGGACGCCGAGCCGGCGCCGCTCGTGCTGGACGCACAGGCCCTGGGCCGGGGCAGAGTGGTCCCGGTCGCCCAGGACGCCCAGGCGTCGGCCGTCACCAGCACGGTCATGAGCGTGGGCCGTACGGTGGGGGACACCCGGGTCCGCATCGTCGACCCGCACACGCTCAGGGCGGCGGGGCCCGACGAAGTCGGCGAGATATGGGTGTCCGGACCGTGTGTGACAGCCGGCTACCTGGGGCGCGAGGCCGAGAGCGAGCGGACCTTCCGGGCTCGCATCGTGGGCGCGGAGGCGGACGGCCCGTTCCTGCGCACCGGCGACCTGGGCTTCGTGCGGGGCGGGGATGTCTTCATCTCGGGCCGGCTCAAGGACGTGATCATCGTCAAGGGCCGCAACCACTACCCGCAGGACCTGGAGCACACGGTCGAGAGCAGCCACGCGCTCCTGCGTCCGGCGTCCGCCGCCGCGTTCGCGGTGGACGACGGTGCGCGCAGTTCCGTCGTGGTGGTGGTCGAGGGCGACAGCAGGGTGGGCAGATACGCGAGCGCCGACGAGGTGACGAAGGCCGTGCGCGAGGCTCTGCTCCACCACCACCGGATCGATGTCTCGGATGTGGTGCTGATCCGCCGGGGGACCCTGCCGAAGACGACCAGCGGCAAGGTGCGCCGTCGTCCGTGCCGGGAACAGTACGAAGCCGGGACCCTCTCGGTGCTCGCCGTACCGGGTCGGCGGACTTGACCTGGATCTGACATTCGCATGGCAGAGATCTGACATCGGGCGTACGCGGATTTGAATATCCCGGCACATTCCCCTCCTTGGTTGTCCTTGCCGTGAGGCATTCACAGAGTGGTCGCCGGTACGATGAATGCATGGAGTTACGTCAGTTGGAGTACCTCGTAGCCGTCGCCGAAGAGGCCAGTTTCACGAAGGCGGCCGCGCGCGTGTTCGTGACCCAGCCCTGTGTGAGCGCGCAGATCAGACGACTCGAAAGGGAGTTGGGACAGGATCTGCTCGACCGAGGCGGCCGGACGGTCCAACTGACGCAGGCGGGCGCCGCGGCGCTTCCGTACGCCCGGGCCATGCTGGCCGCGGTCGACGGTGTGCGGGGCGCGGTGGAGAGCGTCTCCGGCCTCGTGCGCGGGCCGGTCGCGATGGGTTCGGTCGCCTCCTCCCTCTCCCTGCGACTTCCCGAACTCATGGCGGACTTCAGCCAGAAGTACCCGGCGGTGGAGATCTCCCTCAGCGAGGGGAACACGGACAAGCTCGTCGACGGGGTGCGGACCGGCCTGATCGATGTCGCGGTCATCGGTATCTGCGCCGAGCCGCCGGCCGGCCTCGAGACCCTGGTCATCGCCGACGAGTTGCTGATCGGGGCCGTGGGGCACGACCACCCGCTCGCGCTGACCGACAGCATCACCGTCGACGAGGTGGAATGCCATGCGCTGATGTGTCTGCCCGGCGGCAGTGCCATGCGCGCCGCGTCCGACGCGGCCTGGGCGGCCGCGGGTGCCAAGCCCCGGGTGGCCTTCGAGGCCGGTGACCCCCGGGTGCTGGCCCAACTCGCCGCGCGAGGCATGGGAATGGCGATCCTGCCGGAACGCTTCGTGCTCTCCCAGCCGGAGCAACTCCACCCCGTCCGCATCTCCAGCCCGCATCTGCGGGGTGGCCTCGCGCTGGCCTGGCGGTCCAGCGGGCGCATCAGCCCGGCTGCCCGGGCCCTCCTGGAGCGGGCACGCGTGATGCTCGGTCAGCCCCTGCCCACGGACCCCCTGTCTCCTCCGTCTGGAAAACGCCCTCGTGAATGCAGTTGACCTAGCTCGACTCCAGTTCGCCGTCACGGCAACACTGCACTTCCTGTTCGTCGCCCTGACCCTCGGACTGGTCACCGTCGTCGCCCTGACACAGACGCGGGCCATACGCACCGAGGACCCCGCTCTGCGGGCCACCAGAATGCGCCGGGTGCGCTTCTGGGGCGGTCTCTACGTCATCAACTACGCACTGGGCATCATCAGCGGACTCACCCAGGAGTTCCAGTTCGGCCTGAACTGGTCCGGTCTTTCGCACGTCATGGGAAATGTCGTCGGCGCACCCCTGGCCGTCGAAAGCGTGGCCGCGTTCTTTCTGGAATCGACATTCCTGGGGCTTTGGGCATTCGGCTTCGGCCGTGTGCCCGCCCGCGCGCATGCCGCGCTGATCTGGGGGGTGGCTCTCACCGCGTACGCCTCCACCTTCTGGATCATGGTGGTCAACGGCTTCATGCAGCAGCCGGTCGGCTACGAGATGCGGGACGGCACCGCGTTCGTCACCGACTGGGGAGCCATCCTCACCAACGGGGCGACCTGGTACGCGGTGCTGCACATCGCGGGCGCCGTGGCCCTCCTGGCCGGACTGTTCATGGCAGCCGTCAGCGCCTACCACCTGCGTCGCGACCGGGACGTCGACTTCTTCCGCCCCACACTGGTCCAGGGCTCGGTTCTCGCGGGCGTCGGCGCGCTAGTCGCCGCCGTGGCGGGTGCCGTGCAGCTGACGACCCTCAAGGACCACCAGCCGGAGAAGTACGCCACGTTGATGGGGGAGACCGGCGCGGAACTCGACAAGGTCCGCGCCGCCGCGGAGGCCTCGTACGGCTCCGGCGACTGGATGCCGCCCTCCTGGGTGGGCGGCGCGTCCGTGCTCATGCTCGTCATCGGCATCGTGCTGGTCCTCCTGGCCTGGATCCCGGCCACGGCCGTCCGCGGCACCGCCACACAGGGGTCGTTCGCGCGCCGGCGCCTGCGGATGCGCCTGCCCGCATTCCTGCTGCCCCTCGGCTTCATCGCCATCATCTGCGGCTGGCTCAGCCGGGAGGTCGGCCGGCAGCCGTGGATGGTCAGCGGCGAACTCACCGTCCGTGAGGCCGTCGCCGACGTCTCCCCCGGGGGGATGCTCGCCTCGTTCGTCGTCTTCACGGTGGTGCTCACCGTCCTCGCCGTCGTCGACTGGGTGCTGATCTCCCGCTACGCGCGGCTCGGACCGGACGAGGGGCTGCTCGGCGACGCGGGCCTCTTCCCGGACGCCGCCGAGCGCACGGTGCTGGAGGAGGGCGCCCAGGTGTCGCTCCCGACGGACGCGCGCCACTCCTACTGACCCACCCTCACCGTACGTACGCCGAGCTGACGGGCAATCAACCGTGGATGTCTTCTATTACGCCCTGGTCGGGCTTCTCCTCGCCGGTTATCTGGCCCTGGAGAGCGTCGACTTCGGCATCGGGATGCTGTTGCCGTTCGCCGACACGGAGCTCGGCCGCGCGCGCATGCGCAGGACCGTCGTCCCCCTCTTCCTCGCGAACGAGGTGTGGCTGGTCGCCTTCGGCGGACTGCTGTTCGGCGCTCTGCCCCTGTTGGAGGGAGAACTGCTGTACGCGCTGCGGCTGCCCTTCCTCGTGGTCCTCTGCGCGTGGTTCCTGCGCGATGCCGCGCTGTGGTTCCGTACCGCGCACCCGGGCGTCGGCTGGCGGCGGACGTGGGACACCGTGCTGCCGGCCGCCAGCCTGGTCCTCGCGGCCGGCTGGGGGACCGTGCTGGCCACGCTGATCCGGGGGCTGTCCACCAACGGCGGTGGGCACGCCGTGGCCGACCCGGCCGATCTGGCGCATCCCTTCACGCTGCTCTGCGAGGTCCTGGCCGTCGCGGGCTGCCTTCGCCAGGGTTCGCTCTTCGCCGCCCACAGTCTGCCGGAGGGCAACGCACTGCGTGTCCGGTTCGGCCGCCTGACCCGGGTCCTGACGCCGATCCTGCTCGTGCTGCTCGTGCTCACCGGAGGCGTCGGCGCGGTGGTCACCGACGCCCCGGTGCCGGTGGTTCTCGTCGCGGTCCTCGCCGCCGCCGGGGTGTACGGCTCCGACCGCGTCCAGGCGACGGGCCGCACCGGGGCGGCGCTGCTCCTCGGCGCCGCACCGCTGGCGGCCCTGCCGGTCATGGTGGGCGCCGCGAACGGCACCACGGTGCTGGCCACCCGCTCGGGGGAGGGCAGCCTGGAGCTGTCGCAGGCGATCGCCGACTCCGCCTCTCTCGCCCTGCTGTCCGTGACCGTGCTCCCGGTGCTGGTCGCGGTGGTCTACGGCCAGTTGTGGATCTGGCGGGTTTTCGCGCGGGTGCCCAGACGGCTGACGTGACACCGCTTTCGGTACGGACAGCGGACACGAAGTGGATCTACGATTGACGCGACGACAGGATGAATTCATGGGTGAATTAGTGCAGGGGCGTCCCGAATCCGAGATCCGCGCAGCGATCGCGGCCGAACGCCGGGAACTCGCGGACCTGTTCGACGAGCTGTCCCCGTCGAAATGGAACGAGCCGTCGCTGTGCTCCGGCTGGCGGGTTCGGGAAGTGGTGGCCCATATGTCTCTGGGTTTTCGCTATTCCATTCCCCGGACTGCCAAGGAGCTTTTCAAAGCGCGCGGCAGTCTGCACCGCATGACCGACCGCTGCGCCCGCCGGGACGCGGCCGAGTTCTCGACGGGCCGGCTCGCGGCCTTCCTTCGGGACAACGCCAACCACCCGTGGAAGCCGCCGGTCGGCGGCATCGTCGCGGCGCTCGGCCACGACGTCGTCCACGGGCTCGACATCACCGTCCCCACGGGCGTCGACCGCGTGGTCCCCGAGGACCGGCTCCGCGTCCTGCTGGACGCCGTCGACCCCAAGTCCCTGAAGTTCTTCGGCGCCCGGCTCGACGGTGTCCAGCTGCGCGCCGACGACCTCGACTGGACCTTCGGCACCGGATCGCCGATCACCGGCGCCGGACAGGATCTGCTGCTCCTCGCCTATGGCCGCAGACTGCCCGAGGGACGCGTCGCCGGCCCCTTGGCGGGCCGCTTCGCCCTCCCCCGGAAATAATGTCCCGTCAGGAGATCGGTGGTCGGTTCCCCGCTTACTGTCCTCCTGTTCGAGGATAGGGGGCGGCCATTAAGTCCGGGTAAATCCGAGCAGTGCGGAACAGGGGTTTTTCCCGACGTGTGCGGCGGGTAGCGTGAGGAATTCAAATCGCGCCTCATCGCGCATGACCGACGGGGGTGGTCGATGAAAACGGGGAAAGCGACCAAGGATCCGGAACGGGTGGAGCCGCCCGGATCCGATGTCCGCGGGCGGGTGGCCGAACTGCACTCCCTTCGTGAGCAGGTGCGCCGCGGGCCCAGTGACCGGGCGACGGAGGCGCAGCACGCCAAGGGCAAACTGACGGCCCGGGAGCGCATCGCGCTGCTGCTCGACGAGGACTCCTTCCGGGAGGTCGAGCAGTTGCGCCGGCACCGGGCGACCGGGTTCGGCCTGGAGGCCAGGAAGCCGTACACCGACGGTGTGATCACCGGCTGGGGCACCGTGGACGGCCGTACGGTCTTCGTCTACGCGCACGACTTCCGTATCTTCGGGGGTGCGCTGGGCGAGGCCCACGCCACGAAGATCCACAAGATCATGGACATGGCCCTCAAGGCGGGTGCCCCGCTGGTGTCCCTGAACGACGGAGCCGGCGCCCGTATCCAGGAGGGCGTCTCCGCGCTCGCCGGGTACGGCGGCATCTTCCAGCGCAACACCCGGGCTTCGGGCGTCATCCCGCAGATCTCCGTGATGCTCGGTCCCTGCGCGGGCGGCGCCGCGTACAGCCCGGCCCTCACCGACTTCGTGTTCATGGTGCGCGACACCTCGCAGATGTTCATCACCGGCCCGGACGTCGTGCGCGCCGTGACGGGCGAGGAGATCTCGCAGAACGGCCTCGGCGGCGCGGACGTGCACGCCGAGACCTCGGGAGTGGCGCACTTCGCGTACGACGACGAGGAGACCTGCATCTCCGAGGTGCGCTACCTCATCTCGATGCTGCCCTCCAACAACCGGGAGAACCCTCCGGCCCACGCGACGGGCGACGCGGCCGACCGCCGCTCCGACTCCCTCCTGACCCTGGTGCCGGCGGACGGCAACCGCCCGTACGACATGCTCAAGGTGATCGAGGAACTCGTCGACGACGGCGACGTCCTGGAGGTCCACGAGCGCTGGGCCCGCAACATCATCTGTGTCCTGGCCCGCCTCGGCGGCCGGGTCGTCGGCATCGTCGCCAACCAGCCCGCTCACCTGGCCGGTGTGCTGGACATCCACGCCTCGGAGAAGGCCGCACGCTTCGTGCAGCTCTGCGACGCGTTCAACATCCCGATCGTCACCTTGCTGGACGTCCCGGGTTTCCTTCCGGGGGTCGACCAGGAGCACGGCGGGGTCATCCGGCACGGGGCCAAGTTGCTGTACGCGTACTGCAACGCGACCGTGCCGCGGATCTCGCTGATCCTGCGCAAGGCCTACGGCGGGGCGTACATCGTCCTCGACTCCCAGTCCATCGGCGCGGACCTCACCTACGCCTGGCCGACCAACGAGATCGCCGTGATGGGCGCCGAGGGCGCGGCCAACGTCATCTTCCGGCGTCGGATCGCCGAGGCCTCGGATCCCGAGGCCATGCGCGCGCGGATGGTGAAGGAGTACCAGGCCGAGCTGATGCACCCGTACTACGCGGCCGAGCGCGGCCTCGTCGACGACGTCATCGACCCCGCCGAGACGCGCGAAACCCTCATCGGCGCACTCGCGATGCTCCGCACCAAGCACGCCGATCTGCCGTCCCGCAAGCACGGCAACCCGCCGCAGTAGACCCGTAGAGCCGACGTACGAAGGAGGGCACACCCATGAGCGCATCCGCTGCCGAGGGCATCCTGCGCGTCGAGAAGGGCCATGCCAGGTCCGAGGAGATCGCGGCCGTCACCGTGGTCCTGCTGGCCCGTGCGGCGGCCCTGGCCGGGGCCGCCGCACCGGACGAGAGCCCCGGCGAGGCCGGCTGGCATCCCCGCGAGCGCGGCCACGGCTTCCGGGCCCCGCACAGTTGGCGCGGCTGAACAGCGCCGTGCCGCGGACGAGTTCGCTCCGCGGCACGGTCAGGCTCTTCACACACCGACGAGTCTGCTGACGGTCGCAGTAGGCCGGCGAGGGGCTCGGTACCCGGCCTCGGGAGCAGCCGGGCCGGGCGGGCGGGCGGCGCCCTCGGCAGGTGGCAGCCGGGAAGGCTTCCTGCCCAGGCCGGGCAGGGCGAGCAGTACCGGCGGCCGGCTCCAGTCCTCCTGCCGGACCGCGATGTCGAGGCAGGTGGGGGTGCCGGCACCGATCTCCACCGGGCCGGTGGCCCCCACGAGCAGAGGTGAACCGCAGCACTGATCGCCCGACGCCCGGGTGCCGAGCGTCACCGCGTGCAGGTACCAGGTGCCGGGCGGCACGTTCTCCAGGGAGAAGGCCCCGGCTCCGTCGGGTCTGGTCCAGGCGACGGGCTGCCCCTGGAGGATGGGACTGTCGAAAACGCCGACGTACAGGGGGGAAAGGGGCGTCCCGGTCAGGTGAGCCGTCCCCGATATGGATCCGAGCGGCCCGGTTGCGACGGGTAAGGGGGTTATTCGAGGAAACTCTTCGCATTCACCCCGGCTGATTTTTCGGTACTGGGTGGGTGAGAGCCCGACCGAGTCAGTGAAACGCCGGGAGAACGTGCTGGGGCTGCTGTAGCCGACCCGTGCCGATATGTCGGCCACGTTTGCATGCGTATGGACCAGCAGGCATTTTGCCTCCTGTATACGAACTGCGCTCAGGAAGCGGCCGGGTGTTACGCCGGTGGTGCGTTGGAAAACTCTCAGGAAGTAGAATTTGCTCATCATCACCGACCGGGCCAGGTCATCGAGGGCCAGGGGCTCGTGATAGTTTTCACGAATGGTCATTATCGCGCGGCGGGCGAGGTGCTCCATATGCTGCGGACTCCCTGATCTGGTGGTCGGTGGCGAATGATTCGCAGGTGGCGGTTACTCGGTAGTGCCTTTCCGTTGTAATGCCCGCTGTGTCTTCTTTCGGTGGATCTGCGCATGGCGCGGCGGACATGTCTGAGTGAGATGCGTCGGCATCGAGAGAACGCGCCCGGCGCGAGTACCGGGCCGCGCTCGATAAAGGGGCTTCCGGCGAGCAGGACTTCCCGTGGGGCCGGCCGTCAGAACCGTGCACGCGGTGTGGGCCGTGAACGGTCAGTCGACGCGGTTCAGCGCTGCGGCGCAGGCCGGAGGGCGTGCCCCGGCGAGGTGACAGGTCTGTTCGACCGGCCGCCGAGGGTCTCCTTCGGCCATGGAGGTGAACCTGTCCAGGAAATGGCCATACCAGGGCTCTCCTGTCGATGCACCGGCGAACCGGCGGTGCGTTCGGAAAGCTGGCTGCTCAACCGTAAATAGCCGCACGCGGCGGTCGGCGAACAGGAAATCCAGCCGGCGGATGGCGCGGAGAGATGCGGCGAATCATCCCGGACGGCTGGCCGGCTCGGAGCGTCGGCCCTGTATGTACCTGTCTTCATCCATGAACACTTGGCAACCCCCGTTGCAATCAGTCACGACACCTTTGAGCCTCGCACATCTGTCCATCGGGAGGCAATAGCGTTCAGGCCACCCGCGGCGCGTGTGAGTAGCGCAGCTGTGGAGCCTTATCCGAGGAGGAAGCCGCAGGGATCGGACGCGCTGGGCTTCCTGCGCCGTCGGAACCAGGGGCACGTGCGGTGTGAATCCGCCATCAGGCGGGCGCGACGCCGATCGGCGGGACGTGCGGGGGCGGTTGGCGTGAAATCATCCGCGGCGCACAGAACCGCCCGTTCGGAGCCGTGCGGCGCACGGGAGTCGGCCCGTCGGATCCCGGTCGGAGACAGCCCGTAATTCGGCACAGGTGAGCAATCTGGGCGATGACAACGGGCCGGCCCGAAGCGCAGGCTTGGGACGCCGACAGGTGACTCGGTATTCACCCCGGGACACGGCACGGGGCTGCGGGCTTCGGCAGGAGTACGCGGGCCCGCGGCCGGTCGGAACCTCCGCCTGAGGGCGGGCCTCCCGATGTTCCCCCCGGCCGCCGTCCTTGCCGCGCGGTCTCGTCCAAGGTCACGCGCCCCGCGGGAGAACCCGGTTCGCGCCAAGGCGACGCCACCGCGCCCACCCGCCGTCAGACCCGGCCCGACCGCCGCCGCTCCGCCCGACCGCCGCCGCTCCGCCCGACCGCGGGGTGCTGTTCGGCAATCGCCTCTCCATCCGACGCCAGCCGATCGAGGACCGACCCACCATGACGAGTCATCAAGTGCTCTTTCTCCTGCTGGATCTCGCGCTGATACTGCTGCTCGCCCGAGGGATGGGCGCGTTGGCCGGGCGCATCGGCCAGCCACCCGTGATGGGCGAGATCCTCGCCGGCGTCCTCATGGGTCCCACGCTCTTCGGCGCCCCGGTCTCCGACCGGCTCTTTCCCGCCGACATACGGCCCCTGCTGGGCGGACTGGCGCAGATCGGGGTCGCGCTGTTCATGTTCGTCGTCGGACTGGAACTGGAACACCGCTTCCTGCGGGGCAGGGTCAGGGTCACCGCCGCGGCGGCCGCGGGATCGACCCTGGTGCCGTTCGCCTTCGGGGTCCCGCTCGCCCTCTACCTGCTGCGCGACCATCCGGCCGAACAGCGCGCCGCCTTCGTGGTGTTCGTGGGGCTGTCGGTGTCGGTGACCGCGTTCCCCGTCCTCTCCCGCATCCTGGTCAGCCGGGGGCTGTCCCGCACGGCGATCGGCGGGCTCGCGCTGGCCACCGCGGCGGTCGTCGACGTGGTGGCCTGGTCGGCATTGGCCGGCGTGCAAGCGGTGGTGGGCGGCGCCGACTACTGGCAGGTGGGCCTGCTCGTCCCCTTCACCGGACTCCTGCTGACCCTGAGGCCGTTGCTGCGGGCGGTGTTCACCTCCCGTGGCGCCGGGAAGCCCCTCACGCCGACGGGAATGGCCGTCGTGATGGTCGGGATCTTCCTGTCCGGGGCGGCGACGGAGGCCATGGGGATGCACTACATCTTCGGCACCTTCCTGTTCGGCGCGCTGATGCCCCGCGAGGGGATGGACGCCTTGCGCGAGGAGATCTGTGACCGTACCGGTGAGATCACCTCGCTGCTGCTGCCCGTGTACTTCGTGGTCGCGGGCCTCAAGGTCGACCTGCGGGGTGTGGGCCTCGACGGACTCATCGAGCTCGGCGTCATCCTGCTGGTCGCCATCGGCGGGAAGTTCGGCGGCACCTATCTGGGCGCACGGTCGCAGGACCTTCCGGCGAAGGACTCGGCCACCCTGGCCGCTTTGATGAACACCCGCGGTCTCACCGAACTGGTCATTCTCGGTGTCGGGCTCGAACTCGGCCTGCTCGACGGCTCCTTGTACTCCCTCATGGTCGTCATGGCCCTGGTGACGACCGCCATGACCGGGCCGCTGCTGACCTTCATCGACGCCAGGGGTTCCCGAAAGGCGCGGGCCGGTGTGCCCGGCAAGGGCGCGGACGGCGGCGAGGCCGGGGAGGGTGTGGCCGGCGAAGGCCGAGGCAGCCGTGCTGTTGGCTGAGCGGGCCCGCCAGCTCACGGTACTCACCGAGGTGCTCGAGGAGGCGGCCCGGGGCCGCGGGAGCATCGCGCTCGTCACGGGCGGCATCGGCTGCGGACGGACCGAGTTCCTCGACGCGGTACGGCAGACGGCGACCCGGCAGGGGTTCGTCGTGCTGCGGGCCACCGCCTCGTGGGCGGAGCGCGGCGCACAGGGCGGTGTGCTCGGCCGGCTGCTGCGGCACGCGGAAGTTCCCGCCGACCGCGCCGGCGCTCTCGCCCGGGAGCTTGCACGGGTCGTGGCCGTGGGCACCGCCGCCGCGGGCGACGCCTTCGAGCGGTGGCCGGCCGACCACGCGACGGGCGCGGCCCTGCACGAACTGTCCATCGAGCTGTCGCGGATCTCCCGAAAGGCGCCGGTCCTGCTGTGTGTCGACGACATCCAGTTCGCCGACTCCCTCTCGCTGCACTGGCTCCTGCAACTGGTGCGGAATCTGCACGCGTCGCGTATCGCCCTGGTGGTCGCCGAATGCACCCTGTCCCGGTCGGCCCACCCCCGCCTCCATGCCGAGTTGCTGCGCCGGCCGCACTTCCGCCGGGTCGTGCTGGAAGGCCTCTCACCCGATGCGGTGGCCGCCGTGCTGGCCGAGCGCATGGGCGGGGCGGCGGCGCGGGCACTGGCCGCGAGCTGCCACCGCGTCACCGGCGGAAACCCCCTGCTGCTGCGCGCCCTCATGGAGGACCAAGGGCCGCACTCCGCCCCCCTGCCGGGCGGCGTCCCCGGGGACGAACCGGTCGTCGCCGATGCCTACGCCGACACCGTACTGAGCCTTCTGCACCGCGGCCGCCCCCCGACACTGCGCCTCGCGCAGGCCCTCGCCGTACTCGACGAAAGAGAAACGGGCACCGGCCTGCCGGCCCGGATGCTCGACGAGGAGCCCACGACCGTCGACGAGTGCGGTCGCGCGCTGGAGGCGGTCGGTCTCGTCGACGGCGCACGTCTGCGGCATCCCGTGGCGCGTTCGGCGGTGCTGCGGAGCCTGTCCGCGCCCGCGCGTCGGAATCTGCACCGCCGTGCCGCCCGACTGCTCTACGAGGACGGGGCCGACGCCCTGCGGATCGCCCCGCACCTGCTGGCCGCCCGCGGCCGCCCGCCCTGGGCGGCGGCCGTCCTCACGGAGGCCGCGCAACGCCATGTGGCGGCCGACCGGATCGCGGACGCCCGCGCCTGCCTGGACGCCGCTCTCGCCGTGTCCCGGGACGAAGGCGAACGGGTCTCCCTCAGAGCGCAGCTGGCCGGCGTCGCATGGCTGCTCAACCCCTCGCTCGGCGTCCGGCACTTCGGAGAGCTCACCTCCGCACTGCGCGAGGGCCGGCTGCCGGGCCGGCACGCCCTGACCCTGGCCAGGCAGTTGCTGTGGCACGGCCGGTTCGGGGAGGCCGTCGAGGCCGTCCGGCGGGTGGCGGAGCAGAACGGGGGGCCGGACACGGACCGGGTGACCGGCACGGAGATCCGGGCCACCCAGGGACTGCTGTCGGCGATCTGCCCGAGCGCGGTCGCCTCCGCCGCGCCGGCCGGGGACCGAGGTCCGCACGGGATCGCCCGCGTGCGCCTCGGAGGCGATCCCAGGATCCAGGCGGCCGTGGCCCTGTCGGACGTGCTCGCCCACGGTCCCGGCGCCCCGGCCGTCGACGGGGCGGAGACCGCTCTGCGGAGCATGCGGCTCGGCAGGGACACCCAGGAATGGATCGTGTGCGCTGTCACGGCCCTGCTGTTCGCCGAGCGGACCGAAGCCGCCGACGGCTGGTGCGCGCACTGGGCGGCGCAGGCCCGCACCCGCCGGATTCCCTTGTGGGAGGCGGAATTCAGCGCTGTGCTGGCCGGCGTCCGGCTGCGTCAGGGGGATCCCGCCGCAGCGCAAAAGCTCGCCGAGGCGGCCCTGGCTCAGGTGCCCGTGGAGAGCTGGGGGGTGGCTCTGGGCTGGCCGCTCGCCCATCTCGTCCAGGCCGCCACCGAGCTGGGCGACCACCGGGCGGCCGCGGAGTATCTCGCGGTACCGGTACCGGACGGGATGTGCTCGACCCGCTTCGGACTGCACTTCCTGCACGCCCGGGGCCGGCACCACCTCGAGACCGGACGCCCCGACGATGCTCTCGACGACTTCACGGCCTGCGCGGACCTGATGCGCGGCTGGGGGTGTGACCAGCCCGCCCTCGTACCCTGGCGGTCCGAGGCGGCCCGCGCGTACCTGCGCCGGGGCGACACGGACACGGCCCACGCCCTGGCCCGCGAACAGCTCGCCCTCGTGGGACCGGCCCGCACCCGGACCCGGGGCGTCACCCTGCGGGTCCTCGCGGAAACGGGGGACGGCGCCGAACGCGTCGCCCTGCTCACCGAGGCCGCCGCCATCCTGCGCGCCGTCGGTGACCCGTTGCAGACCGCAGGCGCCCTGGCCGAACTCGGCCGTGCCCACCTCCGGGAGGGGCGGCCGGGCCTCGCCAGGCCGGTCTTCGAGACGGCCGCCGGCCTCGCCGGGCGCTGCGGAGCCCGGCCGTTGTCGGCCGTACTCGCGGCGGAGCTCGAAGCGTCGGCACCACCCGGCGGGCGACCGGGCGGCGGGCGGCCGGGTGGCGAATCGGACCGGGTCGCCGCTCTCGGCCTGCTCAGCGATGCGGAGCGGCGGGTCGCCGCACTCGCGGTGGGCGGGTGCACCAACAAGGAGATCTCGCAGCGGCTCTCCGTCACGGTCAGCACGGTGGAACAGCACCTCACCCGCGTCTTCCGGAAGCTCGGTGTGCGGGCGCGCCGGGATCTCCCGCCGGACATCGCCCTCGATGCCGCGCCGGCCGCACCGGCCGGTAGTGGTGCCGGCGGTGCCGTCCGGACGCCGAGGTGCTGAATTCATGCCGTGTCCGGGTCCGGCCCTGATGTGTAGTGTGGCTAGACATGAAGGCGGAGAACTTGAGAGGGAACCTGGAAGGCATGCTGCTGTCTGTCCTGGAACCCGGGGCGCAGCACGGCTACGCCGTCATCGAGGAACTCAAGCGGCGTAGTGGCGACGCCATCAACCTGCCCACGGGGACGGTCTATCCGGCGCTGCACCGGCTGGAGGCCGCGGGACTGGTCGGCAGCGAGTGGACGCGCCACAACGGCCGCCGCCGTCGGAACTACTTCCTCACCGCGGCCGGACGCCGGGCGCTGGCGGAGAAGAGGGCGGACTGGCAGGAGGTCTCCTCCGTCATCTCGGTGGTACTGGGAGGCGGGGCGTGATGGAGACGGCGGTCCTTCAGCGGTACACCGACCACGTGGCGGAGCACCTCGTGGGGTCGTACTCACGACGGTCGGCCATCATCGACGAGGTACTGGACGGCCTCCTGTGCGCGGCGGAGTGCAATCTGGAGAACTGCCCCGACGTCGAGGAGGCCGCGCACCGCGCCGTCCAGGAGTGGGGTCCGCCCGATGATGTCGCCCGCGCCTACAACGACGCCACGCTGCGCCTCAGCGCGAACCGGCTGGCCCTGCGCGCGGTCTGCGCGCTGCCGTTACTCGCGGCGACCTGGGCGTCCGCGCTGCTCGGGGGTCCGGCCGGCCCCTGGGCGTACCGTCATCCGCCGCTGCTGCTGATCGGGCTGTCGATCGTGGGCTTCGGCTGCGTGCTCTCCTTGGCGGGGGCGCTCTCCGGCCTGCGCCGGGGCAGCGGCATCGAGGCGGCGTCCGCCCGGCACGACCACATGGTGACCACCGGCACGCTCACGGCCCTCATCGGTCTCCTGGCCGTACTGGGCGCGCTGATCCTGCTCCTTCTCAACCGGGGCCTGAGTCATCCGGAGTCCCTGGACTGGCCCATGGTCTCCATTCCCACCACCCTGACGCTCCTGGCCGGCGGGTATTTCGGGCTGTCCCTGAAGCGTTTCGTCTCCGTCGTGCGGGGGGCCGTTTCCCCGTAGTGCCCGACGTATCGCCGCGAGCCCCCGGCGGGGCGACTCCTTCTACGGG
>NZ_JBHWUW010000032.1:0-97628 GCF_042737245.1 Streptomyces sp. NPDC060002
AACTCGCCACCCGCTACAAGGCCGGAGTCCACCTGGCCGCACTCATCCTCTGGCTCCGCGAACCCACCCAAGATCCTTTGTCAGACAGTGCCTAGCGGGGCAGGCGGTCCAACACAGCACGAAACCTCTCCCGCCCTGCCGTGACGCTCGCGTCCCACAGGCCTGAGGCGTCACCGCGCAGCGAAAGAGACTGGAGCCGTTGTTCCTCGGCGAGGAAGCCAGCACCTGCCACGTTCTGGTCGAGCATTCCCATTGCGGTGAGCGCCGCGTGGCCACAGGACACCGCGTCGTCAGCGTTTCCCGAGCCGTGGGCCAGGAGGGCATACCGCAGGCAGAGGGCAGCGAAGAAGGCGTAGGTGTCGGCGACATCGGTGATCCCCTCCTCGTTCGGCTGAAGCTCTGGGAACCGCTCCAGCTGGCGCACGCCCTCGGCGGCGTTGGCGAGCGGCCGGTCGGCATACCAGAGATCGCGTACGGACTCCGCATAGAAGTCCAGGTCGGCTTCCCGCCCCGGCGCGCCCGCCCGCAGGCCCACGAACAGTGGCGCCATACGTTCGGCGCAGGCGGCGGCATACAGGCGGATCACCTCGTCACCCCCGTCACGAAGTGCCTCCGTGACGGCCCCCTCCACCAGCGTCTCCATGCCCCACCCTCATTCCGTTCGAACAGATCGACAGGCTACACAGCGGGCTGAGGACCGCCGCTTGACGAGTTAGGCGCCTGAGGTGTCTACACCGCCCGGTGGGACCTGTCCGACCTCACCGACCGCCGCCGCCCACCCACCCCCGCACCCGGCCCGGACCGGCAACCCCCGGCCGATCCCGGCGAGCCGGCCGCGCCCCGGTCCCCGGGCCAGGGGTCGTCGTCGAGCGGCAGCTCCGCAACTCAGTTCCGGGCGGCGGTGAGGTTCAGAGCGGTGCCGACCACCTGGTAGGTGAAGTCGTTCCACTCCTCCAGGACCCATGGCTCGTCGGGTGGAGGTCCGTGCACCGGACGGTCCATCCGGGAGCGACGCCGCTTGTGGTGCGCGGCGAGCGGGTTGTCGGCGCGCGAGCCCGGGTATCACAGAGCGGAATTGCAGAAAGGGGTTCGCGCGGGCGGGATCTTTCATCCCGCCCGCGCGAGCCGGAGCAACCCGTCTGGGGAGTCCTTCAAGCCAGGTCAGTTGAGCTGGTCCGGGTGCGGGCCGGTGCGCAGGTTGCGGTCGAGGCCGGCGATCGTGGCCATCTCGTCGTCGGTGAGGACGAAGTCGAAGACGTCGAGGTTTTGGCGGATGCGCGCGGGCGTCACCGACTTGGGGATGACGATGTTGCCGAGCTGCAGGTGCCAGCGCAGGACGACCTGGGCCGGGGACTTGCCGTGCCGGCCGGCGATGGCCGTGACGGCCTCGTCCTTGAGGACGGCGCCCTGGGCGAGCGGGCTCCACGCCTCGGTGGCGATGCCCAGTTCGGCGTGCACGGCACGCAGTTCGCTCTGCTGCAGGCCGGGGTGCAGCTCGACCTGGTTGACGGCCGGGACGAGATCGGCGCCGTCGATCAGCCGCTTCAGGTGGTCGGGCTGGAAGTTGGAGACGCCCGCGGTGCGGACCCGGCCGTCGCCGACGAGCTTCTCGATGGCCTCCCAGGTCTCCTTGTACAGGTCACGGGCCGGGGTGGGCCAGTGGATCAGATACATATCGACGTAGTCGAGGCCCAGCTTGGCCAGGCTGTCGTCGAAGGCGCGGAGCGCGGCGTCGTATCCCTGGTCGGCGTTCCACAGCTTGGTGGTGACGAACAGGTCTTCGCGGGCGATCCCGGAGGCCGCGAGGGCCTTGCCGACGCCGGCCTCGTTGCCGTAGATCGCGGCGGTGTCGATGGAGCGGTAGCCCGCCTCCAGGGCGGAGGAGACGGCGGCGGTGGTCTCTTCGTCCGGGACCTGGAAGACGCCGAAGCCGAGCTGCGGGATCTCGACGCCGTTGTTGAGCGTGACGGTGGGGATGATGGTGTTCGATGCCATGGTGCGGGTGACCTTTCAGGCGGTGCGGGTCGGCAGGTTGGCGCCGCTCGTACGGGTGGTCAGGGTGTAGTGGACGGTCTGGGCGCTGATGAGTCCGTCGCGGAAGACGAACGTGTCGACGCCGTCGGTGACCTCGTGGGTGTCGGTGGTGGCGCTCCACTGCAGGAACAGCACGTCACCGGCGAACTGCGGGGTCAACTCCCAATCGGCGTCCGGAAGATCGGCGAGCAGGGCGCCGATGCCCCGTCGTACTCCCTCGCGTCCCGTGAGAATGCCCTCGGGGGTGAGGAAGACGGCGTCCTCGGTGTAGTTCTGGCTGATCAGGTCGAGGTTGCCGGTGCCGAGCCGGTTGCCGTGGTCGGCGAAGACCTCCTGCGGGGTGCGGCTCATCGGTCGAGTTCCGTGAGCGCGTCGACGGCCGCGGCGGCGAAGCCGTGGTCCTGCTCGGGGGCGCCGCCGCCGACACCGATCGCGCCGATCAGTCGGCCGTCGCGGTGGACGGGGATGCCGCCGGCGATGAAGAGGAGCGGCTTGTCGAGGGCGGTGGGCAGCGAGTGGAACGGCCCGTCGGGCTTGACCAGGTCGACCAGGTCGGCGGTGGGCGCGTTGAGCTGCAGCGCGGTGTACGCCTTGCGGGTGCTGGTCTCGCCGGAGATCAGGACAGCCTGGTCGTCGCGGCGGAAGGCAAGCAGATGGCCGCCCGCGTCGAGGACGGTGACGCTGACCGTGACCCCGGCGGCCTCCGCTGCGCGACGGGCGGCGGTGATCAGGGTATCGGCGTCCTGCGTGGTCAGGGGCGTGATGGGGGTCTGTGCGGTGTTGGTGCTCATGAGGGCTTCTTTCTCAGGAGGAGTGTCTCGGAGGGCCGGAGGGAGAGGGCCCGGGCCGTGGAGGGAGGGGCGGGTCAGACCGCGGCCGGGGCGGGTTCGGCGTCCGCGGCCCCGGCGGCGGCGCGGCTCGCCCTGCGGGTGCGCCGGTCTAGGTGGGCCGCAAGGAACGCGAGCAGCAGCGCCGTACCGGAGAGGATCGCGCCGACCCAGTTCGGTGCGGTGAAGCCGAGGCCCGCGGCGATGACGACACCGCCGAGCCAGGCGGCGAGGGCGTTGCCGAGGTTGAAGGCACCGATGTTGGCGGCGGAGGCCAGGGTCGGGGCGGCCGAAGCCTGGTCGAGCACCCACTTCTGCAGCGGCGGCACGGTCGCGAAGCCCAGGGCGCCGATCAGCGAGAGGGTGATCGCGGCGAGGACCTTGTTGTGCGCGGTCGCCGTGAACAGGAGCAGGGCGGCGGTGAGGGCGGCCAGGGCGGTGAAGAGCATCGGCATCAGGGCGCGGTCGGCGAACTTTCCGCCGAGCAGGTTGCCGAGGAACATACCGACGCCGAACAGGACAAGCAGCCAGGTCACGGCGCCCTCGGTGTAGCCGGCGACCTCGGTCATCATCGGCGTGATGTAGGTGATCGCGGCGAACACCCCGCCGTACCCGAGGACGGTCATCGCCATGGCGAGCCAGACCTGGACGTTGCGGAAGGCGGCGAACTCGCCACGGACACTCACCGACTCCGGGCGGCCGGTCTCGGGGATGAGCTTGGCCACGCCGAGGAAGCCGACGACGCCGAGCGCGGCGACGATCGCAAAGGTGACGCGCCAGCCGGCGACCTGGCCGACGTACGTACCGCCGGGGACGCCAACGATGTTGGCCACGGTCAGGCCCATGAACATCAGGGAGATCGCGGAGGCCTTCTTCTGCGGGGCGACCAGGTCGGCGGCGACGACGGAGCCGATGCCGAAGAACGCGCCGTGTGCGAGGGAGGCGACGATCCGGCCGGTCAGCATGAGGCCGAAGCTGGGGGCGAGGGCCGAGAGGGCGTTGCCGGCGATGAACAGGCCCATGAGGAACATGAGCATCTTCTTGCGGGAGACTCGGGTGCCGAGCGCGGTCAGGAGTGGGGCGCCGACGACGACGCCGAGCGCGTAACCGGAGACAAGCCAGCCGGCCGTCGGGATGGTGACGCCGAAGTCTCCTGCGACCTGGGGCAGCACACCCATGATCACGAATTCGGTGGTGCCGATCCCGAAGGCCCCGATGGCGAGGGCCAGGAGCGCGAGTGGCATGGGAGTACCTTCCAGGTGATTGCGTGCGGCGGTTACGTTGCACAACAATAATTGCAAGCGCGGGCTAAGTGCAAGCGTGGGCAAACCTGGCATGTATTAGTCGTCGTATGCAACTATTGAGGGGATGGACTGACAAAGGAGCCCGATGACCGCCACCGCCCCCTCGCTCACCGCCCTGGCCCACGGCTGGTGCGCGCTCTCCCTGCTGCACGGGAGGATCGAGTCCCATCTGGAGCGCGCTCTCCAGGCCGGACACGGACTGAGCGTGCGTGAGTACTCCCTGCTCGACGTGCTCAGCCGTCAGCATGACGGAGAGGGCGGCCACCTGCAGATGAAGCAGGTGGCCGACGCCGTCGTCCTCAGCCAGAGCGCCACCACCCGCCTGGTCACCCGCCTCGAGGACCGCGGCCTGCTCCTGCGCTACCTCTGCCCCACGGACCGCCGTGGGATCTACACCAACGTCTCCGAGGAGGGTCTGCGCCTACTGGAGGAGGCCCGCCCCACCAACGAGGCCGCCCTTCGCGAAGCCCTCACCGAGGCCACCGAGGACCCGCAGCTCGCGCCCCTTGTCCGCACGATCGAGGACACGGGCGTGCCGATGGCGGGCCCCGTGGACTGAAGCGCAGTCCGGCCGCCTCCGCCCCCTGCCGGAGCCGGCCGCGGCAGCGCTAGCTGGCGAACCCGCCCTTGGGTTCGATGATCTCCAGGTTGGTGCCGTCGGGGTCGTTGAAGTACGCGACCTTCGTGCCGAGCGCGGCTTCCGGGGTGACCTCGCCCGCGATGAACGTGTAGTCGTCCCCCAGGAAGTCGTAGCCCGCGTCCTTCATCCGCTGGTGCACCGCGTCGAAGTCGTCGACCTTGAAGCACAGGTGCATGGAGCCGGGCCGGTTGGCCTTGCCGTTGGTGCGCTCGCCCACCGGGTCCTGGAACTGGATCAGGTCGATGCCGAGCCCGTCGATGTTGATCGTCGCGTACCGCAACTTCGCGTTCGGCAGCCCTTGCGTACGGCCGAACGGCTCGCTGTTCATGGTTCCCTGCGCGACTGGATCGCGCCCGGTCAGGGCCGAGTAGAACGCGATGGAGGCGTCCAGATCGGACACCGAGATCCCTACGTGGGCACCCCGGGTGAGGTGCATCGGCGTGTCGGCGACACTCATGGGAGTCCTCCCGGATTCAGGTTTTAAGCACATTTCCCGCAAGTGTTCCAAAAGTGGCGAATTTCGCAATCTGTTGCGCGGGCGGACCTGGCCGGTAAACCGAGCTGTCCACGCCCAACCCCTGCGGCCGCACCGGCCGGAGAACGGCCTGGGCGACAGCGCGAACGAACGCCGGGCGGCCGACCAGTCGCTGCTGGATGTAACAGGAGGGCCGCGATGCCGTCGGCCCGCCGACCCGCGCTCGCGGACGGCTGCCACGAGATCCTCGCCGTCAGTGCGGATGCGCGGGCAGTGGCCCGGGCTCGATCAGGCGTGACGCCGCCTCCGTACCTGCCGCGCGGCCCGGCCGGGGCGCTTGGCGAGTTCTGCGCCCTCGTGATCGGCCCGCGTCGGCGCGAGGCGTGGAGTCCCCACAAGGAGGATGTCACACTTCCGGGCGCGGCCCCCTCCCTGCCGCTCGTACACACAGAGAGCGCGACGCAGGGCGTGGCGGACTTGTCGCACTGGATCCTCGTCTCCTTCGTGGACCCGACGCGCTCGTGCCGGGCAGGACCTCGCGCCGGACGCTGCTATCCCGCAACTGCGGAAGCGTCGTCCGGTCTGCTGCTGGACAACGAGGAGACGGTGTGACCCGTCAGACGGCCGAGGCGCTCACCGCAATGAGTGCCTGGACGGCGCTGCCGCGTCCGGGAGTGGTGGCGAGCCGCCGCAGTACGTGGTCGAAGACGCTACGGTACGGCCAGGATCGCCCCTCAACCTCCCAACGACTCTCCACCTGGAGCGCGATTCGGCGACGGGCGCCACGTCGCCATGGACGTGCGTCTCGTCCGCGGTGGCACACGCCGGGCTCACGTCCCGTGCTTCGGGGAGCCGTCGAGGGTCTCCCGTACCCGTCCGCTCACGGCTCCGACCCCGGTAGGTTGCTCAGGTACCGGCAGCCATCGTCATGAGCACCCGCTGGTGCGCCCGCTTCAGTGCGGTGACGAACGTGACGAGGATGAGGGGCAGGATCGGTACGGAGGCCAGCGGCCACGATCCGGCCTCGCCACCCGCCCCGCAACGCGAAGGCATCCAGGCATGCCGCAGCCCGGGCACGCTGGGGGCGTGTCCGGGCTTGCGTGGTGCGGCGGTCGGGCCTCGTACATCCGTGTCGTCAGGCGGACAGGGTCTTGTGCAGGGCTTCGAGCCCGTCGCGGTAGATCTCGGCGAAGAGGTCTTCCGCTTCCTGTTCGCTGACGCCGTCGGGGTTGAAGCGGCCGGACCACTGGACCTCGGCGACGTCGTCCTTGCCGGGAACCGCGTGGACGCGGAGGGTGGATACGTAGCCGTTGACGGGGAAGGGTGCTTCGAGGATCGCGTAGCTGTAGTGCCGCTCGGCCTCGTCGAATCCGACGAGACGCTCGATGATCACGTCACCGTCGCTGTTGGTCAGGCGCCGGACCCGGCCGCCTTCGAGAGCGGTGCTCTCAGGGATGTAGGGGAGCCAGTCCGGGAGGGCGTCGAAGCCGCCGATGAGGTCCCAGACCTTTTGGGGCGGTGCGAGCACGACGCGGGAGACGGACGTGGAAGCCATGGTCTTCTCCTGTTGCAGTGTGTGTGGGCGGTGGGGGTGTAAGGGGTGATCAGGCGCTGTGAGGGAGCGGTGCGGCCGGGCTGACCAGGTCGGCGGCGCGGAGGTCGGCCCAGAACGCGGCCGGGAGGGTCTCATTCAGGGCTGCGGTGTCCTCGGCGATGCGGCTGGGCCGGGTGGCGCCGGGGATGACGGCGGCGGACACGGGGTGGGCGAGGGAGAACTGCAAGGCGGCGGCCTTGATGCTCACGCCGTGCTTCTCTGCCAGCGCCTTCAGCTTCCCGACGCGCTCGATGATCTCCGTCGGGGCCTGCTGGTACTCGAAGTGGGTGCCGCCCGCGAGGATGCCGGAGCTGTACGGGCCGCCGACGACCATGTCGACGCCCTGCTCCTGGGCCATGGGCAGCAGGCGCGTGAGGGCGTGCGTGTGGTCGAGGAGCGTGTAGCGGCCGGCGAGGAGAAAGCCGTCGGGCTTCGGCTCGTCGAGGGCGAGGGTCAGCTCGATGGGCTCGGTCTTGTTGACGCCGAGCCCCCACGCCTTGATGACGCCCTCGTCGCACAGCCGGGACAGCACCCGAAACGCACCCGTACGGGCTTCCTCGAACTTCTGGAGCCACTGGTCGCCGTGGAAGTCCTGGGCGATGTCGTGGACCCAGACGATGTCGAGCCGGTCGGTGCCCAGTCGCTTGAGCGAGCCCTCGATGGAGCGCTCGGTGGCCTCGGCAGTCCACTCGTGCAGAATCTTGTTCGGATTGCCGTGCTCGAAGATCCCGCCCTTCTCGCCGAGGTCGGCGACCTCGGTCTCGTGCTCGTCGAGGATGACGCGGCCGACCTTCGTGGACAGGACGTACGAGTCACGGGGCTTGGTGGACAGGACCTCTCCCAGACGCTCCTCGGCGAGCCCCGCGCCGTAGAACGGGGCAGTGTCGAAGTAGCGGACACCCTGGTCCCAGGCGGCCTCGACGGTCGCGCGGGCCTCCTCGCCAGGGATCGCGCGGAACATGTTGCCCAGCGGGGCGGTACCGAAGCCGAGCTTGCCGGGAAGGATTTCCTTGAGTGACATGAATGTGCCTTTTCGGTGAGTGGTGCAGGGGCTGGGAAGAGTCCCGGCACAGGGGTGAGGCGCGGGGCCTCTTCGGTTGGGTGGCTCTAACAGGCGCGTCGTGGCAGGGGGCACGCGAGCCGGCTTGCCAGGGCCGATGCACGGGACAAGTGATTGCAGGAGCGCCTTACGAGTTGCAACAATAATTGCATGCGCGGGTTAATGCAAGACGGGGCGCCGCACACGCGCGTCGTACGCAAAGGGTGACCGGACGTCGTGGAGCCTACGGCGAGGCCGTAGCCTGACGACCTGGCCCACGTGTTCGGCGAGGTTGACGGTCGTGTACGGGCCGGTGGAACTGCTGGTAGGCGGAACGGTGCCGTCGGGCGTGGTGACCATGTAGTGGTTCTGCGGCGCAGGGGAGTGGGAGATACCCCGCATCCCGCCGCAGTACGAGCGAGCTGTCCTCGCCGGCGCGGTGGTGCGGGAGAAGCTGCGCACCACCACCACCACCGCCACCGCCACCGCTGTGCGGGGCCCGGCGTACGACGTCGTCGCGCACCAACAGGCGGCGATGCCCGAGAAGCTGCTCGCGCCCGCGGCCGCCGACCCCGAGCACGACGACCAGGAGCCGGAGGCCGGACGCCGGGAGGCGATCGGCCTGACGGCGCTGCGGGCCTTGAGGGAGTCCCGCACGGACATGGAAGCCCTCGATCTCACTGCCGAGCGGCTGCGCCACCTCCAGGACGCGTTCGCCAAGGCCGCCGACGACTCCCGCGCCCGCGCGGACCGCTACGCCGAACAGGGCGATGCCGACGCGCACCCGGTGCGCCAGGACGACCAGCGGGCGCACCGCCCGCAGGAGCCCGGACCGCACCGCGGCCGGGAGGCCGGCCACTGAGTGGACCCGATGCCGCGCACCCGATGCCGTGGTGCGCGCCGACGATGCCCGGCATCCACTCCACCGAGTGGAGTCCACCGGTCGGGAGTGGACGACATCGATGGAACCGGGCTGGAGACGGGCCGGGAGTGGGTGGACCGCCGCGGCCGGCTGGCGGCGCTGGCCGCCGCCTTGCGGCTGGATGTCGCGGACCTGACCGGGCAGCCCTACCCGCCGCTCGGACAGGAGCACGCGGCGGTGCGGGCGGTCGCCTTCCACCTGCGGCGCAGCCTGGTCCGCCGACAACCGGATACGGCCCCCGGCGTGCTGCTGGAGGAGCTGGCGGAGCGGACCCGGGCCGCCGCACGGGCCGACTCCGCGGGCGACGAGCACCATCTCGCGCTCGCGCTGCCGGAATTGATCGAGGCGGCCGACCGCGCGCTGGCTGCCGCTGCGGGGCCCGGCCGGGAAGAGGCGGTGCGCCTGCGCGTGGACGCGCATGTGCTGGCCGCCGGACTGCTTCGGCGCCTGGGTTACAAGGACCTGGCGTGGATGCTGCTGCACCGGGCCCGCCCCGGCACCCGCGAACCGCTTCCGGTACTGGTCGAGGAGGTGCGCCTGCTGAACGACTTCGGCCTGTCTCAGCACCCTCCGGCAAGCAGCGCCTGGACTGGTCGGCCAGATGATCTTCCGCGGGATCCGCTACATGCCCCGCTATCAGCAGCTCTACCACTGCTTCGAGAAGGCCAAGGCTCTTGAGGCATGGGACTACTGGAACAACGAGGGCATACCAACACCCTTCAATGGAACCCTCCCCAAAGGGGAAATAGGTATAAACCCCGCCTGCCCCAGGTCGGCAGTCAGGGTATGGACGGCGGAAAGAGACAGGCCGCCCGCACAGCCGCCAGCGGCGACGACCGCTGCCGGGAGGGCGCGGACGCTCCATGCGGGCGAGCCAGGTCGTGAGCAGCGTTTCCAGTGTCTCGGCCTCGGTGGGCGTCAGCAGATTCAGCAAGTGGCGTTCGCTGCGCATGTGGTCGGTGAACGCCCGGTCGATCAGTTCGCGTCCAGGTGTGGTGAGGGCGACGATCCGGCCACGCTGGTCGTCGGGCCGCGCGGGCCGGCCAGTATGCGCTCTGCATCGCGATCACCTCAAGACGGAGCTCTCAGGAGCAGAACAGGACCCGCTTGCGCAGGAGGCCGAAGCCGGCGCGGCCGTCAGGACCTGGACTGGTCCTCGGATACCGGCGCACCCGGAGGCGGATCACAACCCGCCGCGAGCCCAACGGCCGCTCGTCCACGCTGCGTTGGTACAAGCTGTGCACGCGTCTTGCCTGCTTCCGGCAGTCCGGGCACTGGCCCGGCCGACCGGTGGACACTGCCTCCACCACCAGGGCAACGGAGGAGTCGCTGACACGCTCCATTCGCATACCGATCCCAGGAAACAGCACGTCCTCAACCGTCTTGTTCGCCACGGTAGGACACACACTGCCGAGTGGATCTCCCGTTCCTGCCCCTGACCTGGGGATTCACGGAACTGCGGACAGATCCGTGATCTTCCCCAGCGCTCCGTGGGTTCCCCACTTTGTTGAGGGGTTGAGCAAGTAGGGAAGATCGGGATCGCGGAGCGCGTAGAGGAACGCCGCTGGGCCGTTGTGGGGATGCGCTGAATCATTGGGTGAGGTTGCGGACTTGTCGAGGAGCCTGTAGCCGGAGACGACGTCGGAGTCACCCGGCAGGCCGGCCGTGCTGATGGGGCTCTGGCTGGGCTCCGCTCCCCCCGCCGTCTGCCCACGTGATGGGGTCACTCGCCCAGTGGTCCAGCGCGTCGTCAAGCAGCTTGGCGGCCTGCGCCTCGCTCATCTCCTTGATGGCTGCGAGCGCCGCGGCGCCGTCGCCGCTCGCGTTGGCGGCCGTCAACGCGAGCGACCACGACCTGGTCGTCGCTGACACGGTGAACGCCTGGACGCAATGTCCCGGCTGCCGCTACAAAGGAGCGGCTCCGGCAGCGGCCTTCTTCGTCTGCCATGGGAGAGGCCGCTGTCGGAGCGTCGGCTGCCCGCCTACTGACCGGCGGTGTGCTGTGCCTTCAGATACACGGTGTAACCGATGACCGACGGGACAGGCACGTTGAGTTTCCCTGCCGTCTTCGTCAGCATTTCTTCCTGACCCAGGATCGATCCTGAAAACGGATTCACGATGAACGTGTAGCGGGTGGGCAAACCGCTGCGGGATGACTCCGCAGAGAACGCCTGTCCCACCCGGCCGGCACGGTCAGTGACCTTTCCATCGAATCGCAGGCCGGGAAGCTCCGCGATGGCATTCAGCAGCGTGGTCCGCTGGACAGGGGAGAGGGCCTGGTTGCGCAGCAGTTCTCCGGTGGTCTCGGCCGCGCCCATCGCGTCGGTGAAGGGCACGTTCCCCCTATTGAGCCAGGCCTTGAGGGCTGCGGGATCTGCCGGGGCAGGGGCCCACTTGGTCGTGTACGTCTCGGTGTGCTTGCCCTCGCCCGTCCGTCGCTCGGTCCCCGACCCGTCTGCCCTCGTCACTGTTTGGTGATCCTCGGCGACGATCTCCGACGTGACGGAGTCATCGGCGTAGACCCGGGTGTTCAACGACCAGTCGTTGTAGTGCAAGCGGCTTCCCGGGCCGGTGGGCTCCCGCAGAGTGGCGGCCTGCTCGGCGATCCGCTTGAGCATGGCGCTGGGCGACAGTGTGGTACTGACCGTGGTGTAGTGCAGCGGCGACGGTGTGGCCGCATACGCGGATCCGCCCGATCCCTGCGGCAGCACCGCGAGGGCCACCGTGGCGGCCGCACATGCAGCGCCCAAGGCAAGACCAAGCCGGACCTGTGGCTTGCGCCCCCGTCTGGCGGCGGGCAGGTGCGCGGTCACAGCGGCAACGCGCATGATCCGCTCCAGATCGTTCCGCGCCCGCTGGGCATCCCCGAGGATGTCACGAGCGGGATCGGCGTCCTGCATGAGCGTCCGCACTTCTTCGGTCATGCGCATTGTGTGTCCTCCAGGTTCACGGTCTTCAGGCTGGGCGTGGTCGTGGCTTCGGCGCGGGACAGCGCGTGACGGAGGCGGCTTCGGGCTCGGTGCAGCCGCACCGAGAACGTGGCGGCCGTACACCCCGCAACCCGGGCGGCCTCACGGACGTTCAGGCCTTCCCAGCCGATCAGTGCCAGCACTTCCCGGTCGCTCTCGCCCAAGCTCAGCCAGGCGCGACGCACCTCGTGACGAACCGTCACCTGGTCGGCGACATCTCTCGACACAGCGGCCTGGCCATCCCACTGTCCTGCCAGGTGCTCTGTGCGCTCCGTGCCCCGCACATGGCTGGAGACAACCTTGCGGGCCACGCCGTACAGCCACGGCAGCACCATGTTTGTTGGCACCTGGTCCAGACGCCGCCACACCACCGTGAACACCTCAGCCGCCACGTCAGGTGCAGCATCCGCACCCACCCGACGCCATGCGTAGCGCAACACCGCGTTGTAATGCTTCGCGTATATCGCCCGGAACTCGTCCGAGCCTGGTCTTCCCACGAACACTCCCTCGTCTTCGGCCTACACCCCCGTCTATGCCGCGACACAGCCGTTTCTTACAGACACGCGGAAAGGTGATGCGTACGCCGAGCTCGGCGTGAGGTCCGGCATCGGATTCGCGATCGTGTTCCGCTGCATACGCGAGGTCGTCGAGGTGCTGTCCGCCCTCGCCCCGTCCCTGACCGAGGCGAGGGAGGGCATCGGGACGAAGGCATGCGTCATCGTCGACGGCATCGCAGCTGCGGCCGGCTCCTCGACGGACGTGTGCTCGATCGCTCCCACTTGGCGTCTCTCCTTGATCAGCAGATCCGCCGTTGATCAGACACTCCCTCCCGAGAGCGATTGACCGCTGCGACAGAGTTTCGGAAGAGGTACTTGGCCGGACAGATGGGCAGACTGACGACACATCGAAGCTCCGGTTCTTCAGGGCGACTTGGAGTGTCTTTGGCGACAGAAGGGGGACGTCCTCACCATCGAGCCCTTCGGCCGGCTCACGACGGCCCAGCGGAACGAGGTGCTGGAGGAGGCCGAGGGACTGCTTCGGGCGCTGTCCGGCGCGTCGGCGTCATACGACATCCGTTCGGGACCGTGGCCACGTAAGCCACGTACGTCACTCGAGCCGCACAGCGCCCGTACGTCCGTCCGGGGTACTCAGTCCGCGCGGCCCGTCACCGCCACCGTCACCCCGAGCCCGATCAGGGTGCAGCCGCCCGCGCCCCCGATCAGCGACAGCCGACGGTCCGAGCCGGCGAACCAGGAGCGGGCCGCCGACGCCGTCAGCCCCCACAGGGTGTCGGTGACCAGCCCGATGGAGATCGGGATCAGACCGAGCACCAGCATCTGCACCGGCACCCGCCCCGCCGAGTGGTCCACGAACTGCGGCAGCACCGCCGCGAAGAAGACCAGCCCCTTGGGGTTGGTGAGGCCGACGAGGGCGCCGTTCAGGACGGTCCGCAGATCGCCGCGCGCCGCGGCCGCGGGCTCCTGCCGCAACGCCGAGGCCCTCATCTCCTTGCGGTGCCGGAACGCCCGCACCCCCAGCAGGACCAGATACGCGGCACCCGCCAGCTTCACCACCAGGAAGACGGTCAGCGAGCGCTCCACCAGCGAGCCGATCCCGAAGGCGACTGCGGCCACCAGCAGATACGAGCCGACGACATTGCCCAGAACCGTCATCACCGCCGTGCGCCGGCCGTGCGCGAGCGCCCGCCCGATCACGAACAGCACACTCGGCCCGGGAATCACGATCACCAGCAGCGACATCGCCGCGAACGCCAGGAACCGGTCTGTGGACATCATGGGGCCCTTTCTTTGTGTAAGCCCTGGTGCTGACGTTTCTTCTGTGTCGTGCGGTGGTGCTATTGGTTGTCGGTGACGCAGTCGCCGTAGTAGCCGGCGAGGGTGTTGATGGCCTCCTTCCAGTTGTGGGTCCGGCAGTTGTGGGTCCGGCCGGTGGGGTTGTGCCGGTTGGACTGCCGGTCCCAGATCACGAGGTGGAGCACCTTGAGAGGCGCCTCCTCGGACTCTGCTGACGAATTTGCCTACAGAGAGTGACCGGGGGTGCGAGGGCGGCGATGCGCGAGACGCGTGGGTATCCGAACGGGGTGCCGGTAGCCCAGGAGTCAAGGCGGGTGAGGTTGATCGCGGTCACGGTGAGAACGGTGCTGGACGGCGGTCTCGGCCATCCCTCGGTAGCGGCGCAGGCCGAAGTCGCGGACGGCCTGTGAGATGGTGCCCGTTTACGTCACGTCGATTTCGCAGCTGGTGGCCGTCGGGAGCGATGCGTTTGAGGACTACAAGGTCGCCCAGTGGTCGATGAGCCCGTCGTTCCAGTCGATGGCACCGGTGTCGGTCGTCAGGGCCTCGATGATGGTGGTCCCGCGGCCGTGTTCGTCCGGGGGGCGGCTTGCAGGTGCAGAGGCATCGGCAGTGGCAGGACCGCCATCGGTGACCTCGATCAGCAGCGCCTCCGTAGAGATGCACAGACACAGCGTGATGGGCAGCTGGGCGTACAGCACCGCGTTGGTGACCAGCTCTGAGACGACCAGCAAGGCGTCGTCAAAGGTCTCGCCGTCGATTCCCCACTGGTCCAGCACCGTGCGGGCCTCACGGCGTGCGGCCGAGGGGGAGAGCGGATCACGTTCCAGAGGCAGCCGCCACGTCTCCTCTCCCGGCAGCCCGGATTCTGCAGCGGGGGCCGGGACACCGGCCGGAGGGTGGGCTACGGCCTGCTGGGTAGTGAGGTTCACGGTGATCACTGCCTAGGGAGGAAGTTTCCGACCACCCCAGGACACGGCCACACACCACCGCAGCGATTGAGCAAATCGTACTCACTCTGGCGATCCGCACCTGGATGGACATGTGCGCGACACCGAGACGCAATCCTCGACCCATGCCCTGGATACCGCACTGACCAGCACTGACCTGCACAGTCGGCATGCCCTGTAGCTAGTGCTGCAGCGCCCGGTCAGTGGTTTTACGTCGCAGAGCCGCCGAGTACGAGGGCCTCCTCGAGCCGGTGGCGTCCGCCCTCGCCGACTACAGCCGAGGGCTGGGGGAGTTCCCCCGTCGGGGTGTTTGCCCTGGTCGGCCGTGACGGCGACGTACATGTGAAGTTGGCGTGGCTGCCCGGGCGACGCATTCTTTACCGGTTCCTGGAGCGCGCCCCGTTGCTGCGGCACCCCGGCCGCTGGAGTGATCGCAGTGCTCGACGCCCAAACGAGAGATCTCCAGGTGCTGCTCGATCACGAGCATCACCTTTGGGACATCCGCACCGCCGCAGCGGGCGCCCTCGCGGCGCGCACGTACGAGTGCGACCCGGCCGGCGCCGGGAGGACTCCAGCAACGGTGCGCGCGCCAGGACATACAGGCGGGCATCACCTCCGCCACGGCAAGCGCGCTACCGGCCTGTCCAGCGCGAAAACAAATCCAGGCATTCCTAACTTTTCACTTCAAAGGCATCAAACTAAAGTCGGAAACGGCTCACTGGAAGTGCCCCAGATGACAGCCTTCCGCAAAATGCTTCAGTTCGAGCATCTCACTACCTGTACTACAGCCGTGACTCGCGATCTCGTCTGTCGCGGGTGGCGTAGTGGCAGCGTTTGGTGCGGGTCTGGTGGGTGCGCCGCCAGCGCGACTGGGCGAGCACGATCGTCGGTGGCAGGGGTGCGGTGGCCCAGACGAGCCGGTTGAGCAGGCGGCGGATCTCCTCTGCGGTGTAGCGGATCAGCTTTTCAACACGGCCTGACGATCCCCCTTTTCGGCCTCGCCCAACGGAGCTGTCGGGGTGGGCAACTGGTCTGGTTCTTCGGGGCGTTGGAGGTCGCGGCTGCGGGTGTCGGTGATGGTCAGGAAGGCCAGGGCGGCCGTGGACAGGGTGATGTGGCGGTGCCAGGCGTCCCATGTACGGACCTCGTAGTGGTCCAGTCCGCAGTCGGACTTCGCGGTCTCAAAACAATCTTCAATGGACCAGCGCAGACCCATCACCCGGACGATCTCGCCGATCGGGGTGCCGGCCTTGGCGTGGACGGCGAAGTAAGCGATCTGGGTCGGATCGGCGATCGAGCGCCGCACCAGCAGCAGATGAAGGTAGCCGCGGCGGGGACCGCCCTCGGCGCCGCCGGGCCAGGTCACCTCGGCCAGTGCCCAGTCGTAGGAACGCAGGCCCTTGGCCGCGCCCCGCACGAGCGGCGCTCGAAGAGGAGCGGGACGGCGGCGGCGAACGCGTCCACCCGCAGGTTTCCGGTGCCGTGCGTGTGCACCGTCTCGTCCACGGGGACGGCCATGACATACGGGATGCGGCGGCGCTCCAGGGCGGCGCGGAGTTTACGGTCCTGGCCATAGGCGCTGTCGGCGGCCACCCAGCCGAAGGGGACCTTCGCCCGCCGGCACCGTTCGATCATGCGCCGGCCCAGCTCCGGCTTGGTGGTCACCGCCTTCGCCCGCCGGCGCGGGATGTGCTGGGCGCGGCAGCGATCCGCGCCGTCGCACCACGCGGCGGGCAGATACAACTCCCGGTCGATCAGCGCCCGCCCGGTGTCGGTGGCGTAGGCGCAGAACACCGCGACCTGGCAGTTCTCGATCTGGCCGGTGATCCCGGCGTACTGCGGGGCCACCCCGGCCGACATCCGGCCCTTCTTGAGGAACGCGGTCTCGTCCAGCACCAGCACCCCGTCCGGGCGGGCCAGGAACACCACGACGAACGACCGCAGAACGTCGCGGAGTTGATCGGCGCACCAAGTCGAGCGGCCCAGGAACCACTGCACCCGATCCGGGCTCTCGTGTCCGACATGCTCGGCAATCTGCCAGCCGTTCTTCCGTTCGACCGGCGCGATCAACGCCTTCACATACGCCATCGCCATCCGGCGCGGCTCGACCCGACCGAAGACCCCCGCCAGAGACGCGAAGAAGTCATCGAACCAGCCCGCCCAGACCCGTACCGCCCGCTCCGTACTCACAGAGAGACGGGCCTTGACCCCGGATCCTGGACACGGGTTTTGCGGCTGGGGTCAGCGTAGTTGGTGTTGTTCGGGACGCTGCTTCGTAGGCGATCGGGCTGCGGTGTCCGAGGTGGGAGTGACGGCGTCGGGTGTTGTAGCGGTGCAGCCAGCCGAACGCATCGAGGCGGGCCTCGCGCTCGCTGGACCAGTGCTTGCGGCCCTGGAGCGTCTCGCGTTTGAACGTCGCGTTGAAGGACTCGGCGAGTGCGTTGTCCGCGCTGGAGCCGATCACGCTCATCGACTGGCGGACGCCGGCCTGGCGGCAGGCTTCGGCGAAGGCCCGGCTGGTGTACTGGGCTCCGTGGTCGGTGTGCATGACCGCTCCGGCGAGGCTGCCGCGGGTGCGTTCGGCGGCGGCCAGGGCGTCGGTGACAAGGTCGGTGCGCATGTGGTCCTCGATCGCCCAGCCGGCCAGACGGCGCGAGGCGAGGTCGATGACGGTGGCCAGGTAGAGGAACTTCCCGCCCTCCAGCGGGAGATAAGTGATGTCGCCGACGTACTTCGTGTTCGGCTCACTCGCGGTGAAGTCGCGGCCGATCAGGTCCGGAGCCTTCGCCGCGGCCGGGTCCGCGATCGTGGTGCGGTGCCTGCGCCCCAGCCGCACCCCGGCCAGGCCGATGCTCCGCATCACCCGGGCGATCCGCTTGTGATTGATGCGCTCGCCCGTCTCGCGGAGTTCCGCGGTGATCCTCGGGACGCCGTAGGTGCCGCCCGATTCGTGGTGCACGGCCCGTATCCGGGTGGCGAGGCGGCCGTCGGCCGCCCGGCGGGCAGTCCGATCTTCGGCGGTCCGGCGCCAGTAGTAGAAGCTGGAGCGGGCGATGCCCAGGATGCTGCACAGCCGCTTCACGCCGTGGCGGCGCTGGTGGTCGGCGACGAACTGGAAGCGGTTCACCAGCGTGTCTCCCCGGCGAAATACTTGGCTGCCTTGCGCAGGATCTCGCGTTCTTCCTCCAGCTCACGGACCTTCTTGCACAGAGCGGCGTTCTCCGCCTCCAGCGGCGTGGGCGGCTCGGTGGGTGCCTCTGCCCGGCGGCCCCGCGGCCGGCTCGCGCCAGCTGCCCGGACCCAGTTGCGCAGGGTCTCGGGATTGATCCCCAGATCTGCGGCAACCTGCCGGATCGTCGCCACGGGCCGCGACCGGTACAGCGCGACCGCGTCCGCCTTGAACTCCGGCGGATAGTTCTTCATGACCACGAGATGTCCGTTCTCAGATCCTCAGGATCCAGTGTCTCGTGTGTCCAAAATCAGGGGTCAAGGCCCGACAACGCGTCACACAACTACCAGACACGGACACGAGTCACGGCTGTAGTACAGGCCGACACGCTGGTGGAGGGCAAGGACGCGAGTGAGGACGGCGGCGTCTCGCGGGTGGTGACGTCGTACGACCAGTCGTCGGCGCGTATCGCGGCGTGGTAGCTGTCGGTTCCGAAGAGGACGGTGACGACGAAGTCGGAGGACGACACGGCTCCGGCGGATGAGCGCACGAGTGTGCGGACGGTCGACTTCGAGTACGACGACAAGGGGCGGCCGCACAAGGAGTGGACGGAGAAGGCGTCCACGAGCGGCGATCTGAAGCAGACCGTGACGACGGAGTACGGGTCGAGCGGTGAGGTGACGTCGGTTCTGAAGGAGGCGCCGGGTACCGCTTCGCGGGAGACGCGCTACGAGTACACGCCGCTGGTGTCGGGCTGGCCGAACGAGAAGATCTACCCGACGCAGGTGTGGTCCCCGCACAGTGACACGACGAAGCGGCCGAGTGTGTGGACGCTGACGCATCCCGGATACGGGCTCGCGGTGGCGACCGAGGACATCAACGGCGTCATCACCACGACGAAGTACGACGACCTGGGCCGGGTGGTGGAGACAACCCCGCCGGGCGAGTCCGCGATCACTACGTCCTACGCGAACCGCACGGACACCTACGGCGGCGTGAACGGCATGGTGGTGACCACCAGCTGCGGCCTCACGGGCACGAACCAGGAGGAGAGCCAGACCTTCAGCGACCGGATGGGCCGCACCATCAGGTCGACGTCGCGGGGCCTGGACGGCACATGGTCGGCGACGGACAGCCGGTACGACGTGCTGGGCCACGCTGTCGCGGTGAGCCGCCCGTACTTCGCGAGCGGATCCGCGCACGCGAGCGCCTGGACCACCACCGACTTCGACACCCTGGACCGCCCCACCCGCACCACCAACGCCGACAACACGTTCACCAGGGTGACCTACCCTTCGCCGTTCGAGACCCGGCACTTCGACGAGAACAACAACGAGTCCTTCACGGTCGCGGACCTCAATGGGCGCACCGTGACGTCCGGCACGGTGTCGGACAGCGGGGATGTGAAGGTCACGTTCAAGCAGGGCCCCAGTGGTGTCCTGGAGACGACGGATACGAAGAACACGACCACGTCGACGTACGACACGCTGGGCCGCCTCACCAAGTCGGTGGACGCCAACGCGGGGACGACCACGCACAAGTACAACGGCTTCGGTGACATCCGTGAGAACGGGCACTCGGAGACCAGCAACCGGCAGGTCCTCTCCTTCGACGACCTGGGCCGCACCACCACCGTCGAGGAGTACACCGGGCTGGCCATGACGGGCCAGAGCACAACGGTGTGGGACACCAGCGCGCACGGCATCGGGAAGGTCGACTACACCACCAGCCGCGACGGCATCAAGACCGCCTACCGCTACGACGTCAACGGCCGCCCCGCCGGAACGGACTACACCGACGGCAGCACCGTCTACAGCACCGACCTGACATACACCACTGTGGACCGTCCGGACACGGTCGCCTACCCGCAGGTTGCCGGGCGCACCGACCGGTTCACCGTCAAGTACCAGTACACCAGCTTCGGGCAGCTGTCCGAGGTCGGTGACAACAGTCCGGGCCGGGCCTACCGCAAGCTGTGGAAGACCAACGGCCTCGAGGCCGACGGCAGTCTCACTCAGGGCTCCTACGGCAACAATGCCATCACCACCGTCCGGGACTACTACCCCGACACCGGCAGGCTGAAGAAGACCACCGATACCAACAGCGCGAGCACCAAGCTCACCGAGACCGGCTACGAGTATTACGACAACGGAACGGTCAAGCGCCGCAACGACACCGTGGTCAACCACCGGGACGAGACCTACACCTACGACAAGCTCAACCGCCTCGACGGCTGGAGTCTCACCACCCCCTCCACCCTGTCCGGCCCACCACCTACAGCTACAGCGCCGGCGGCAACCTCAACCAGGTCAAGTTCAACGGCTTGGTCACCGAGACCAACCAGTACAAGGACACCGCACACCCCAACGCCGTATCCGCCCGCACCGCCGACGGCACCACCGACACCTACGGCTACGACAGCATGGGCCGGCAGCGGACCGGGGCCGGGCGGACCCTCACCTACGACAGCATGGCCCTGACTCCGAAGACCGTCGCGCAGGGCTCCACCACCTGGAACCTCACCTACACCGCCGACGGCCAGCGGTTCAAGAAGGCCGCCGGCAACACCGTCACCACCTACATCGGCGACCTCTACGAGAAGCGACAGACATCCTCCGGCACCACGCACGTCTTCCACGTCGCCGGCCCGCCCGGAAGCATCGCCCAGGTCACCTACAGCGGCACCAGCGCCGCCACCACCGAATACACCCTCACCGACCCCCAGGGCAGCACCGCCACCGTCACCAACAGCAGCGGCACCAGCCCCCAGCGCCAGTACTTCGACCCCTTCGGCAAGCGCACCGATGCCAACGGCCTGCCAGTCAACAACGGCCCCACCGGCATCACCCAGGGCTACACCGGCCACGAAATGGACGACGACTTCGGCCTCATCAACATGAAGGGCCGCCTCTACGACCCCAAGACCAAGCGCTTCCTCGCCCCCGACCCCCACATCACCAACCCCAACAACCCCCAGAACTGGAACCCCTACAGCTACGTCAACAACAACCCCGTCAACGCCACCGACCCCACCGGCTACGACATCAGTGCAAACGGCGGCGGCGTCGACGGCATCTCCACCTCCTACACCGTCCCCATGGCCCCCACCTACAACGCCGACCACGGCTTCGCCGACATCACCGGCAGCACGACCGTCACCCTCTACGGTGACGCCGCGATCTCCACTGGCGCCCTCTACGAACAAGCAGCCGCCACAGTTGACGCGGATGAAATGCAGCCGATGGAAGAAGTCTACGGAGAAATCCGGCAAGGCGGTCTCGAAATTGACCTGAGCCGTCGGCGCGAAGAAATGCCGGTCTACGGATTGCTCGAAGGTGAAGAATACCCGGACACCCCCCTCTGGAATGAGGCGCGATCAAACGCCAGAATCGGTAAACTCGGCGTGTATGCATTCGAACTACTGACCAGCGGACCCGTCACGGCAGCAGCCGCCGTGGCTGCAGTCGAGGCTGGCCCATACGTGCGGCAGGGGACTCCTCAAAGCACGTCCGACGTCACTTACAATGGCAATGGGACACTCAGCTCGAAGCACTGGGGTAAGCCCGCCTACGATGGTGCAGCCCTTGCCGGTGAAATAGAGAAAGCGGGCGGCAGCAGAATCTTTTACAACGGCGCGGGTATCGAATACAACGGTGGTCCCGGAACCGCGGCCGTGCGCACCACCGACGCCGGGATCATCGCCTTCGACGGCACAACAAACGCCAACGCCAACGCGTTCGTCGGGCACTGTTGGACCCGACACGGTCTACTCGGGTAACCACGGCACCACGCTGGGTACCCTGGGAAGTCCATTCTGCGTCAACCAGGATTGGAACTGGGGCGGCACAAAGGTCAACATGTGGGAGATGGATCAGAACGCGTGGAACACGCGGCCTGCCGGCAGCCAAATGCACGGCTGGTGCTTCAGCTCCTGCTTCAAGGGCAAACTCCCGGGTTAATCCGCCGCTTCAAAACGATAGAGACTGAACACCGAGTGGCCCGTCGAACCATCGGCGGGCCACTCAGCATCTTCGTGGAAGAGAACCTTAGTTGTGCGGGTGCTTGGGTGTGGTTTCGTATGTCAGGGCTTGGAGGAGCTCGGCGCGGCTATGGACCCCGATTTTGAGGTAGATGCGCTGCAGGTGGTTGTCGACTGTGCGGACGGAGAGCGTCAGGTGCTGCGATATGGCTTTGCTGGTTTTCCCGGCGGCGGCCAGCAGAGCGATCTCCTGTTCGCGTTTGGTGAGGGGTTCGGAAGTGCTGGCGATGGTGGCCAGGAGGGGGGTGCGGGCACCTTCGCATTGGTCGGCGAGGCGCGCGGCGCGAGTGGTGGCGGCCGTCGCTTTGCGGGAGTCTCCTCTGCGTTTCCAGGCACTGGCGGCCGCGGCTGCCGACTCGGCGGCCAGGACAGGTGTCCCCATGTGCTCGAGTTCTTCGGAACATGCCATGAGACGCTGCGGATCGTCGTCCGCCAGGGCGGTCACGAGGCGTGCGCGTGCGTGTGTGAGCGCGCCGTCGCTGTGGGAGGCGAGTTCGGACAGGCGGTCCTGGACTTTTTTTGGGTCGCCGAGGCGTGCGATCTCGGTGAGCAGAAGCACTTCGGAGATGAGGTGGCCGGTGCGCCGGGCTTCGTCGGCGGCAGTGTCCAGCAGGTCACGGGCGCGGCCGAGTTCGCCGCGAGCGACGTGCAGCCAGGCCATGCCGACCGCCTCTTCGCCGACCAGGGCGCCGCTCGGCCCGCTGGCTTCGAAGTCCGGGATGAGTGAGGTGGCTGTGTCCACGTCACCGACGAGCGCGGCGCAGGCCAACAAGCCCGACAGATGCATCCGGGCTACTCTGTCCAGCCGATGTGTGCGGGCTGTGGCGGCGGCCTCGGCGTACCAGCGGCGGGCGCTGACGGGGCGACCTGCCAGCCACTCCGCACGCGCGTTGTAGTAAGCGATGAATTGGCGGGCTACAGGAGAGTGCGCGGCCTGCAGGACGTCCGAGGCTCTGAGGGAGAGGTCGCGAGCCTGGTCGATCATCCCCATCTCCATGAGCGACAACGCGAGCGCCGCGAGTTGCATAGCCGGATGGGGAAGCAGCTTGCCTTCCCCGATCGTTTCATGGACGGACTTGGCGTGCTCGGCCAGAGACCGGGCCTGTCCGACGCTGCCGACGAAGGCCAGGCCAAAGGCTTTTGCACTGAGCGTGATCAACCAAACGTCCAGACCCTCCTGAGGCGGAGCGTCGGGCAGATCGTCGAGAATCCGGAGCCCCGAGACCGGCGCGCCTCCCACGGAGAGCATGCCCCCCTCCATGAGGCGGAACTGCTGGGCGGCGGTTGGGTCGGAGAGTGCGGAGCGCGCTGCGGCGAGGACAGCGAGTGCAGGTCCTGGGTCGGGCGTGGACCAGTAGAGGTTGGTACAGCGGGTCGTGGCCACAATGATCTTCTCGTGATCATTGCGGGCGTGGGCGTCGGCTTCGGTGAGGATGGCTTCGGCGCGTTCGAGTTGGCCGGTGTGCATAAAGGCTCGGCCGAGCAGGACACGGCTTTCCGTTGTGTGCTGGTCGGGTTTGATCGCGGTGAGCAGTTCGATGACTTGTTCGTTGTCGTTGGAGTTCATCGCGACTGTGGCGGCCCGCTGGAGAAGGGCGGGGTCGGCGGTGCCGGTGGCAGCCAGACGCCAGGAGGCGACGCGGAGGGCGTCGTCGCGGCGTCTGAGGCCGTGGGATTCAAGTCGTTCGGCCTGGCGCAGTGCGAGGTCGTAACGCTGGAGGGCGGAGGTGCCGACGGCGATGACTTCCCCGTACAGGGGATGGGCGAGGGTGACGGTCGTCCTGCGTTGGCGTGCGGAGAATCGGATGATGCCCGATCGCTCGAGGTGGTCCAGGACGGTGTGGTCGGCGAAAGTTTCGGCGTCGGAGAGGGAGAGGGCACCGCAGAAGGCGAGAGACTCGAGCAGAGGCCGCGCCGTCGGCGGTGAGAGAGCGATCCTGGTGGCGATCAGATCCCTGAGGTGCGGCGTGACCGGGAGGCGTTTCTCTGAGATCTCCCAGCTTCCGCCGTTGAGGCTGAGGGCCCCCTGATCCATGGCTCCGAGAACGAGCTCCCTCAGGAACAGGGGGTTTCCCTCGCTGGCGCTGAGCAGCGCATGGAGAGTCCGTCGGCTGACGGGGCCCTTGAGGACGCGTTGGAGGAGTTCTTCGACCTGGTTGCGAGCCATGTGGCCAAGGTCGGTGTGACGGATGCGATCGCCACGCTGCAGCAGCGCATGGATGGCGTCACTGGTCTGTTCACCGGTTCGGGCGGTGCCGATCAGGGCGATGGCTCCGGAGTCGAGGAGTTGGCCGAGCAGGACAGCGGACGAGTTGTCGAGCAGGTGCAGGTCGTCGACGAGTATGACGGTGGGCTTATGGTGTCCCGCCAAGGTCTGGGCGACGGCGCGAAAGCCACCACCGGGGTCGGTCATGTCGACGCCTGGAGGGAGGATGTGGGCGATAGCTCCGAGGGGTACTTGGGCGGCGGCTCGGCTGGCCACCGCTCTGGCGGTACGTCGTTTGCCGGCAGTGGCCAGGTCCAGGAACTCTTCCGCCAGGCGGGTCTTCCCCACCCCAGCCGGCCCGCTGACCAGCCAGCCGTGAATGTGGCCGGCGGAAAGATCCTGCCGGAAGGAGTCCAGGTGCGGTTGCCGCCCAACCAGTGGCCATCTGCCTTCCCAGCCTTGCATGCCATACCCCTCAAAGCCTGACAGATCACTCATGCTACCTGTGTGGTCACAGGGCTCGAGCGCCTGGGGGTAGCAGTTCGGTCTGGACACGTGCCCAAAAGAACTCCACCGAGACCGCGCGCCGAGTGCACGCGCGCCGCCTGCGGAGCCTTGTCGTCGAAGAGTATCTCCAGCAGTACAGTCCTCAGCCAGGGCGTGCAGCCGGGGCCCGGCTGAGACTTTGCGTCTCGGTTGGCCTTTTAGCGCTGCAGTTGGCCCGGCGGAGCATCATGGTCGACCTGCAGGGCGGAGAAGGCGTCGCTGACCCGGGGTTTCCGGGGTGTTGGCGGCCGTCCGGGCTCCGGTCGAGCACGCGTTCGTCTACCCGGAGAACCGGCGGCTTCTCGGCAAGGCCCGCACTGGCCGGAAGCGGCCGACCGCCCTGATCAGGGCCCTGGTGGTCTTGACGAACCGCGAAGTCGCCCAGTGACCGATGATCCTCACCGAACTCATCTACCCGCGGCCGGCACGAGTACCCCCACCCCCGCGCCCTCCAGTCCCATGATCAGCAGCTTCACGATGCACAGCGCTCAAAGGGCACGCTCGGGACGCAGCAGGTGGCTGGTGATCGCGAAGCGGCCCTGTTTGTTTGACCTTGACACGGTGATAAGGCCTTCACTGCTTGCCAAGGAGGTGGTCTCGATGACGACCATGAGACAGGACACGGATGCGATGCGAGCGCTCCAGGGGCTGGAGGACGACCATTCGTCCGTGCGACTGCGGGCGGCTCTGGCGGTCGGCACGACGCCTGACCCCCGCTTGGTCGACCAGCTCATCGAGCGATGCGCGATCGAGCCAGAGTTCCTCGTCCGCGACATGCTGACCTGGGCACTCACCCGCCACCCGATGTCCATGACGCTCCCCGCGCTGTTGCGCGAAGTCCGCTCGGAGCGTGCGCAGGCACGGAGCCAGGCACTGCACACACTGTCCAAGATCGGGAACCGGCAGGCGTGGCCGGCGATCACACGGGCGCTGTTGTCCGACACCGACGAAGAGGTGGCGCGGAGCGCCTGGCGGGCCGCGGTCGTGCTCGTGCCGCAAGGCGAGGAGCCCGCCCTGGCCGCGGTGCTGGCGACGCAGCTCGGGCGCGGTGAGCGGGAGACGCAGCAGAGTCTCAGCCGGGCGCTGGTCGCGCTGGGTGACGTCATTCTGCCGGCCCTGCGTCCAGCGACGACTGCCCCTGACCCGCGCGTGCGCGCGCACGCGCTCGCCACACAACAACTGCTGCGCGAGCCGGACGCCGGATTCGAGTTCGCGATCGAGGAGGCCAAGCGCGTCGTGGCCCTCGGCGGCTCCGGCCAAGAGGGACGATAGGAAGTGTTGATCGGTGAGGTGGCGCGACGGTCCGGGGTCAGCGCCCGCATGCTCCGGCATTACGAGTCGCTCGGCCTGGTGCGGCCTTCGGGTCGTACGGGCTCCGGCTATCGGGAGTACTCCAGCGAGGACATCCAGCGGATCTTCCATATCGAGAGCCTGCGGTCGCTGGGACTGTCACTGCGTGAGATCGGGCGCGCGCTCGACGATCCCGGCTTCACGCCCACGGCGCTCGTCGGCGACCTCATCCGTCAGACGCGCGAACGCATCGCGGCCGAGACCGAGCTGCTCACGCGGCTCCACCGGATCGACGCCGCGGAACCCGCCGGCTGGGAGGACGTCCTCCAGGTCGTCGCGCTCCTCCAGGCACTGGGGTCGAAGAGCGCCGATGCGCGCCAGCGCGCGGCCCTTTCCTCGGTCGACGAGGTTCCGGTGCCGGTGGAGGCCCTGGTCGAGGCGGCGCTGAGCGAGACGGAGCCGAACGTCGCCGGAGCCCTTCGCTGGGCGCTGGCGCGATCGGGCGACGGCGGCCCGGCACTGCTGGCGGAGGGCCTCGGCTCACCGGTGGCCGCGGTGCGGGAACGTGCTGTTCAGTCCCTCGCCGAGATGCCCGGTGGTGAGGCTACCGCGCGGCTGCGGGACGCTCTCGCGAACCCCGACGTCGTGGTCCGCGGGTATGCGGCTCTGGCGCTCGGGACACGTGGAGTGGCCGATGCGGTCCCGACGCTCATCGACATGATCGTGGAGGGAAGGAACGACACCGATGCAGCCGATGCACTGAGCGTGCTGGCGAGCGACACCGCAACGGCCGATCAGATCGCGACCAGACTCGTCGACCGCCTCGCCCACGACACCACTGAAGCGCCTGCACGCGGACGGCTGACCCAGGCGCTGGCGGACATCCCGGGGACCACAGCGTCACGTGCCCTCGTGGAGCTGTCGCATGACGAGGACCGTGCCGTTGCGCTGACCGCGGCGTACCTTCTTCAGCTACGCGACGCACGGTGACGGATCTCTCCTGGGGTGCCGCGTATGCGGCCCGCGGGGCGGAAGGTCCCGGACCTATCACCGTCCACCGAGGGGGGATGGGTGGCGCGCGCTGCGCGACCCGGCCTTGATCTGCTCGGTGAGTTCGGCGTCCCGGCGCACGCGTTCGCATGGCTCGCGCTCGGCACGGCGCCAACGGTAATAGGTGGGGGAGGCGATGGAGAGTTCCCGGAGTACGCACTCGACCCCCAAATGCGGGTGCTCGTCAAGGAGCGCCGTCACCTGGGCCGGGTCGGGTCGAGCTGCGCCGCGAAAACGCCGAAGCCGTCCGCAGGACCTCGTTCGCCCGCTTGAGCTGGACGTTCTCCTTGCGCAGCGCGGCGAGTTCGGCGCGTTCATCGGTGGTGAGCCGGCCAGCCCGCTCGCCGGCGTCGGCCTCGGCCTCGGCCTGGCGGATCCAGCCGCGCAGCGCCTCCGGACGCACGCCGAGATCGACAGCAAGCTTCTTGATCTGGGGCTTCGGGTCGAAGGTCCGCTACATCCGCACCGCAGGCTCACGCAACTCCAGCGAGTACTTTCCGGGGGCGGCCATGGTCGATGTTCCTCTCATGAGAACCATCTGATCCTCTGTCAACACACTCCGCATCTCGGGGGAACCTCAGTGCGGCGGGAGTGGGAGCCAGAAGACCTGATCGAGGTCTGGACGCTTCTTGAGGACGAGGTTGTACGGCTACGGAACAAGACCGGGGCGAACCGGCTGGGCTTCGCCATGTTGTTGAAGTTCTTCGAGGTCGAGGCGCGGTTTCCCGAGAGTGCGGGAGAGGTCCCGGCACCGGCGGTGGCGTACGTGGCCCAGCAAGTGAAGGTACCGGCCGAGGAGTGGGCCGCGTACGACTGGCAGGGACGGGCTATCACCCGGCACCGCACGGAGATCCGTAGGGCGTTCGGGTTCCGGGCGAGTACCGAGGAGGACCAGGACAGGCTGGCGGATTGGCCGGCCGCAGAGCTGTGCCCGGTCGAGCTCTCGCGCGAGCGCCTGATGGCGGCCGTGGTGGCCCGGTGCCGCAACGACCACATCGAGCCCCCGGACCCGGCGAAGGTTCAGCGGCTGGTGGGCCGGGCGGTCACGGACTTCGAGGCCCGTTTTTGCCGCAGCAGGGTGGAGCGGATCTCGAACGCGACGCGCTTACGCCTGGAGGGCCTGGTCACCGACGGCGAGGAGGAGAAGGACAAAGGAGGGGGCGGCGCCGCTGTGGGCGGCGGGCGGTCGCACTTCGCCGAGTTGAAGGCGGACCCGGGGGCGCCGGGCCTGGAGAGCGTGCTGGCGGAGGTGAACAAGCTACAGCGAGTGCGGAGGCTGGAGCTTCCCGCGGACCTGTTCGCGGACGTGTCGGAGAAGCTGGTGGATGCGTGGCGGGCGCGGGCGTCGAAGGAGTACCCGGCGAACCTGGAGCGGATTAGGCGCTGTTTCTCGGATCATGTGCGGAGCCAAATCAGGAGGGCTGCGAGGGTGACGGTGCCGAGGTAGATGCAGGCGCGTTTCTCGTAGCGGGTGGCGACCGCGCGGAAGTTCTTCAGCCGGTTGATGGCACGTTCGACTGTGTTGCGTTTCCTGTAGCGCTCGCTGTCGAAGCCGGTGGGCCGGCCGCCTCGGGAACCTCGATTCCGTCGGTGTGTCTGCTGGTCGAGACGTTCCGGGATGGTGTGCCGGATGCCGCGTCGTCGCAGGTAACGGCGGTTGCTGCGGGATGTGTAGGCCTTGTCCGCCAGGACATGGTCGGGCCGGGTGCGAGGCCGTCCGACTCCGGCCCGGGGCACGCAAATCTGCGCCAGCACACGCTCGAGCTGAGGGCCGTCACCGTAGTGTCCAGGTGTCAGGACGAAGGCGAGTGGCCGGCATCGTCCGTCGGCGACGAGGTGGATCTTGGTGGTGAATCCTCCTCGGGAACGTCCCAGACACTCGCCGATCTGACCACCTCCTCCAGCCGGACGGCCAGTTTCCGCAACACCGGATCGACCCGGTTCGTCCCCCGACCGGGCCCCCTTTGAGGGATCGCGGCGGGCGGCGCGTGCCTTGCCCCGGCGGCGTGATGGTGGGCCCGCACCGCTGTCGAGTCCACCGACACGTCCCGGTCGACCCCACCGGCAGCGTCCTCGGCGGCCTGGATGCGAGACAGGAGCATCTTCCACGTGCCATCCGCCGACCAGCGGCGATGCCGTTTATAGACCGTCTCCCACGGCCCGAACCTCTCCGGCAGGTCACGCCACTGCACACCCGTCCGCACCCGATAGAGAACCCCGTTGATCACCCGACGGTGATCACTCCACCGACCCCCACGCGCACCACCACGAGGCAAGAACGACTCCAGCCGATCCCACTCCGCATTCGTCAGATCCCCACGACCCATACAACCAGCCTGATCCCAACACCCCACTCACGTCAGGAGATCCGAGAAACAGCGCCTAAGCGCTGTCCCGTAAATGATCTCTAACGTGCTGGATGGCCTGGCTTTTCTCCGTCACCCGGCGAGGGTGAGGTTGTGCAGGCGGGCGATGCCGAGCATGGCGTGGTGGACGCCGTCGCCCTTGAGGCGGCAGTCGCGGAGGATCTTCCAGGTCTTCATGCGGGCGAAGGCGTGCTCGACGCGGGCGCGGACTTTGCGGTGCGAGGTGTTGTGTTCCTCTTTCCACTCGGGGAGTTCGGCCTGGCCGGGTTCGCGGCGGTGCGGGATGACCAGACCGGTGCCGCGGTAGCCGCCGTCCGCGATGACCGTTGTCTTGCCGACGGCGTCCTTCGCGCCGGACAGTTCCCACGCCTTGCAGTCGTTGCGGTTGCCGGGCAACGGGCGGCCGACGGCGACGACGAGCCGGGTGTTGGCGTCGATGACGACCTGGTGGTTGGTCGAGTAGCGGTAGTTCTTCGACTGCTCGGCGACCCGGTGATCGCGGGTGGGGACCAGGGTGCCGTCCACGATCAGCACGGCGTCCTTGCGGAACCGCCTGCGTTGCTGGAGGGCGAGCGCCGGTCCGAGGTGGTCGATGATGCGGTCGGCGGCCGACTTCGACACCCCAAACAGCGGGGCCAGTTGGCGCAGCGTCAGGTTGGTCCGCCAGTAGGCGGCGACCAGCAGCACACGGTCCTCCAGCGGCAGGCTCCACGGCCGGCCCTTGCGCACCGGGTCCGCACCCTCGCGCCGCAGCGCGGTGATCAGCTTTCCGAACTGACGCGGGCTCAGCCCGGTAAACGGGGCTATCCAGGACGGCTCCGACGCCGTGATCACACCAGCCACAGCGAGATCATTTCAGTTGCCGTCGCCCTTCCCTCAGGCCGATCCTGTGGGCTCGGTCAACGAGGAGGACACGTGGGGCTCGTTCTGTTCCCAGGAGACGACGACACCAGCAGCCCAGACGTGTCCTGGTCCTACACCGGCTTTGGAGTGTTCCGGCGGTGGCTGGCGCAGGCCGAGGGGTTCGAACTGAACGAGATGGACGGCTTCGGTGGACAGCGCTCCTGGAAAGACGTCTCCACCACCCTGGCACCACTCCTCAATCATCCCGACGACGACGGCCCGGACCTCACGCCGGCCCAGTGCGCGGCGATCCTGCCCCGCCTGCAGGAGATCGCCGACCAACCTCAAGAGGGAAACATGGACCCGCTCCTCCAGCGGCACCTCGACGACGCCCGCCAGTTCGTGGCCGTCCTGCACCTCTGCATCGAGAAGGACGTCGACCTCCTCTTCGGCTGACGTCAGCCGACGCCAACGGCTCACTGTGACCAGCAGTTACGGTACAACTCTTAGGTTGGCTGACGTGAACGCGCGGGGGCGGAGTTACCGATATGTCGGACCGGTTGAGCTGAAGGCTGCGGTGCGGCCCGGTGACGGCGGCCGTCGGATCGGCTCGGCGGCTGACTTCGGTGGCTGGATCGTGGAGCAATCGGCGGCGGAACTGACCGAACCGTTCACCTTCGTGATCGATATGGACGGTGTGCTTCGGCTGGCCCCGCGGCGAAGTGAGCACGTGGCCTGTGCCGGCGGAGACATGGTTCTGAGTGCCGGCGAGATCAGCTTCATGCGCGAGGCAGGCCGGTGGACCGTGAGCGAGGTCAGCAACCAGTCCACCGGGAACACCTGACGGCTGGGCCGCCCTCCGGCTTGGGTCCACATCGGTCGGGTGGGGACACCAATCGCTCGTCTCATCTGCTGCACGGACGAGCCAGTTCACGGCCCTTTACTGAGGGCTAATAGTCGCCAAGATTCGGTGAAGGTTCCTGGGCTCGAGAACGTGACCAGAGCGGCGTTCGCGCGCCGCCAGCAGGGGTCGGGAATATCCGAAGAGTCCGATTTCCGGGGGTGTCACTTCCTGCGATTAAAGGGCGGTACCCAGGTGATGGAATTGACCTGCGTGCCGGTGGGCGGGCCCGCGAGGGAAGCAGCGAGGGCGGAATCGTAAATTCCGGGGGTGGCGGGTTCTGGCCGTTTATGCCGGATCGTAGAGATTAGTGATCGATCGATTCACAGTTTTCTCATAGTGTGCAGATGATCTACCCACGTAGCGACGGCAGTGTGCCTTGACGCTGCGCCATCCCTTGACGGCCCGACCTGATTGGCAGGAAACTTGAGTAAGTTCGCATTACGCCCGCGGTGGAGAGTAGGTGCACCGGCTCTGGCAGCCGCTGCGATCCTGATAGCCGCGCCTGCGGCGGCAGCATCGCCCACGCCCTCTGTGACTCAGTCGCCTGTGTCGACCGGCACCAGCACACCTCTGCCTTCTCCGCTGCCGCCTGGTTTCGAAGATACGGAACCTGCAACGCCCACTCGCGATACCCCGTCGCCTTCAGGTCCGGCCTCGGTGACCAAGCCAACGAATCCTCCACTGCCACCGTCGGGCGACGAATTGAAGGCGACGCCTGAGGAGATCGCCGAGGCCAGGGCTGCGGAATCCTACTGGACGCCCGAGCGCATCGCCGAGGCCGTCCCGGTGGAGTCAGGCAAGGCGGCGGACGGAGCGGGAGATGGCAGCGCAGTCGCGGGTGGCGATGCTTCGCCTGGCAAGACGCTGCGGGCACCTTCCGCCTTCGACAAGAAAGGCGTGGCTACCGCTGGCGTATTCCTCATCAGTGATGACGACGACCCTCAATCGGATCCCGGAAACCGGGACCAATTCTGTTCCGCCTCGTCTGTCGCCTCCCCGACGAAGTCCCTCATCATCACCGCAGCTCACTGCCTCAACGACAACGACCGTTTCAAAAACCTGGCGTTCGCACCCGGCTGGAAGCCGGACCCGGCACACCCCGGTCACGGCGTCGCCCCGTTCGGAATATTCCCCATCAAAAAGGGAAAGATTTGGATCGACGGCCGATACCTGTCCCAGGGGCCGGCCAAGGCCGACGACCTTGATTTCGCCTTTCTGAGGTCGGGGCCGAACTCCAAGGGAGAGTTCCTGGAGAACGCCACGGGTATGGGGAACGAACTCGTCACCCTTCATTCCGCGCAGCTCAGCCAGCGAAATGTCACCCTCATCGGATTTCCCGGGGGCTCAAAAGCTCCGCTTGTCTGCCCTTCCACCACAACCAAAGGCTTCGACGGCCGATTCCTCGAGATAGCCTGCGACAGCTTCGCCCCGGGTGTTTCCGGCGGTCCTTTCCTGCGCAACTTCGACGGCAAGCGCGGCGACATTATCGGTGTCATCGGCGGCTACAAGACAGGCGGGACCCGGGACGACATCTCATACTCCTCGCAGTTCGACTCAGACGTGGTCCGCCTCTACAACCAGGCGGTCAACGATTACCAGCCGGATACGCCAAAGGGTTCCGACGGCCTGGGGGATTCGAAGCTGTGGCGGCACGCGATGGCCGCTACCTCCGGCACGTTCCACACGGAGTCGCAGAAGTTCGGTGACTCTGACTTGATCGTCAGGTGGAGCGACGGTGAGATGACCCTCTACCCGGGTGACCAGAACCAGGGTTTCTACACCGGTTGCAAAGCCGGACAGCCCTGCGAGGTGCAACTGGCTGAGCCCAATGATCTATGGAGCGAATACGCCGATATTATCACCGCCGGCGACTATACCGGATCAAATGCCTACGATCTGATGGTTAAATGGGTGGACGGGGAGGTGACCATCTATAAGGACATCGATCAAAAGACGAAACTGCCCACATCGCTGGACCAGCATCCGGCAAATGAGATCAAGGTGGCCCCAGCCAAATCAATCTGGAAGAATGCGAAGGGTATCGCCACGGGAAAGTACGGGGGCAACAAGTGGTCCGACGATCTGGTCGTGCGCTGGATTGACGGTGAGGTAACCAAGTACACCAACGTCGACGGCAGCGGATTCCACGCAGAGACGCAGCTCATGCCGAAGAACAGTCTGTGGGCGGACAGCGCCGATCTCATCACCGGAGGCGACTTCGATGGGGATACCAGTGACGCCAACCCGAACTATGATCTCTTCGTGAAGTGGGCCGATGGTAAACTGACGGTCTACCAGGACGTCGGCACTCAAGGACTGAACAGCGGGTCCACGGTACTCGCAGCGAACAGCACCTGGACCCATGCCCGCGTGGTCGCAGCCGGCGAGTTCGGTGCCAACGACTGGGAGGACGACCTCTTCGTGCGCTGGTCCGACGGCGAAGTGTCCATGTACGGCAATACGCAGGCCGACGCACTTGGCCGCGAGTACCAGCTTGTCCCGCCGCCGGCTGGCTTCGCCGCCCCGAGGACCCGCTCGGACGACCCCTGCGCCCGGGTCTGCGGTCCCGAACTGTACCGACGCAGTACCCGCTAGCGTCCCTCTACGGGTGGTGCCGCCTCGGGCGGCACCACCCCCGCCCTACTCGACTGGAGCCTCATGCGCGCACGCCGTCCCCTCATCTTCATCCTCCTCCTCTCCGTTGCAGCACTGACAGGAGCCTGCGCGGAGCAGGGGCGGGAACCGGACCAGCCCGGAAACGGAAAAAGCAAGTCCACATCTCCACCTCTCACATGGGACGGCAAGGAAGATGTGGAAGAGGCGATGCAGCGCGCGGCACGTGCTCTGAACACAGTCGAATCCGAGAGCGCTTTCCGGGAGGACTCGGGCACGACAACCTTGGCCAAGGGACTGAGCAGGACCTTCAAGACGCAGAGCCAGAAGCCCTATACCTTCGACATCTCCTGCCAGACTCCCTCAGCGCACACTCTCACGCTGACCCTGATGCGGGGCGACGCGGCGAACGAGTGGGACGTGGAGTGCGGCGACCGCGAAGCGGACCAGTTCAACATCCCGGCCGGCACCCCCTTCACCGCTCGGACCACTCCCGCGGGCGGACAAGCTGAGGGGATCATCAGCTGGCGGCTCAACACCATCGGAGCCGAGGACGTACAGGACTGCACAGACGACATCACAGGATGCGAGAGCTGAGCGACGGTAGCTCACCGTCATAGGGCGTCCGGTTACGCTCACGGGCCGCCCGACGTCACCGCCGCTCGACGATCAGCCCGTCGGCATCCTCAGGAGGGCTCAGCGCTCGCAGCGATGGGTCATGGCTGGAGGAACGCAAGGTGATCTCCTGGACCGGGAGATGCTCGTATACACAGAGCGCGGTCCCTGGGCGCAGACGGCGAACCGAACGCCGACGCATTCGGATGCCGTCCTCCTCCGCCAGGATGCGACCCACCAAATCCATGGTCAGGGGGTCTCGGTTGCCTGGCAGCACCATGAGCGCGGAGTGATTGGTCATGATGCTGCGCGCGCGGTACTCGTTGTATGTGGCGGTGAGTTGCGCCATGTCGTGGAAAACGGAGACTAAGGGTTGTCCCGTAACCCCCAGGAGTTGCGCCACGGCCCTTTGGCCACGAGGGTCTCAGGCTTGGCCGTGGCTCCCTGAGGCATTGCAATCACGCTGCTGGGTGCTGGACGACTCCCGCCACTGGTCCACCACGTCGTCCACTTCATCCAGGGCCGGATCGCGACTTCCGCTGGACGCGTAGGCCGGTGACCGGTCAGCGCGTAGTGGCAGATGTGCGCAGTACCAGGCCCGCCGGGCACCGGCTATCTCTGCGGTCGTGCCCGTGCGGAGATAGCCGAGCAATGCTGTCATGACCCTGCGGCGCCCGAATGCATAGAGCGCCGGTTCGACGAACCAGCGGCAGAAGCTTGGGTCCGGGTCGTAGACAGCAGCAGCCATCAGCGGATCGAAGAACTCCTCAGACAGAGTGGCGCGTTCCAGCAGTGGCCTTCGTGCGGCTCCGGCCAGGTGCCGCGCACGTCGGTCTTCAGGCACGTCGGCCGCAGCCTCAAGTTCCAGCAGGCGAGCCACTTCGGCTGCGCATGCAAGGAATGTACGTGTGGATGCCTCGTGGCGGTCACCTTCACTCATGGCAGGATTCTCGACCACGGGCCTGAGCGGAAGTGGCCGCATGGGCGAGATGATCTCGATGTGGCTGGTGTGATCACGGCGTCGGAGCCGTCCTGGATAGCCCCGTTCTCCGGGCTGAGCCCGCGCGCCTTCGGGAAGCTGGTGACAGTGCTGCGTCGTTCAGGTGCGGACACGGCCCGCAAGGGGCGGCCGTGGAGCCTTCCGCTGGAAGACCGGACCCTCCTGGTCACGGCCTACTGGCGAACCAACCTGACCATGCGGCAGCTCGCCCCGCTGTTCGGGATCTCGAAGTCGGCGGCGGATCGGATCATCGACAACCTTGGACCGATGCTCGCGCTCCAGCCCCGCAAGCGGTTCGCGAAGGACACCGTGCTCATCGTGGACGGCACCCTGGTCCCCACCCGGGATCACACCGTCGCCGAGCGGTCGAAGAACTACCGGTACTCCACCAACCACCAGGTCGTCATCGACGCCGACACCCGCCTCGTCGTCGTGGTCGGCCAGCCACTCGCCGGGAACCGCAACGACTGCAAAGCGTGGGAGGAGTCCGGCGCCAAGGCCGCCGTCAGCGGAACGACCACGATCGCCGACGGCGGCTACCCGGGCACCGGCCTGGTCATCCCGCACCGCCGCAAGCGCGGCCAGAGTGAACTCCCGGACTGGAAGGAGGAACACAACAAGTCTCACAAGCAGGTCCGGGCCCGCGTTGAGCACGTCTTCGCCCGTATGAAGACCTGGAAGATCCTCCGCGACTGCCGTTTGAAGGGGGACGGCGTCCACCACGCCATGCTCGGCATCGCACGGATGCACAACCTCGCCCTCGCCGGATAGGTAAGCGGGTCACATTGCGGCCAACCATGCCCGAGACGACTCGTAGATCATTTGCGGGACAGCCCTTAGGTATGGGTGTGGGGGCGTCAGGGTTACCAAGATCGGCACTGCCGTCCGTCTCTGCATCTCCTCCGGTTTCTTGTCCCTGCTTAGCTTCCGTGTGGCGATTGGCTTCAACTGAGCTCGTGGCCTGGGGTTTGGGCTTTGCGCTGAGACGTGTGGTGTTTCTACTGTTGGCGTTCGTGATCCTGAACTTCTTCTCGCCTTGGGGCTGGGAGTCCTGGGACGTCGAGCATCGGCCGTTGATCCCTGAGGGGATGCCCGTGCTCATTGACAACGGTCTGTGCTTGGAGGATGGCCCGGCTGCGCCGCGTCCGACGGCGGTGGTGAACCGGTGGTTGCGTGAGCTCCCGGCCAGCGGGGCGCCGGCGCCGAGCTCGTGGGAGAACTAATCACGGGTGGTCAAGGCGTGGATGGGATGGAGTTCCTGGTCGAGCACGGGGTGGGTCTGCCGGGGCGCTTGCGGCCCCTGCGTGACCGGGACGCTGCCGAGACCGGGTGAGCTGTCGAGCGACCAGCAGCCGTCCGGCCGGCTCGGATAGCGCCGAGGTGACGCCACGAGTGATCGCGCAGACGCTGCCCTTGGGACAGTGTGTGGACCACCCGGGCACGGTTGAAGCCTGGACCAGCTGGTCCGGGCTCACACGCATCCCTCTCAGTCAGGGTCGGGCGTAAATACTCAATTCCTCCCCCCGAGGCTTCCGGTGTAATGGTTGGCGCTGTGCCGGACATTTCCTGGTGACGGCTGTTCCAGAAGGGGCGCGTATGGCGGGTCGGGAAGGTCCGCAGGAGTGGCGCGGGTGGCTCGAGGCCTTGTATGAGGCTCATGCCGACCGGGTGATGGGTTATCTGTTGCACCGCACAGATCGTGAGACTGCGCAGGAGGTTGTGTCGGAGACGTTCCTGCTGGCCTGGCGCAAGCAGAGGTCGGTACCGCACGATGCGCTGCCGTGGCTCCTTGCGGCGGCGCGCCGCCTGCTGGCCAACCGGGTGCGCTCGGACCTGCGGCGGCAGGCGCTCTCGGAACGAATACAAGCGACGATGGACCGCCTTCCGTCGGTGGCGTTCGAGGACAGTGTCGGAGACCGCGAGCACGTGTTCCGGGTGTTGATGCTCCTGTCCGAGGCCGACCGCGAAGTACTGCTGCTCGCCGGGTGGTCGAGTTCGAGCGCCGACTCCAGGTACTTCAGGACACTGGCGAGATCCCCGACCGTCGCGAGGAGCAGATCGTCCGGCTCAAGGCAGAGAACAACAGACTCGAGGAACGGCTGGACCAGTCAGAACAGAGGAACGACGAGCTCTCGGAGTTCCGCACCCAGGCCCCGGCCAGGCTCGCCGCACAGCACGAGGAGATTTGTCCGGCTCCGTGAGACAGTCACCGCAGCCACCCGCATCACCCATCTCTCAACAGGCCGAACCAGCACAATCGGGTCCTGCAGTCGACCTCGGCCTCATTCTCTACACTTTCTCGGATGCCCAAGGACTCCATGCTCGCCCCCATCGTCGTCAACCACGATCCCGCCTGGCAGGCTCGAGGAATCGTCCTCGCCGATGAACTGCACTCCGCACTCGCGCCACTGGCACTGCGCGTCGACCACATCGGCAGCACAGCCATTCCCGGCATGGCAGCCAAGCCGGTCTTTGACCTGCAAGTCAGCGTCAAGGACCTGCAGCAAGTCGAGCGCGCATTCGATCAGACACTGGGCGACCAAGGATTTCAGCGATCCGCCTATCAGCACGACCACGTCCCCGCTGGCCGCGACGACGACCCGGAACGCTGGACGAAGAGACTGTGGTCACGACGCGGGCACTCAGGTGGGGACATCAACCTGCACGTTCGCCTCCTCGGCTCTCCCAACGAGCGACTCGCTCTGCTGTTCCGCGATTGGTTTCGAGTCCATCCCGAGGCAGTCCCCGCCTATGCCCGTTTCAAATACGTCCTCGCGGACACCGTCAGCGACACAGGCACTTACGCCGATGTGAAGGACCCCGTCGTCGACCTCGTCATCGCGGTCGCCGAGTCCTGGGCCGCCGCGGCCAACTGGATGCCACACACCAGAACGGGCCCCAGAGCGTGATCCCCACGACAGCAGTCCTTTGCCTGTAGCTGTCGGTGGCAGTAGGCGTGTACGAGGCGAAGGTTCTTCTTCTCGTCCGATCCACCGTCGCGCCGGTACACGAAGTGGTGTTTGTTCAGCGCCTTCTTGGAGGCGGCGAACCATTCGATCCACTCGCGGGGACTTTCCGGCTCGTACTCCGCGCCGGGGATGAGCGCCTGGTGGCAGAGCGGGCAGAGCCCTTTCTGCCGGAACGCCAGGGACAGGCTGACCTTGTCCATGGGCGGCGGCGTCTTCTTCCGGCGGCGGGTGTCCCAGTACCTGATCAGCGCCGGGTCATCCGGGGATGCCCGGTATTTGATCAGGACGTGGCGGAATAGTTTGGTCCAGGCGAATTTGGTCAGGTGCATACCGGTGACGCGGTCACCGAACACCCACTGGTCGTTTCTGGACCTGCTGAACTTGCCGAAGTACCGCTTGACGATCCAGTTCTTCGGCTTCTTCGGGTGGTTACGCTTGGCCCACCGATAGGTGAGCTTGAAAACGTAGTGGTCCAGTGCGGCAAATGCCTTGCTGGACACCACCGTCCGGTAGTAGGCCGACCATCCTCTGACGATGGGGGTCAGCCTGCGAATGACGGCTTCCTCGTTGGCCCCGTTCAGGGCCGTCATTTCGGCCTTCAGTTTCGCCCGGACCCTCTTGATGGCCTCCTTGCTCGGTTTGACGATGGTCTTGCTCTTGTATCGTCTGACGTTGAACCCCAGAAAATCGAACCCCTCGGAGAGGTGGACGATCCTCGTCTTCTCCTCGTTGAAGCGAAGACCTCGTGGGGCCAGCCACCTACCAAGCAGATCCTTGACTTGTTTTGCCTGTTCCTCGCCGTGGCACAGCGCGACGAAGTCATCTGCATATCTGACAAGGATCGGGGTGCCCTTGGCGGCGATCGGGTCTTTCTTCCGACCGGCGCTTTGATAACGGCACCCGGCGGCCTCTTCCATCCCGTGCAGTGCAACGTTCAGCAGCAGAGGACTGATCACCCCACCTTGCGGGGCCTTGCGGGGTTCCTTCCTCAGTCGGTGCATACCGTCCGCTCTCCAGCACCCCGGCCTTCAGCCATTCCCGTTCCTTTTCGGGGAACTGCCCGATGGCATCCAGCAGGTGGTCACGGCTGATGCGGTCGAATGCCGCTGCCAGGTCCGCATCGAGGACCCACATGCGCTTCGCGTCCTTGCGGGCGGTGGCGCCGAAGATGGCCTCGATCGCGTCGTGGCAGCCCCGGCCGGGGCGGAAGCCGTACGACCTCGTCTCGAACCGGGCCTCCCACTCGGGCTCCAGCGCGTTCTTCACGCGGGCCTGGAGGGCCCGGTCACGAATCACCGGAATACCGCTGGGCCGCCAGCTCGCCCCGCGCCTTGGGCGTGAGAGCGATCTTTCCGTCAATTCCTGCGGTCTTGCGCCCTGAGCTCTGCTGCGTCACTCGCTTCACGCTCACCAGCGTGTTGCTGAGAGAGCGCAGCATGAGCTTTTGCAGATTGCGGACCTTCTTCAGGTCCCCTTCCTGCGATGCCTTGAAGATCCTGCGTCTCAGTCGCCGTACTTCGTCCTCGCACCCGGCCCAGTCGATGCTGTGCCAGTCGACGACGCTGCCCTCCGGTCCGTTCACCAAGGCAGCGGAGTTCGCGGCCACGGCCTGGTGCCCCACCTATTCCCCCTGGTGTCTAACTTGTCCTTCGGTTCCGGTCTCATTACGCGTGAGTCTTCAAAGACTCACCCGACCCACGTCAGCGCTCTTTTGAGCCGGACCACAAGGGCCCGTATCCGGCGGGTTATTGCGGCGACAGAACAGGAGTACTGCCGTGATCCGTCTTTTCCCTGGACTTTCGACCTACCGGCCTTCGCTTCTTGGGTCATCCTGTTACCGCTGAGGGGTTGGGCCCTCCTTGCGGTCGGCTTACCAGCCGTCTCCGGCTGGACCTCGACGGGGTTTCCACGTTCCGCACCATCAAGATGCGACTGGAGTAGGGCGCTCCCTTCACCCCGGGACCAGTGGTGTCCGGCCCCTGCCAAGCGATCCGCAGGGGTCACCGTCCGCCTCTCAGCGTCGGGTCCTATGACTGCCGTCTGCATCACCATCGCGCAGTCTGATAGTCACGAGGCATTATCGGGAGTTCACTTGCGTTCGCCCGTCCAGTCTTTCCCTTACTTGTTGCCGCCCGATGGCCGGGCAGCTCTGGAGCGTGAACACCCAACTTCACACCCTGCCGTTACCGGCAACGCATGTGGGCGCGGGAACGGGCCTGGACACTGGCCCGAGCCGTATCTCCGATATCTTTCCTATTCGAAATACGGCCACTTGAATGGAGCGACCTCGTGTCGCACTCGCTTGGTTCTCGCGGATCAGCTGCGTGGAGAGCTGGTGGTGGAACTCGCGGCGCGCGTCGGTCACCTTCGCGCGGGCGACCTTCAGGCGGGCCTTCTCCCGGTTCTTCGATCCCTTCTGCTTACGGGACAGGTCCCGCTGGGCCTTCTTCAGTACCTGTTTCACCGCTGCGCCGGGTTGCCGGAGGGCGGCACGTCCGGTGCGGACCGCGCCGCGAGGGCGAGGAATTCGGCCAGGTGGATCGCCTTCGCCCGGGAGCGGCGGCGGCGCAGGCCCTGCTGCACCTGCCGCAGGCAGCCGGGGTTGACGGTCACCACGTAGTCGACGTCGGCCTGCTCGGCCTCGTCCAGCTTCGGTTGGAGCACCTTCTTGCTGTCCTCCGGCCTGAGCATCGCGTACGTGCCTGCCGCGCCGCAGCACTTGCCGGCGCTGGGCAGTTCCACGTAGTCGGCGACGGCGGCGATCAGCTCCCGGGGCGGGCGGGTTACTCCCATACCGTTGCGCAGATGACAGGAGTCCTGGAGCGCCGCGCGCGCCCGGCGGCCGTTCACCGTCACCTGGCCGACGGGCTGGTGCCCCTTGGCATCGAGGTACTCGCTCAACTCCCGCACCCGGTCCCGGCCCAGGTGGTGCGCGAGGTGTGCCGCGCAGCCGCCCGCCGTGGTGAGGATGGTGCCGGGCAGCTGTTCGCCGAGCGTGCGGGCCAGTTCGGCGCCGGTCTCGGAGTCCCCGTTGTGCGCGTGGAGCGCACCGCAGCAGCCCTGCCGGGCGGGCACGGTGATCTCCGGGCAGAGCTGCTGTGCGGCCCGGGACACCCCGGGGTACAGGCCGCGTTCGATGCAGCCGAGCATCAGCGCCACCTGCGGTCCGACCGCCTGCTGCGCAGAGGAGTCGTCCGCGGACGCCTCCGCCGGGTCGGGACCGGCCGTCGCCGGCGCTGACTTCGCCGTACCACGGGCGTGCCGTCGTACCAGCCCCTGGAGCCGCAGCAGACTTGGCCGGGACACCAGCGCCATCAGGGCGCGGGCGATCCACGGCCGGTTCGGACCGCTCCACTGGTGGTCACGCCACTGCTCCAGTAGTTGTCCGTACTCCACGCCCGCCGGGCACACCGTCTCGCAGGCCCGGCAGCCCAGGCAGAACGACGACTCCTCGGCCAGCGTGGGGTCGTCGGGGGCGAGGTCGCCGGCCTCCAGCGCCCGCATCAGGGTGATACGGCCGCGCGGGGAGGAGGTCTCTTCGCCGGTCAGGGCGTACGTGGGGCAGGCGGGCAGGCAGAACCCGCAGGAGATGCAGCGGTCCAGCAGCTCCTTGTCGAAGATCCCGAGGCCCGGCCTCGGCCCAGGCGCGGGTGCGGGGGCGTGGCCGGTCGGGTTCACGATGGGGTTTTCGGTCATGATCCGAGCTTTCCGGGGTTGAGGATGCCTGCCGGGTCGAAGGCCCGCTTGATGCGGCGCAGCAGAGCCATCTGGTCTTCTCCCAGCCGATCGGTGAGGTAGGGCAGTTTGGCGGCGCCCACGCCGTGCTCGCCGGTGATGGTGCCGTCCAGCGCGATGGCGTTCGCGAAGATCTCCGCGAACGCCTTGTGGGCGCGCTCGGTGCCGTCTTCGTCGTCCGGGTCCAGCACGCAGGTCGGGTGCAGGTTGCCGTCCCCGGCGTGGCCGAAGGTGGCGATCCGCAGGCCGTAGCGGTCGGCGATCTCGTCGATGTGGTCCACCATCTCGGCCATGCGGTGCCGCGGTACGGTGGCGTCCTCGAGGATCGTCAGTGAGCCGAGGCGGGACAGGGCGGGCAGCGAGCAGCGCCGCGCCGCGAGCAGCGCGTCGGCGCGGGCCACGCTCTCCGCGAGGGTGACCTCCAGGGCGCCCGTCTCGGCGCACACGTCCTGGATGCGGGCGAGGTTGCCGGACACGGTGGCCGGTGAGCCCTCGTCGCCGAAGATCAGCAGAGCGCCCGCGTCGCCGCGCAGGCCCAGCCCGGCGAACTCCTCGACCGCCGCGATGCACTTGCGGTCGAGGAACTCCAGCGTGGCCGGGACGATCCCGGCGGCGATGACGGCCGCGACGGCGCGGGAGGCGTCGGCGAGCGAGTCGAAGTACGCCACTCCCGTGCCGGTGTCCGCGGGTGCGGGGAGCAGGGCCACGGTGACCTCGGTGATCACCGCGAGGGTGCCCTCGGAGCCGGTGAGCAGACGGGTCAGGTCGTAACCCGCGACGTCTTTCCACAGTCTGCCGCCGGTGCGGAGGATCTCACCGGTGGGCAGCACCGCCTCCAGACCGAGCACGTAGTTGCGGGTGACGCCGTACTTCAGGCCGCGCAGGCCGCCGGCGCAGGTGGCCACGTTGCCGCCGATCGTGGAGACGGTGCGGCTGCCCGGGTCGGGGGCGTAGAGCAGCCCCTGGGCGGCCGCGGCGTCCGCGAGCGTTGCGGTGGTGACACCGGTCTGCGCGCGGGCCAGCAGCTCATCGGAGCTGATCTCCAGCAGCTCGTCCAGCCGGGTCAGCACCAGCACGATGCCTCCTTCCAGCGGGACGGTGCCGGCGCACAGGTTGGAGCCGGCACCCCGCGGCACCACGGGGATGCCGCGGGCGGTGGCGTACCGCAGCACGGCGGCCACCTCCTCGGTGCTGCCGGGCAGCACCACGGCCTGCGGGCGCGCGGTGAACAGCGGGGTGGCGTCGCGGGCGTAGGCGGCGAGCGCGCCGTCGTCGACCCGGACGTGGCGCTCCCCGACGATGGCCGCGAGGTCCCTGGCCAGATCGGTTGCGGTCGGCATCAGCCCACCACCATCCAGCCGAGGACCGGGGTGGACTGCAGGTAGACGAGGACGCAGACCGCGACGAGCAGGCCCAGGCCCCAGCCGACCACCTTGCGGAACAACTCGCCCTCGCGGCCCTCCAGGCCGACGACCGCGGCGGCGATGGCCAGGTTCTGCGGGGAGATCATCTTGCCGAGGACACCACCGGTGGTGTTGGCGGCGCTGAGCAGGTAGGGGGACATGCCGGTCTTGTCGGCCGCGGTGACCTGGAGCATGCCGAACAGGGAGTTGGCGGAGGTGTCGGAGCCGGTCACGGCCACGCCGAGCCAGCCGACGACGGGGGAGAGCAGGGCGAACGCGCCGCCCGCCTGCGCCAGGAACAGGCCGAGGGTGACGGTCTGGCCCGACAGGTTCATCACGTAGGCCAGGGCGAGCACCGCCATGACGGTGACGACGGTCCAGCGGAACTGCCGCACGGTGTTCGCGTAGGACCCGGCCGCGCGGCGGACGCCGATGCCGTAGAGCACGGCGGTGAGCAGGCCGGCCAGCAGAAGGATCGTTCCGCCCGCGTTGAAGATGTTGAAGTTGAAGGTCAGCGTGGACAGCGGCTCGCCCTTGGCATTGACCACATCCAGGCCCGGCCAGGCGAACTTCCAGCCCGAATGTGCCTCCAGCCAGGTCTTGACGGGACCCGAGGTGGCCACGGCGAAGAGGGCGACCACGATCAGGTACGGCGCGAAGGCCTTCAGCGCGGAGCCCTCACCGGTCTGCCGGCGTCGCAACACCGCCTCCGAGGCGCCGGTCTCGATGGACTCGCCAGCGATGACCGGAGTCGTCCGCTGGGCGGCCAGCACCTCCGAGGGCTGCCACACGCGCAGCGTCGCCAGCACCGCCAGCGCGCCCGCGAAGGCCGCCACGATGTCGGCGATCTCGTACGACAGGTAGTTCGCGGTGACGAACTGGGCGCCGGCGAAGGCGAGACCACCCACCAGGGCGACCGGCCAGGTCTGCCGCACGCCCCGCCGTCCGTCCACCATGAACACCAGGATCAGCGGCACGAACAGCGCGATCAGCGGGGTCTGACGCCCCACCATCGCGCCGAGGTCGGCGGCTTCCAAACCGGTGATCTTGCCCAGGGTGGTGATCGGGATGGCGATGGCGCCGAAGGCCACGGGAGCGGTGTTGGCGACCAGGGAGACGGCGGCGGCCTTTATCGGGCGCAGTCCCACGGCCATCAGCATCACCGAGGAGACCGCGACCGGTGTGCCGAAGCCGGCCAGTGCCTCGAGCAGGGCGCCGAAGCAGAAGGCGATGATCACGGCCTGGATGCGCTGGTCGCCGGAGAGCGATCCGAAGGCACGGCGCAGGACCGCGTCCCAGCCGGTGATCTCGGTCATCTTGTAGATCCACAGTGCGTTCAGCACGATGAAGACGATCGGGAAGAGGCCGAACGCCGCGCCCTCGCTCGCCGCGAGCGCGGCCTGCCCGACGGGCATCGAGTAGGCCAGGACCGCCACCGCCAGGGCGACGCCCAGCGAGACGAGCGCGGCCTTCCACGCCTTCCAGCGCAGCCCGCCGAGCAATACGAAAAGCGTGACCAGGGGAAGCGCCGCGCACAGGGCACTCCACCCGAGAGAGTCCCCTACGGGGTCGAAGATCTGTTGGTATCCGGCCATGAAAGCGTCCTTGCCTCGTCCGTTGCCATTCTGTGACCCCCGTCACCCCTGACTCCCGGGTTGGTCGATTGTCAGACAATCGCTCATGCCTGTCAACGGATCACGTAAGGCAGCGTGAGAGAATGTTGACCGTCCTTTATGGAGGTGTTCATGGCTCAGGACGCCGCGATCCGGCTGTCCACCGTCTCCGTCGTCGACGCGCTCGCCGCATCCCTGCGCAGCCGGGTGCTCGACGGCCAACTGGTGCCCGGCGCCACGTTCGCGGAGACGGAGATCGCGGCCGAGTACGGTGTCTCCCGGCCCACCGCCCGCAGCGCGGTGACCGCGCTGGTCCACGAAGGGCTGCTTCAGCGGGATGCGAACAAGCCGGCCTATGTGCCGCACCTGACGCGCGCCGACGTCGACGATCTGTTCCTCGTGCGGATCCCGCTGGAGACGCAGGTGGTCAGAGTGCTGGTCGAGAGCGGCACCGTGCCCGTGACCACGGCGGAGCGGGCCATAACGGATCTGGACCGGCTCGGGCCCGAAGCGTCGCACAGCGCGTTCGTGGAGTCCGACCTGCGCTTCCACCAATCACTCGTGGACGCCGTCGGCAGCCCGCGGCTCAGCCGGCTCTATCGCGGCATCCAGGGCGAGGTGCACTTGTGCATGGTGCAGACCCGGCACGCCCTGGGACGGGAGCGCATCGTCGTAGAGCACAGTGGGGTACTGGAAGCGCTGCGAGCCGGGGACGCGGAGGAGGCGGTGCGGCGGATGCGCGAGCACCTGGACGGCGCCTGCCGCTCACTCCAGCGGCTCTTCGAGGAGCAGGGTGACTGACCGCCCGCCTCGGGGGTGGTGACCACAGCCCAGCACACACGAAGCGGTATGTACGACACGGCTCCGGGCCCGCGGCCGGCCCGTTCCCCGTCCGCGTACGAGACGCTCCCGTTGTGCACCGCCACCGCTCAGCGCAGCCGTGAGCGTGGCGGCTGCAAGAAGAGTTCATCGAGCCCTCGACCCCGGACCGGGCGATGCGGATGGTGCATTCCGTGCTGCACAACACGGAGGAGAACTGGTTTCGCACCGTGTAGGGTCGCGTGCCCAGCGCAGTCCGGAGCCGGGTGCTGGCCTTGGCTGGGGAGAGCCCGAAGGGGTCTGAGCTGGCTGCCGCGCCGAAGGACGAGGAGACCAGCGACGACGAGTCGGTACTGTCGCTGGTCAAGTCGATTCCGGGCAACGTGAGCCTGGAGTCGATGTTGCGGGAGATCCGCAAGGTGAACGCGATCCGGGCGATCGGCCTGCCGAACGGGTTGTTCGCGGACACTGCGCCGAGGGCGCTCGGTCGCTGACGGCAGCAGGCGGTGGTGGAGTCGCCGTCCCACCTACGCCGCCGGGCACCGGAGGCGCGGTTGACACTGTTGTGCGCGCTGTTGGTGAGGCGGGAGCGGGAGGTGACCGACACGCTGGTGGACCTGTTGATCGCCATGGTGCACCGGATCGGTGCGCGAGCGGAGAAGAAGGTCACCGACCAACAACGCGTTCAAGAAGGTCACCGGCAAGGAGAACACCCTCTTCCAGATCGCCGAGGCGTCCCTGGCCCGGCCGGACGAGGAGGTCCGCCAGGTGGTCTTCCCCGCCGCAACGATTTCGAGTCAATGCCAGAACTGCCCGACGCGGACTTCGAGCGTGTTTGCGAACCGATGACGTCGGAGCCTGGCTGTCGAGCCATTAGCTGATCAGCGGTCGTTGTCTGGGTGATAGACGCTGAGGTCGCCGTAGGTCGGCAGGACGGCGGCCAGGTTGTCGGGCCTGTGCCGCAGTGTGGTGTCCAGGAAGGCGATACAGGCTGCGGCGGTGACACGCGGGCCCTCGGTACGCCCCATCGACCTGACCAGCGAGGGCACAGGCGGCAGGTAGAGGGGAGCGTCAGTGAAGGTGAGATGCGCCGCACCGGGGATGGTGAGCCGGTAGCTCGTCGCGGTGCTGAGCTTGAGGACCTGGGTAAGGCGGGGAATGTATTTCGGGTCGGTTTCCGGGCCGATGGCTTGGGTGAGCGCGAGAACCGGCTGGTGGAAGGAGCGTGGGGCGGGGTCGCCGGGAAAGCCGTCCAGGTTGATGACGGCATCGAACCGGCGGTCCTGGCGGGCTGCCTGCAAGGCGGCACCGCCTCCGAGAGAGTGACCGGTCACCGCCACCCGACCGGTGTCCAGACGTCCGGTCAGAGGGTCCGCGACCTCACCTCGGTCAAGACGGCCCAGCTGAGTGAGAACGAAGCTGAGGTCAGCAGCTCGAACCCTCGTCCAGCCGGCCGAGAGCTCCTCGTCCTTGTCCGGGTCACCGGCGGCGGCGACCTTCGTATGGACGGTTCGGCCGTCAGCGAGGACGACGACGGCAGAGTCGTACGGGTGGTCAAGGGCTACGACGACATAGCCGCGGCTGGCCAGTTCCTCCGCCCAGGCAGTGTTCTGGGTGCGCACTCCGCCCAGCCCGGGAGAAAACAGCACGACGGGAAATCGACCGCCACCGCCGGCCACCGCGGCGTTGAAAACCGAATGCGTGTGAGCGCGAGGCATGCCATCGAGAAGGAAACCGGGCACGCCGATATAGCTGCCAAGGGCGTCGGAGACGGTGTGCGCTTCGCGCTCTGTGCGTCCGGCGTAACGGGCCTGCTGCGCGCCTGCGGGACTCTTCGACGCGGGGTACCAGAGCTGGACCACGACAGTGCGCCGGTCGCCGGGTTCAGAAGTATAGGCCTCGGAAACGGTCTGGGTCGGTCCACTGCATCACGTTGGTGCCGACCGTGAAGTGGCCTGACGGCTCGGGGAACACCGGTACAGGAAGGGCCCAGGCCGCCGCCGGGCCCACGGCGATCAAGCCGATGCAAGTCACCGATCCTGGCAACGCCAGCCACCAGCGGGCCCGCCGCGCAGGGCGGCCGGCACGTCGCTGCAGCAGAGATGAGATGGCGAACGGGAATGCAATAGCCGCGCCCGCCAACACAGGCATCATCTGCCAGCGCATCCCAACCACGCTCAGCACGGCCCCGGAAAGTACGAGAACTACTCCTGCGGCAATCGTGACTGTTCGGCGGGCGCCGGCGGGAAACCACCGCGCCAGCACCAGTGCGACGGCGCCCAGCACCATGAGGATTTCTAGGGGGGATATTTGCAGCCCCGTGATTGTCTCGGTCACACGACCATGATCGGCGCGGGTACGCGGTGCCACATCGATCTCAAGTCTCGATCGAATGCGACCTGAGGCGCATCCCAGGCCTGTCCGTTGGCCGCCCGTGTACGTACTCCTTGAACTGCTCGGACCACTGTGGCGGTGCAGTCCGGGCGCTGAACAGATAGCTGGTCACCGAGGCGTCGCGGGCCGCCCAGGAACAACTCGTTGTGCAAGGGGTCGGGAACATTCACGTCCGTTGACACTCGAAGATCGCCCCGGTGCTGACCAGTAGAGGCGGCTCAAGCGGCCGGAGCGGGCTTCCGTGTCCAGCTGCGGACGGCACCTTTGCGGGCCAGACCCCTGGTCATGAGGGTGCTTGCGGCCCAGGTGATCAGTGTCTCGGAGTGCTGGACAAGCCGCGTCGGGTCCCTCGCGTGGCGGCGTGCGTGCATCATCCGCAAGCATCCTTGAGCGCCAGGGAACGCGAGGTGGCAGCTCTCGCCGTAGCCGATGTTCCCAGCCGCGAGATCGGCGGACAACTGCTTCTGTCCACGCGGACCGTCGACAATCACCTCCAACGTGTATACACAAAGCTCGGCATCACCTCGCGACAGGACCTGGCCAACGTGATCGCTCCCCCGCCCCGGCCGGGGCCCCGGCCGGGGCGGTTAGGTACTTTTCGCCCGGGCGACCGCCGCGTAGAACTCGTCGAGGAATGCCCGGCCTTCCGAGTCGTCACTGACTCCGATGTAGCATGACGACACCTCTCGTGCACCCGACCACAGCGCGGTGACGCTCATCCCGAAGTCGTCGGGGGGGCAACCTGCCGAACCGCCCAGCCGAGGCGGCAGCCTCGCGGGCCAACCGGCGAAGCTCGGACGACTCGCTGAGACTTACACTGTCCAGCCGCGCAGAGAGGACATGGACGCCGCGTCTCTTCCCCTCCACGGCCACGACGACGTACCGGGGCGCGACAACAACGACCATGCGGTGCTCGGTGTCCGGGTCTCCCGAGCCAGTGAGCCGTGACAGCAGTCCCGGCTTCCGCAGTCGCACGCTCCAGGTCTCGTAGCAGTTCACCGCTGCGCCAAGAACGTCGCCGAGTTGGTGAGCCTCGGTATGCGCGGCGACCTCGGCCCGCAGCGCTGCATCGAGCTGCGACGACGTACAACGCTTGGTGGTTCGTTCATACAAGCGGTCCATGCGTACCTTCCGTACGGGACAAAGAGAGCCCTTCCCGGGCGGCTGACAGAGTGGGGTGATCGGAGGCTACGCGCGGAGTGAGGATGGCTACGGCCCGGGCGTAGTGCACGGCAGCCTGGTCGAGGTCGCCGCGTTGGCGGTGGGCGGTGGCAAGGTTGACCAAGGTGGTCGCCAAGTCGGGATGGGAGTCGCCAAGGAGGCGTCCTTTGAGAGCGAGGGCGCGGGTGTAGCCCTCGATGGCGGCGGCGTGGTGGCCTCGGCGGTGCTGGAGGGCGGCGAGGTTATGTGTGGTGACGGCGATCTCGTAGTGCTCGGCGCCGTGGACACGCTGGAAGACGGTGAGGGCTGCGCGGAGTTGAGTTTCCGCATCGCCGGGGCGGCCGCAGCCGTCCAGGAGAGCGGCCCAGGCGGCCCGGTCGGCCGCGACCAGCGAGTGGTCGGGACCGTGCAGGCGAGTGCGGATCCTTACCGAGCGGGCGGCCCAGGGTTCGCCCTCGTGGTGGGCACCACGGGTGTGGGCCAGGCCACCGAGGTTGTGGCAGAGGGTGGCGACGGTGTCGTGATCGCTGCCATAGGTGTTCTCGCAGATGGCCAGAGCCCGCAGGTAGAGGGCCTGGGACCGGTCGAAGTGACCGGTGTACTTGCCCAATACGCCCCATTCATTGCACACCGCGGCGGCTTCCGGGGAGTCAGGGCCGTAGGCGTGTTCGGCAGCCCCCAGAGTCAGGGCCAGCAGGATTCCGGCCCGCCGGTAGTCGCCTTGCTCACGCCAGAGGTGGCCCAGCGCGAGCTGGGCGCCCAGGCGCCCGGTGGGGTCGTTGCGGTGGCGGGCTACGGCGGCCTTCAGGGCGGCTTCGGTCGGCTCGGATTCCAGGGACGGGGTCATGGTGCTGAGTCCTTCGGCACAGGATCCTTCGGCAGGAGGTGCTGCAGTGGCCGGCTACCGGTCCACGGGCCGTCGTCGGCTGCCGCGGCCTGGAGAACCAGCGGACCGGCGCCGGGGTGGGCCTAGTCGTACAGGTAGAAGGAACGGGCGCTCGCGACGAAATCCTCGAGAGTGGCGAAGCCGCGTTCCAGCACCGCGTCCTCCAGGTCGTCGCGGTCCCACCGCTGGGCGAAGTGCGCCAGGATGTTCTCGGTCCGCAGCTGTGCCAGCTGGAGCGTGGGGTGCTGCCGTCGCAGCGTCCGGTGGAACCTCAGGCAGCTCACCAGCCGCTCACGCACCATCAGGTGGGCTCCGGTGGTCTTCAACTCGTCCAGGAACGGGTCATGCCAGAGCAGCGCGTGGTGAGGGAACAGAGCCCGGGCGGCGGCTTTGGCGGTGCGCACCCGGTCCGGCAGTTTGCGTTCGGCCGCGGTGCACCATCGGTCCAGACCGGGCAGCTCCGCCACCCGCGTGATTCCCATGGCCGGCAACAACGGCGCCACCCTGGCCCACGTCTCCTCCGTGAGGAACCGCACGCTGCGCCCCGGCCGTCACCAGCTTGACGACACCACCCATACCGCCCTCACCCACCGATCCGCCGTCAGAACACATGCGGGGTGCCCCGGCCCGATCCGGCACTGCGAAACACTGACCGGAGACGCCCCTCATGCGCGCTGAGGGATCAGCCGGCAATCACGATCTCGTTGTGGTTCGACCAGCCAAAGCGAGGGTAGAGGCCGGCTTCTGCGGCGCCCGTCTCGGTGAGGTCCACGGGCGCCGCGATCTCGTTGTGGTTGCTCGACAGGATACCTACGACGAAGTCCGACTCGACGCTCTCGTCCACCTCGGCGTCGAGGTCGACAGGCACGACGATCTCGTTGTGGTTGTAGCTGCCCGTTCTGCTGGCCCAGAGGATTCCGACCTCGGCAACGACCTTCATGGCTTCTCCTGTTCCTTGTCCAGCGGGTTCCCGCGTGTGCGTACCCGTGAGGAGCGACACACGCGAGGCACCGGCACGCGTCGTCCGGATGCCTGAAACATACGTAGGCGCGCAACGTCGTTGACTGAGTAATCGTTACCTCAATGGCTCGAGGAGGGGAGACAGACCGTCATCGATTGCTGGTGGTCGAAGCCGGTCAGGCTACCGCCGCTTGGGCGTGAGCCGGGCCGGGCGTGATCGTCGTCGAACTGCCCCCCACACGTCCTTTGAACCATCGGAGCGCGCGGTCGACAGCATTGATCAGCGGCACCATCCGCTCGCGAGGCCCCAAGCCGCGGGCGATGGTGTCAGGCACCGTCACCGGGATTCCCGGAGGATGCCCTGGCCTTCAGGCCGGGGAGGAATCCGGTTTCCCGTGTGGCGGGGCAGGAGAAGCCGGATCGCCGCTGGTCGATCCGGCGTCCGCCCGGGGGGCGGCGAGGGCGGCCTCCAGGGGGTGGAGGATCTCGGAGTTGAGGGACCGTCGGTCTGTGGTGGCGCGGGCGGTCACCCGTTCGTGCAGGTCTTCCGGGATCCGGAGTGAGAAACGAATCATGACGCTCCGGTGGCATCATGACGACGCCAATGGGAGCCGACGGGGCCGGGCGCGCCCGGTACACCTACCGGCTTCGCGTGTCGTGGAGCGCCCGTACCGCGCTGGAGGCGGAGTGGGACCGGTGCCGGTGGATCTGGAACGAGTGCGGCGCCAGGTCCAAGGCGGTCCACCTGCACAGCAAGGCCACGGGGGAGAAGTGGACTTGTGGCCCGGCGCAGCTCGACAGGATGCTGACGGGGGCGCGGGAGTGTATGCCGTGGCTGCGCGAGGGCAGTTCGGTTCCTCAGCAGCAGCTGATCCGGGACTTCGGCAAGTCCCGCGCGAAGGCGCACAAGGACATTCGGGAACGCCTGCCTCAGCGGCAGCGGGCTGGTATGCCGGGGTGGAAGAAGAAGCGCGAGGCGTTGCCGACGCTGAACTACACCCGGCGCGGGTTCCGGCTGAAGGGCGATCGGCTGCACCTGGCGGGTGGGATCGTGCTGACGGTGGTGTGGTCGCGCAGCCTGCCGGCCGGACCCTCCTCGGTGCGTGTGTACCGGGACAGTGTCGGGCACTGGTACTGCTCGTTTGTGGTCCCGGCTGAGGTGCGGCCGCTGCCGGAGAGCGGCCGGGTGCTCGGTGTGGACTGGGGCGTGAAGGAGACCGCGACCACCACCTCCAACGCCCACGACCTGCCGCACGCCCAGCACGGCCGCAAGGCGCAGGCCAAGCTGACCCGTTACGACCGGATGATGGCCCGCCGCAAACCGAAGAAGGGGCAGGCCGCCTCGAAGGGCTACCGCGAGGCGAAGAAGTGGCGGGCAAAAACCTACGCGAAGATCGCCCGGCAGCGGCAGGACACCGGCCGCAAGTGGGCGAAGAAGGCCGTGACCGACCACGACGCCATCGCCGTCGAGGACTTCAGGCCGAAGTTCCTCGCCAAGTCCTCGATGGCGCGCAAGGCGGCGGACGCCGCGATCGGCGCCACGAAGAAGGCCCTGATCGAGATGGGCCGCAAACACGGACGCGACATCCGTCTCGTGCACCCTGCACACACCACCATGGACTGCGCATCGTGCGAAGCGAGAACCAAGCACGCACTGCCGCTGTCCGAGCGCACCTACACCTGCACCGCGTGCCAAGTCGTCTCCCCCAGAGACAAGAACTCCGCCCGCGTGATGCTCGTCCGGGCAGGTCTGAACCCGGCTGGCGCCGAGGGCGTAAGACCACCGGGAGCGCTGCTCCCAGAGGCAGCCTGAGCCAGGAATCCCCGCTCAGCCCTGAAGGAAGGAATCCCCTCCCTTCAGGGAGGGGAGCAGTCAATAATTCCCGAGGAGGCCTTGGCCGACCCGGACTGATCGAATCTGCTCGGGCCGGCCGACCGGCGTGGACGGACCCCGCTGTTCTGGCAGCGTGTCCGCCCATACGGAGAGGCCCGGCTCGACCTGGGCACCCGCCTGGACATCGGCACGCTCGGAGCCCGCTAACAGCGCCGGCCCCGCCCTTCAATGCCTGCCGAGCCGCGTCCGGTCCTGGGCCGACTGCCGCGCTCACACCATCCTGGCCGATCCATCCTCCGCGCGCTCCCCTCTTGAGTAGCGGTTACCCATCCCGGACGGCCGTCCACCACCGAGACTAAGGCGACCAGCCAATCGGCAACAGGAGGAAGCTCATGACCCAGAACAACCAGGCCGTGGTGCGCCGCGGGATCTACCCGAACCACAACCAGGCAGTGGTTGCCCGCTGATCGGATGAGTCGGCAGCAGGAGGCGCCGCGTGCGTCTCCTGCTGCGGCGGATTTGGCGGGCCGGGTCGGCGCTAAGTGCCGGCCCGGCCCGTGCCATGTGAAGGGCATGACAGTCCCGCTCGCGCGTGGGTGGTGTGGGCGGGATGGACGGGTGGTCTGGGCTGGTGGTCAGGATGTTGCGGCGGTGGACGACGGAGGGGCCGGTGTTGCCGGTCCAGGTGTGGGCGGTGCTGGGGGCCGACGCGTTGTCGGCGGTGGGTTCCGGGCTGACGCTTCCGTTCCTGCTGGTCTACCTGCACACGGTGCGCGGGCTGAGCCTGGGCACCGCGGGGGCAGTATGTACGACGTTGGCGCTGGCGGGCCTGGTGGGCAATCCGCTGGGCGGGGTGTGGGCGGACCGGTTCGGCCCGCGCCCGGTGCTGGCACTGGGATGGGCGACCGCCAGCATGGGGGCGGTCATGCTGGCGACGGTGTCGAATGTGTGGCAGGCGTTCGCCGGAGCCGCGGTGGCGGGGCTCGGTGCGGCGCTGGCCTGGCCGGCGCTGGACACGTTCCTAGCCGCTGTGGTGCCGGAGCGGCGGCGCTCGTCGGTGTTCGCGCTGCGGCACGCGACGATGAACGCGGGCCTGGCCGCGGGCAGCCTGCTGGCATCGGTGATCGCGCAGGTCGGGCGCCCGTCGTCGTTCGTGCTGCTGTACACCCTGGACGCCGCCAGCTTCCTGCTGGCGATCCCCCTCCTGTGGGCCGCCCGCAACCGTCCCGCGGGCTCGGCACCGGTGGCGGTGGACGGCGAGGACGCGGCCGCAGCCCCGGCCGACGGCTATCGGGTGGTAGCCCGGGACGGGCTGTTCGTCCGGTTGTGGCTGCTGATCGCGGTGCTGGTCACGGTCGGCATCGCGCAGTTCAACACCGCGTTCCCGCTCCTGGCTGTCTCCGCCCAGATGAGCGCCGCGGTGGTGGGCTGGGCATTCGCCGCGAACATGGTCACAGTGACAGCCTGCCAACTACTGGTGCTGCGCGCGGCGCGGGGCCGGCGGCGCACCAGCGCCATTGTCGTGTTGTGCGCGTTGTGGGCGTGCTCCTGGATGCTGGTCCTTGCCGGCCGCCACCTGGGCATGGGTGTGGGCGCGATGCTGTTCGTCTCGGCCGCGGTGGTCTTCGGCTTCGGGGAGACCCTGTTCGCACCTGCCCTCCCGGCCCTGGTGAACGACATCGCACCCCAGGCCCTGCGCGGCCGGTACAACGGTGCCTCCGCGTTCGCTTACACCACCGGGTTCGCCCTCGGCCCGGCCGCTGCAGGCCTGCTGCTCCAGCACGGTCTCGACACCGTGCTGCTGCTCGGCCTGACACTGGCCTGCACCGCGGCGGCAGCCCTGGCCGTCACACTCAGACGCCGGCTCCCGCCCGGCGTTGACATCATCGACCCGCCCGCACCGGACGGCGCGACCGAGCCCGCCACTCCGGCGGCAACCCACCAGCAGGAGGCACCGGCATGACCCCGCACGACGACGCAACACTGCTGCGGCAGGCGCTCACGGCCTGCCTGCAGGCGCTGGACGACGGCGACCACCAGGCCGCGCGGCACCTGGCCGACCGCGCGGGAACGCTGGCAGCCACCCTCGGGACACTGGCGCGGGCCAACGCCGTCCTGCTGACCGGCATGGTCGAGCAGGCCGTCGGTGACACCGAAACGGCCGCAGGCCGGTACACCGAAGCCGCCGACCTGGCCGGAAGGCACCTGACCGAGCCCGACGGCATCCAGCTGTTCCTGCACGCCAGACTCGAACTCGCGGCCCTGCACCGCTCCCGGGGCCGCTACCGCCAGGCCGAGCAGATCCTGCACGACGCCCTGGCCACCTCTGGGGCCTCCGAGCCTGACCCCATGGATCTCGCCATGCTCCACAACGAGCTCGGCATGGTCTCCAAGTACAACGGCAGCTTCGACCAGGCCACCGCCTGCTACCGCACCGCCCTGACCCTCCTGGAGGGCATCCTGCCCGAAGGCGACCCCGGGCTGGCGACCATCTATCACAACATCGGCGGCCTCGCCCACGCCCGTGGCGACTACGCGGCCGCCGAGGAACCTGCCCGCCGAGCGGTCACCCTCCGCGAACACGCCCTGGGACCCAACCATCCGGCGGTCGCCGCCGATCGCGCCGCACTCGCCCCCATCCTCCTCGGACTCGGCCGCCTCGAGGAAGCCGGACACCTTCTCCACGACGCCCTGGCCGTCTTCGAACGCACCCACGGCACCGTCCACCCCGACTACGCGATCGCACTGGGCAACCTCGCCGCCGTCACCCACCAGCTCGGCCGCCACCAAACCGCCGAAACCCTCTACCAGCGGGCCCTACACGCCCTGGAACAGGCCCTCGGCCCGGACCATCCCGACCTCGCCCCCATCCTGGCCAACCTCGCCGAACTCCATCGCACCCTCGGCAACCCCGACCACGCCCACACCCTCGACGCCCATGCCCGGGCCATCCTCACCGCCACAGTCCGGCCCGACCACCCCACCCTCACCACCCTGACCAGACGCTGAACCCCAGCCGGGGCCTGATACTGGTGAGCTCGCGTAATCATGAGTCGCGTATTCCTCAGCGCGTGAGGGCCTGCGGTCACTGCGAGTGGTCGCAGGCCCATGGCAAGTCCAGGTGGCGAAGTCGGAGTTCGAACGTGGCCGGGGTCATGGGGTGCCCGGCTCGTCGGCCGGGGAAGAGCCATCGGGCGTCCGGGTTGGACGCGATCATGGTGTTCGGTCGTTGGCCCAGGTAGCTCAGCAGCATTCCGGCGAAAGGGGCCGGGACGGGCGAGGGTGGGTCGCCGAGCCGGACCAGGACCTCACCCTCTTCTCGGAGGACATCGTCGATGGCGAGTCGGGCGATCCGGGTGAGCGGCTGCGCGTAGAGAAGGACGAGCACGGCGGCCACACAACGCCGGCTGGCTGGCCAGCCGCGACCCCGAGCTGCAGGACAAGGCGGTCAAGTTCCTCGACCTCCTCGCGTCCCGCATGGTCTTCTCCACCACCGTCGACATGACCACGGTGCTGGCCGGGATGGTCCGCGAGGCGGTCCCCAGCCCTTACCGGCGCGAGAACGTGCTTCGTTCGGCGACTACACCACCGACAACCTCCACGTACCCCCACCTGCCTACAATCCCATTCTCGACTCCGCCACTCAACACGGCACAACCAGGCAACAGGGCGGCAGTAATCAAAGGAGCCCGCAAGCGGTGGCACCGCCCTGAAACCCCGGACACTATGGAGTTAAATTGCCAATAACAATACCGGCATCTTTTCAGGCGCTGCAACGTTTCCGCCGATTTGACTACTGGGGAGCACCTTATTCCCTTTCGGATCAAGATAAATTCAGTCACTTTTGGAGGGTTCTGATGGCGCGCAACCAGGCTGACAACCACGAGCAGGAGTCGTTGCCGGTGTCCCGAAGGCACGTTGATGTGGGTTCCGGTCGGGAGATGGTGGCGTGGGAAAACCGGCTGAGTCTCCTGGATGAACGTGGTGGGGTGGTGTGGACCATTGAGCACCCGCAATGGGACGGGTCGTCCTTCGGGTTCTCCGCTAACGGGAGTCTGGTCTGGATAGCGATGCCTGGCCCTGACTATCCGTGGGAGGTCGGCGAGGATGAGAGTGAGAGCGAGGAGGACGAGTGTGGCGACCCTGATTGTGAGTATTCCTGGATCCACCATGATCGGCATGCCAATCCGGGCGCTCCGGGCGCTCCGGGCGCTCCGGGCGCTCCGGAGGATCACGGCGACGAGTGGTGGGTCATGGAGGTTGCCACCGGACGCGTCCTTGCAACCAGCTCACTCGGCACCTGCCCGGACGCCACAGTTTCACTTAGCCATCCCGACGGGATACATGTGGGTCTGGGAACCGCCGTCCATGACGGGCCTAGTAATACCCTCTGGGGCAGGTATGTCAATGACACAATGCACGTGGCCATTGTTCCTTGCGCTGGAATGCTGATGAATATCAGCCCGTCCGGAACTTCCTATTTGACTATCACTAATCCGGCCGCAGGCTGCCATAAGGGCGGAACGCTGGCCCTCCATGGATTTCCTGACCACGAGACGATCGCCCGACAAATGGGTGCCGATCACCTTAGGGCAGGCGAATGGTTCGCCGGGGCAGAATATCTCGACGGGGAGCGTGTCCTTGTAGACGTACGCCAAGGCGGGACGGGATCCCGGGGTCTACTGTTCGATGCCCGCGATCTAACACCTTTAGGTGATTGCGACTTGGTGTGCGATTGAGCTGACGGGTCCACAGAACTGTTTTCGGCTCTTTGCTTGACTCCGGCCAAAACCTCCACCGGTAGACGGTCCTCGTCACTCTACGTATGTGCTGGCCGGGAATTACCGTATGGCCAGCCACCTGGGTCCTTGGAGGAGATATGCACTCAGGCGGAGTCCTCTCCTTCGAAGGAGAGGCATGGAACGTCGGCCGGCTCCGGCGGGCACTGACCGGCATTCCCGACGAGACCCCGCTGGTTCTCCTGGCCGAGTACGAGCCCGGAGAAGCCGAAGAGTACGTCGTCGTGGAGGGAAAGCTTCTGAGCGAGGCCGTCGCCCCGCAGATCGCACCGTATGGCGATGAGTTCACCCTGCTCTGCCGCTTGCGAGACGACGAAGCGGCAGACTGACGGAGCTCAGCCGGCGTGTGCGCGGTCGAGCCGACCGGACCGAACCACTCCAGCCGACGCGGCGCTTTTTTGCGCCGCCTGTTCTCACCCCGGAGATCCTCGTCAGGGATCGACAGCGTCACCCAGGCCGCCTCCTCGGCACCCACTTCCTCCGCGTCCTCGGCCCACATCATGAAGCGGCTCACGACCTGGCCGATCCGGCCGTTCTGCGCACTTCCGGGCTGGACGACGCACCGGTGATCGCCGACCTTCGGGGCCCGGAGCCGGTCCAACTGAAGGCCTCCTTCTCCGGCCACAAGCAACACTCATCCGCGCATCCGCATCTGACGAGTGTCCGCTGCCGGTGCCGCTCATCGTCAAAGTGCAGGCAGCCCACGAAGCTCATCCCGCCTTTCGTACCTCGTGAGCCGGCAAGGCCGCTGTTCACACCGGCGACTAGGGCACGACCAGATGAATGAGTCCAAGGGGTGTTGTTGCGGTCAGTGATCGAAGGCGGTCAGTGATCGCTTGATCGGCTGTCCGGTTTTGTCGCTGTGCCAGATCGCCGCTGTGAGCGCGAGGATCCGACAGAGGACGCGGGCAGCCACCCCTGCCGGGCTCTTGCCGCCGTGTCGTTCCAGGTCGAGCTGTCCTTTGAGGGTCTGGTTGATCGATTCGATGACCTGCCGCAGCGGCTTGAACAGGTGTGCCCCGCCCCGCTCTGCCTCCCCCTTGCGGGCCGGCCGCAGCAACTGAAGGTGACGCTCGGCAAGGTCGTGCTCGAACTCGCGGCCGTAGTAGTTCTTATCCCCGATGATCGTCTGCCCGGGGCGGGCGGCTGTGGCATCGGGTGCGGTGTCGAGCATGTCGCGCAGCGTCTCGCGCTCGTCGGCCTTCGCGCCGGTGAGGGCGAACAGGACCGGAAGTCCGCCGAGTGTGCATACCAGGTGCAGCCGCAGCCCCCAGAAGTACCGTGAGTGCGACGCGCAGTAGCCGTACTGGGCCCAGCCCGCCAGGTCCGAGCGTTTGGCCGTTTCGCGGGAGCAGCCGCAGCCGACCGGGGTGGAGTCGACCAGCCACACATCGTCGCTCCACAGCGAGGTGTCCCGGGCCAGGATCCGGATCATGCTGGTGAGCAGCGAGGACGCGGCGCGCAGCCGCTTGTTGTAGCCGGACGGCTGGGGCACGTAGGGGAAGAGGTGGCCGAAGTCCCGCCCGATACGGCGCAGCCAGCGCCGCTCGGAGGTGTAACCGAGCAGCGCCGACGTGACCGCGAGGGGGACCAGTTCGGCGTCACTGAGCGTGGGTGCGATCCCAACGGCGGGCCGGTACGGGGCCAGCCACGGCGAAGCCTTCAACGCGTCATCGATCCGGGCATAGAGTGCCGTTGCGAGGGTGTCTAGGTCTGTCTTCACACACTGACGTTGGACGCCCTCGTCTCATGTCCGCAGGCCATCCCTTGGACTCATTCATCTAGCCTCGATCTTGCATGAGGGTCCGTCAGCTTGCTGAGGGACCCTTTGTGGCGAGTGTTGGTGGGGATTTTCGGAGTCTGGGCAGGTGGAGTGCCCGGCTGTCACGTCGGGTGTGCGCCGGGTTCCACGGCTCCGGTGGGCTGGTGCTGCTCGCAGGGGCAGGAAGGTGCTGGTCAGCCGGGGTTCGGTAGGGCCTGGAGCCGGTCCAGGGCATCGGTGATCACGTCAGTCCAGGGCCAGTGCCCGGCGAGGCGGAGGATGCGGCGGCGGCCGGTGGTGACGAGCTGGGCGGCGGTGGAGAACAGCCGAAGCCGCAGGCGGCGGGGCTCCCAGAGCCGGGCGGCTCCGGTCAGGGCGAGCAGGGGCATCCAGGCGAGCAGGTCGAGGGCGATCTGCACGATCTCCAGCCAGATCTGGTTCTGCGCGGTGTTGTGGAGAGGGAGATTGCGCAGGCCGGTGGCGCGGGCGGCGCGGATGCGGTCCTCGGCCCGGGCCCGCTGCCGGTGGCGCAGTTCGAGGGCGGCGATCGCCTCGCCTGTGGTGTTGGTGGCGAAGCACGTCAGCCGCATGCCGTCGGCGTCGGTGAAACGCAACTGGGCGCCGGGGTACGGCCGTTCCTTGCGCACGACCAGCCGCAGCCCCTTCGGCCAGCCCGTCAGGCAGTCGCCGGCGAGTTCGGCGACCCAGGCGCCGTCGCGGATCTCGCCGTCGGGTTCGACGGCCGGCGTCCAGGCCGAGGCCGGGACCTTCAAGACGGCCTGGTGGATGGCGTCGGTGATGGTCATGCCGACCGAGTACGACAGCCACCGTCCGCGCTTCGCGAGCCAGGCGACGAACTCGTGGGTGCCGCCGCCGGAGTCGGTGCGGATCAGCGTCTGACGCCCCCGCCGGAGCCGTTTCGGCAACTGGGCCAGGGCCAGTTGTGTGGCCTCGATGTGGTCGGCGGCGGTGTAGGAGCCCGCGTTGCCGGGCCGCAGCATGCCCACGACCGGCTCGCTGGACCCGCCGCGGCCGTGGTCGACGAATCCCATCAGTGGGTGGTGCCCGAAGGTCTTCTTCCTCGCGGCGGCGTGCTCCTTCTCGGAGTGCGCCAGGACGAGGACGCCGTCGATGTCCACGATCACCTGCCCGTCCGCGTCCGGCGCCGCGTCCCCTGCCAACCGCCAGACTTGTTCGCGCACTTCGGCCCGGGCGGTGCGGAGCGCGGCCAAGACCTGCTTGCCGCCCGACGCCAGTTCGCCGATCAGGCGGGAGACCGTGGGGTCGGATGCCACCGGCCCGAACGCGGCCGGCTCGGCCCGCAGCAGGGCCACATCGGCCAGGCAGTCCCCGCCCAGCGCGACGGCGAGCGCGACATCCAGCAGGATCTTGCCCGGATCGTGCACCGCCCGGGCCTTCCGCCATGGCTCGAGCGCCGCTGATATCGCCGCATCCAGACCGGACTTGCGGACCGTCTCGACCAACAGCACCGCACCGGCCTGCGAAACCACTCCGCGACCGCCGCCCTCGACGCGGACACGCGGATAGGACCCGATACGCTTCTTCACCTGGAAAGTGCCTCCGACGGTGGCGGGAACAAGGACCTCAGCAATCCTCATTCTCGCTGGTCAAAGGCACTTTCTGCTTCCATGATCACCAGCCGGACGGCCCGCTTCGTGAAAGCGCGAGGCTAGTAGGGCTTGGTCAGGTCCGTAGTGGGGTGGGTATGTCGCGGTGGCAGGTGGGGCAGGCGCCGGTCCAGAGGGCGAGGAGTGTCTGGAGCTCGCGGACGACCTGGTAGAGGCTCAGACCTGCGCCGCGTCTTTTGGGTCTCGTGCCAGTCGTTGCAGGGTGCAGAAGGCGTGCGCGACGGAGACGAGGGTGACGTGGTGGTGCCATCCGTTCCAGGTCCGGCCCTCGAAGTGGGCAAGTCCCAGGGCCTGTTTCATCTCCCGGTAGTCGTGCTCGATGCGCCAGCGGAGTTTGGCGGGGCGGACCAGTGTGGTCAGGGGCATGCCGGAGGGCAGGTCGGACAGCCAGTACTGCACCGGCTCGCTCTCGCCGGCGGGCCATTCGACCAGCAGCCAGCACACGGGCAGTTCCGGGCCGTCGGCGGTCTGGCGGACCTCGCGTCCGGCGGGCCGGATGCGCAGGGCCACGAAGCGTGAGTACATCCGTTTGCGGCCCGAGCGGCCGGTGCCGGGCCGGGAGCCCTCCCGCCACTGCACCGGCCTGGCCGCCTTCCGGCCCGCCGCGATGACCAGCTCCTTCACCGACTGCGGCTTGTCGGGATACTTCGCCACCGGCGGGCGTCCCATCCCGGAGTACGGCTCGGCCACCGGCACACCACGCACCACAGCAATCTCGTCCGGAGTCACACACCCTCAACGCCACACGGGGCCCCAAGGATACGCACCACCCCAGCCGACCTGACCAGGCACTACTAGGACGTGTCTCCTCGATCAGGTAACTCGTCGCCCCGGTCATGCGTTCAACTCCTCCTCGCCAAGCGGCTCGCTCCGCCGGCCAGGGCGTTGGCCCGGGACGGCGGAGTTGGAGAGCAACTCGGCGAGGAGGGCCCGGCGGACCGCCGCCAGGCGGTCTGCTAGGGGCGGATGTAGGGCCGGGTCATGATCTCCATGTTGTGGCCGTCCGGGTCCTCGAAGTACGCGCCGTGACCGCCGAAAAGACGGTTGATCTGGCCGGGTTCGGTGTGGCTGGGGTCGGCGTAGTAGTCACCCCAACCGCCTCCAGACGAGCAATCATGGCGTCGAACTGCGCGTCGGGCACGAGGAATGCGTAGTGCTGCGACTGGATCGGCTCGTCCCGCTTCTCGTAGTAGTCGAGCGTCACGCCGTTGCCGAGGTCGACGGGCAGGAATGGCCCGAACGGAGCACCGACCTTCAGCCCAGGATCGCGGCGATGAACTCGGCCGACAGATGACGGTCCCTGGTGTAGATGGCGGTGTGGTTCAGCTGGACGGCGGTCGGCGACAGCTCGGACTCGTGCGGGTACTGCTGGTCGTATGACATCAGTGGTATGTCTCCGGGGCTTTGGATCCGCTGGGGTGGGGCGCCGCACGCGGGCGCCGGAGCAAAGACGCGGAGAAGGGGGCGGGCCTCTTGCCCGCCTCGCGCTCACGCCGAGGCCGGGAACCTCACTCGTGAATGGCCCATGGCCGACCCGGCAGTCACCCAACCGACCCTAGTGGCCAATCATGGGCCGGGGCAACGCCGTTCCTCGGCTGTGCCCCGGCGACTCCTCCGAGGGCCGGCCGCAAGTGAGCCACCGTCGGACTCCGTCGCTTCGGTCATGAACGGAGCCAGATGAGGAGTGCGGCGGCAGTGACGGTGCCGAGGTAGACGTATCCGCGCTTGTCGTAGCGGGTCGCCGCGGCTCTGAACTGTTTCAGCCTTCCGATGGCCCGTTCCACCGTATTACGATCTATGTACCGGTATTTGCCGAAGCGGCTCACCGGCTGCCGCCCCACCCGGGACGAAGATCGACAGCCCGCGGTTTCTGCGCCGGGCGGAGTAGAAGCTGAAGAAGGCGCAGCGGGAGTTGTCCCGCAAGCAGAAGCGGTCGAAGAACCGGGAGAAGGCCCGCTTGAGGGTGGCCCGCGCGCACGCGCAGGTCGCGGTGAGCGACTTCGTGGGGCGGGAGTTCGCAGGTGGGGTTCATCACTGGCGGTTCGAAGGTGCTTCGCTGGGCCAGATGTCGGCTGCGGTCTGTGCGGCCGATTCTGCTGCGGGCTGGGGGCCAGTGAGTCCAGTGAGCGGAGCTGGCCTGGCGGGCTTCTTGCCGGTAGCGGGGTGTTCGGCGAACAGGGCGACGGTCAGGGCGAGGCGGGGGCCGTAGCTCGTAGACCAGGCGGTGCGGTGGGCGGCTGTGCCGGTGTGGCCGGCTGGTGGGCCGCCGGTGGTAGTGGTCTGTAGCAGGCGGTTGACAGCTTCGGCGGCCGCCGCGGTCATGGCCGGGTGGGTGACGGGGCGGGCGGTGTAGACAGTGTGCCCGCCGCGCGTGATCTTGGTGATGGTGTAGGGGGTGGCGTGGCGGCCGTTGGCGGCCAGGGTGGCGTAGGCGGCGGCCATCTGGATGGTGGTGGGGGCGGCGGTGTGCCGGAGCTGGTCCACTGGTGGGGCCAGTTGGATGTCTGTGAAGGGTGTCAGGGCGGTGCCGGCCTCGATGGCACCGTTGAGGGCGTCGTTGAAGGGCTGGCGGGCGTAGTCGGCGCCGCCGTACAGCAGTCGGATCGCGCCGTCGCCGGGGACCACCGCGGCGATTGCGGTGTGCAGTCGGGCTCCGGGGGCGGCCCTTCGGGTGCGGGCGGCGTCGGCTTGTGTCCGCACGGTTTCCTGGGCCGCGTCCTGGAGGGCGAGGTCGAAGGTGGTGTGCACGGTGTAGCCGCCGTGGGCGAGCTCGTCCTGGCTGATGCCGAGCTTGTCGGCGGCTTCAGCAGCGGCGGCGTCGATCAGGTACTGGCGCTGGCCCTCGGTCTTCCCGGGCGGGAAGAACCGGAACGCGGGGAAGGCGGCCTGGGCTTGCTGCTGCGCGGTGATGGAGCCGCCGGCTTTCATGCCGTTCAGTACCCAGGTCCAGCGGCGCTGCAGGACGGCGGTGACTTTCGGGTCGGATCCGGCCTTCTCGTAGTAGGAGGGAAGGTTGATGATGGCCGCCAGCGCGGCTCCCTGGGCGATGGTGAGATCTTGGGCGTTGATGCCGAAGTAGTTGCGGGCGGCGGCCTGGATGCCGGCCGCGCCGCGGCCGAAGTACACGGTGTTCAGGTAGCCGGCCAGGATCTCGTCCTTGGAGCGAGTGCGGTCCAGCTTGATCGAGATCAGTGCCTCTTTGGCCTTGCGGGACAGCGACTGTTCCGGGGAGAGCAGGGCGTTCTTGACGTACTGCTGGGTGATGGTGGAGCCGCCCTGTCGGCTGCCCCCGGTGAGTGCGGCCAGCACAGCGCGGGCGATGGCGGTCGGCGCGATCCCCGAGTCGGTGCGGAAGGACCGGTTCTCCGCCGCGATCACCGCCTCCTGCACATGCCGCGGCACCCGGGACAGGGGTACGTCTTGCCGATCTACCGGGCCGCGGCGTCCGAGGTAGTCGCCGCGGGCATCAACGAACACGGTGCTCTGTACCACTGCTTCGGGGTGCGGGGGAGGGATGTCCACCATCGTGTACGCCCCTACCGCCACGCCGCACAGGGCGAGAACCAGGACCACGGCCGAGGTGGTGAGCCTGCGCAGCCACCGCCTCGGGCGGCGAGGGCGCTGGGACCGGTGGTCGCCGCGCCGCTGCCTCGGCCTCCTCAGAGCGAGGCGGTGGAAGGGACGGGAGGACAGGGGGTGAGGCGGCATTGCAGACTGGCCGCCGGAGTCATGTGTCAAGAGAGGGGGATTCCGGTGTATGGGCCTTCGGCGATGACAGGCAGCCTTGTACGCCGACACATCGGAGGCACGGCACGGTCGCGTCGGCACCCTCTTTGTGGCGCGGGCATGCGGAGATGCCGAAAGGTGCTGCGGTTCAGTGCAGAGCTCCGCCGCAGGGCTACGGTTCCTGTCCTGGTGCTCTGGAATGGTGAGTTGCAAGCCTTGTCAGCTGAAGCTAGGACAGGGTCAGGGTGGAGATGGTGTGGCCGGTGGTGTCGTAGACGGTGATGCTGCGGACGAAGTGGTGCTTCTGCTTGGCCTTCGGCACGGTCGTGTCCGGCAGGGGGGTGGTGGCGTACCAGGCGCCCCAGCCGGGCTTGCCGGCGAGCCGCACGATCGTGCCGGTCACGGTGCCCTTGGCGGTTTTGATCTTGATGGTGGCTGGGTCACCCTTGCCGTGGTAGACGCCGGACAGGAAGTAGTCCTTGCCGATCGGTTCGCTCTGCAGGCTGACTCCGGGCCGGCTCATGTCGAGGTTGCCGTCGGTGACGCTGCGGAACTGGTCGGCCTCCTGGGGGGAGGACCAGTGCTTGCCGTCCTTGGTCAGCCACAACTGCACCTTCGGCGCGGCCTGAACCCGCTCACCCGGCGCCACCACCCGGGCGGTGTGGACCGTGGCCAGGGCGGTCGGTGATACGGCCGGGTCGGAAGAGAACGGGCCGGATGGGACGGCGGTCATGGCCAGCGGAACCAGCAGCAGGCCGCAGGCGGTGGCCAGTACCGCGGTGCGACGCCGCCGGTGTGCACGGCCTGCCGCTTCGATCGCGGCCAGCGGGAAGGGGGAAGGCGTGATGTCGTAGGCGGCGCTGGTGAACACTTCACGCAGCCGGCCGGTGTCGGACCGGGACGTCATCGGGGGGCTCCGGAGGTGGAAGGGTCGGTGGCGAAGGCGGGATGGGCCCGCAGGGCCGCAAGGCCCCGGCGGGCGTGGGTCTTGACCGTGCCGAGCGAGCAGTCCAGGACCGTGGCGATGTCGGTGTCGCTCAGGTCGTCGAAGTAACGCAGGACCATCACGGTCCGCTGCCGGGCGGGCAGGGTGGCGAGCGCCTGGGTAAGGGTCGTGCGGTGTTCGAAGGCCTCTGCATGTCCGCTGTGGGTGCGGTGCTCGGTCTCGGGCAGGAACGGCATCAGCAGGTGGGCCACGCGCTTCTTGCGGATCCGGCTGAGGTTGTTGTTGATCAGCGCCCTGTGTACGTACACGTTGACGTCGTCGCGGGGAATGCGCCGCCACCGTGCGTAGACCTTGGCCAGGGTGGTCTGCACCAGATCCTCGGCCTCATGGAAGTCGCCGGTGAGCATGTGAGCGGTGCGGACCAGGCGGGGCCAGGCCGCAGCCGCGAACTCGGCGAAGTCGCCGTGGCTCTCGTGCGTCACAGCAGGCGGTTCCTTCATCAGATTGGAGTGTCGTGGGTGAGGAGTGGTGGGGACCCGCCAAGCCTGGTCGGGGTCCCCACCACAGCCGCATGAGAGTTACGGCAGGGTCAGGGTGGAGATGGTGTGGCCGGTGGTGTCGTAGACGGTGATGCTGCGGACGAAGTGGTGCTTCTGCTTGGCCTTCGGCACGGTCGTGTCCGGCAGGGGGGTGGTGGCGTACCAGGCGCCCCAGCCGGGCTTGCCGGCGAGCCGCACGATCGTGCCGGTCACGGTGCCCTTGGCGGTTTTGATCTTGATGGTGGCTGGGTCACCCTTGCCGTGGTAGACGCCGGACAGGAAGTAGTCCTTGCCGATCGGTTCGCTCTGCAGGCTGACTCCGGGCCGGCTCATGTCGAGGTTGCCGTCGGTGACGCTGCGGAACTGGTCGGCCTCCTGGGGGGAGGACCAGTGCTTGCCGTCCTTGGTCAGCCACAACTGCACCTTCGGCGCGGCCTGAACCCGCTCACCCGGCGCCACCACCCGAACCGAGGACGCCTTGGCGGCAGCCACCTGGACGTCGGCCGCGGCGGAGGCGGGAGCCTTCGCGGACACGATGGCGTGCGCCATTGTCGGTGCCCCCACCAGCGCGGCCGCAACCGACGCGGCCAGCACGTACTTCTTCATTCGTGTCATGGACACAAATCTCCTCGTGGATTCGAGTGAACAGGGTGGAGGGCGCCTCTCCGCCCTCTACAACCCCGTCTGTGACGGTCTTGGATGACACAAGATCGAAGAAATCTTTCGGCGTTTCCGACTCGCGCCTCATGGGACCCCGGGCTGTGTGACCGGGCCGCCGCCCGTGTCACGAGCATCTGTGATTCCCCCAGTGCTACTTGGGTTCGCCACTTTGTTGAGGGGCTGAGCAGGTGGGGATGACGGGGATCGCGGAGCGCGAGGAGGAACGCCGCTGGGTCGTCATGGGGCTGCGCTGAATCAGCGAGTGGCGTTGCGGACCTGTCGAGGAGACGTGGACTCGTCCACGGCAGTGCGAGCTCGGGTGACAGGCGACCACACAACGATGAGGAAGGTCGCGATCGGGCCGAGGACCAGGGACAGAAGCCACCAGTTCCAGCCGCTGCGGGCCCTTGGCCTGCGCGAGACCAGCGTTGATCAGGGTGAGTGTGAGCCACCACGTGCTGAGATTGGTTGCGGTTGTCACGCGGTTCTCCTGCTGGATCGATCGGACCGTTGCTCGCCTGGCGATCTACCAGCGTGAGTCACAGGCTTCACCTGTGACTTGAGTAAGAGCCGCTCAACTTCGCCGGCTCCGGCACACGATCTGGGCGCCGACGCGCTCGCGCAGCCACGCGGCCGGTGTCTCGGAGGCACGGCCCGACAGGGCGCCGACAACCTGTGCGTCTCGACGTCGACCACGATGGTGCCGTAGCGGCGGCCACGGCGGACGGCGAACTCGTCGACGCCGAGCACCCGCGGCGCCCGGTCCGGGACCGACGGGGCATGCAGGTGCCGCAGCAGCCTCATCCGCCCAGCGGGGACGGCGAGTTTCCGGCACAGCCGTGCTCCGGGCCGCCCGCCCAGCTCGGCCGCGACGGCGCGCCGCCAGCTGCGCAGGCCGGAGCCGGCGCGCTGGCAGGGTTCGGTCACGCCGTCGATCTGTTCAACGAACGTCTGCCTCATGCAGGTTGGGCTGTCGCAGAAGAACAGGCGCACGATCAGCCGGACCAGCACCGGCCTGCCGGCAATGGGCCGGTCGTCCAACTGCCGACCGTAGCGGCTGTGCACCCGACGGGACGGGAAGCCGCAGTCCGGGCATGATCTCCACGAGCATGCGGCGCTGGACACCAGGACCGAGGTCCCCTCCGCAAGCACCTCCACACGCTCAACCCGCACCCCCGTCGACCCGAGAAGGAACGCCCTCTCGGGTCGGGGGCGGGCGGGGGGCGATAAGCGCGCAGCCCCCATGACCAGGGGATTCCCGGTTCAACAGCGGCTTGACCCCGACCTTCACGAGATCGCTGACAGAACCACATTCAGAGAGCACCATCAACGGCGCTGCGTTCCTTCCACTGGGGGTAGGGAACGTTCCAGTCGCCGAGACCGTTGCCGGCGTCGACGGTCCGGCCGGTGGAGCCGGCCGTGATCACCGGGTCTCCGGGCCGTACCTGGTCGTAGAGCCAGCGGGCGTCGCTGGTGGTCAGGCCGATGCATCCATGGCTGGCGTTGGTGTTGCCGATACGGGCGGCGTTCCAGGGTGCGGCGTGCAGGTAGGTGCCGGAGGTGGTGAGGTGCACGGCCCACTTGACCGCCATGTCGTAGGCGTCACCGAGGCCGACGGTCTCGGAGTTCATCTGAATGTCGGTGACCTTGTCCATGACGACCATGGCGCCGTTGTGGGTGGGGGTGGCCGGGCCGCCGCCCGATATCGGCAGAGTGCGCAGCGTGCGGCCGTTCTCGGTCACCGTCAGGCGGTGTGCGGCGAGGTCGATCCGCGTGATGCGGGCCTTGCCTATGAGGAACGTGGTGGAGATGTCCCGGGACAGGTAAGCGCCGTCGCCCGTGTCGACACCGCTCAGCGCAGCCGTGACGGTGACTTTGGTGCCGGGGCGCCAGTAGTGGGCAGGGCGCCAGTCGATGCGTTCCTGCCCGGTGAGCGGGTCACGGACCCAGCCCCAGGAGCCCTCCACCTGCGGGGTGGTGGTGACCGTGAGGCGCCTTTCCACTGCAGCCTTGTTCGTAACGGGGTGGTTGAAGCGCAGCGTGACCGGCATGCCTATCCCGACCACCTGGTGATCCAAGGGGCCCAGCAGGGCCCGGTTGGTGCGGTCGGGGCTGATGGTGGTGAAGTGGGTGCGGGCGGTGATGCGCTGCCCGTCAGGGCCCGCTGCGGTGACCTGGACGGTGTAGGTGGTCGCCGGGCTCAGCGTGCGGCCCACGATCCACTTTTGGCGGGCGGCGTCAAGCGTTCCTGAGACCGCGACGTGGGCCTTGCCGTCACCGCCATCGGCCGGAGCGACTCGTACAGAAGTCAGGGTGCCGCCCGTGGCGGTCACCTGCAGCGCCGTGTCCGGCGCCACTCCGGTCACGCCGTCCGGCACCGACACGGTGATCTGAGGCGCCGGCGCGGCGGCGGTCGGACTCGAGCCGCCGCTGGCGGTACCTGGACGCTGATCGGGGGCTGTGGCGGAGGCGGAGCAGCCGGTCAGCAGCACGGCACACAGGACAGGCAGGACGAGGGGCTTTATGGGGTCCACAGGGTTGCGGGTTCCTTCGAGGAAGCGGGTGTGTGTTCTGATCGTCGTGGCAGAGCGCCTGGCTAGTAGTGGCGGCGGCGGTGTGCGCCGCGGCACCGAGGAGCTGAGTGAGGTCCTGCCATGGCCTGGGTTCGCCCCTTGGGCAGGCGACGCAGGACCGGCTGCAGTGGCGCGGTTGCCTCGCTGATGCGCAGTGGGCGGGCGAGCAGGAGCAGCGACAGTACGAGGGCCAGGCCGCCCGTGGTTGCAGCGGTGAGGGCGCTGGCGGCGCCCTCACCGAGGTGGAGACGGGCCCAGTCGGTGACGAGAAACGCGGCCGCGGCACCGGGCAGGCATGCTGCGACGGCCCGCACGTGGACAGCCAGTTGCGTGAGGCCACCGAAAGCTTCGCTTGGGCCGCCGCCGTGAGAAGACTGGTCGTTGAAGGTCTTGTTCGCTGCCGCGCGGCGGAGGCGGCGGCGCAGCATGGTGACGGTGGCTGCGGCACCGGTCAGGCAGGCCAGGGTGTGAGCTCCGGCCATTCCCATGACCGCCCAGCGCACGGGAAGCACGTGGACCGCGGCGGCGGACAGGGCCGCGTTCGTGCCGGAGGTCAGGATCATGAGCAGGACCGGGGTGCGGGCATCGTCCAAGGCGTAGAAACCGCGGGTGAGCGTGTACTGCACGCAGAAGGCAGGCAGCCCGAGTGCGAAGGCGGCCAGGATCTGACCGAGGACCTCCACATCGCCGGGCGTGACGGTGCCGTACCCGTACACCAGGCCCGCCAGCGGTTCGCCCAGCACGAGGAATCCCATGGCGGCGAGCGTGATCACTCCCGCGGAAGCACGGACGGTGCGCCCCAGCCCACTCGCCAGCGCCCGGTAATCACATGCCTGGGCCGATCGGGTCAGAGAAGGGAGGGCGGCGGTAACCAGTGAGACGGTGAGGATGCCCTGCGGCACGACCCACAGCTGGTAGGCGCTGTTGTACGCGGTCAGCCCGACCCCTACCGTCACACTCTCGGAGGCCGCACGCTCGCCCACCCCGGTGGCCAGCACCGTGATCACCCAGAATGCGCCCTGCGACACCGCGATGAGCAGCAGCGCCCAGCCTGCCGCTCGCAGCGGCCCGGCCAGACCGGCACCACGCCAGTCGAACCGGGGACGCCACCGGTAGCCGGACCGGCGCAGCGACGGCAGCAGCACGAGCGCCTGCGTCGCAATGCCCAGGGTGCTGCCCGCTCCGAGCCACGCCACCTGCCCGGACGTCATCTCCGCCGCCCCGCCGTGGCCGGCGATGCCCAGGTACAGGCCGAAGACACCGGCAACCATCAGGTTGTTGACCACTGGCGCCCACATCATCGCGCCGAACCGCTCCCGCGCATTGAGCACCTGGCCGAGCACGGCAAACACGCCGTAGAAAAGGATCTGCGGCAGGCAATACCGGGCCAGTACGACCGCCGTGTCCCGCTGGCCGTCGGTGAACGCCGGCGCATACAGGTCCACCAGGCGCGGCGCCGCCACGACTGCGGCACCAGAGAGGATCACCAAGGCGACCAGGCACGCAGTGACGAGCCGGTCGATGAACGCCGCCCCGCCGTCCGGCTGCCGGGCGGCCCGGACCAACTCGGGCACGAACACCGAATTCAGCGCGCCGCCGATCAGCAGCATGAACACGATGTTCGGCAGGGTGTTCGCGACTGCGTAGGCGTCACCGCTCAGCCCCGTGCCCAGCGCCGCGACCACAGCTGCACTACGCACAAACCCTGTGACCCGGGATGCCAGCGACCCCAGCACCATCACACCGCTGCCCCGGGCAGCACCGGCCGCCGGGGAGTCGGCAGCATCTCGCCCCGCTGGTGGCGCTGTGACGAGCATCGCGTCCCTCCCGCCGGTGCCGGGACTCCGTTCTCGAGCGGTGCGATCGTCGGAGTACTGACCGGGCACCACAGGACCAGGCCAGTCCGGGCCGTAGCCACCGCTCCGCCGGTTGTCGGCGGGCCGGGCGGGCATCATCTGCTCACCGGCCGATGCACCGGAGGCACCGCGGAGGACGTACTCCGCAGCGACAGAGCATCCTCGTGATTCCTCGGATCACCGGCCCATACCGCCAGCCGAACGGCGACGTCGGAGAAGGTGCTGCGGATCAGGCCCAGGCAGCCGGCACCCGCCGTTCTCGTGGCCGCAATGCGCGCGGGCATCGACGCCGACCCGTTGGTCTGATGTCTGATGGTGTTGTGCATGGTGGCACTCCAGTTGGCTCCACATGGGTTGGATTCGATGACGGGCTCCCCGCGGAGGCATGTGCCGCCCAGCTCAAAGCCGGCACTCCTGCCCGGCTCGAACGGGGCCACCTGTGACCGTGTGACTGCTGCGCTGGCCTTGGTTGCCATCGACGAGGAATCGGGGACCGACTCGGTCCGCGGTGCCAGAGGCAAGAGAGTCCGCAGACGCGCCAGCGGGCTCCAGGACTGCCGACGAGGTGGTGGAGGGGACGGAGCCATGACGTCACTTCCCCCTGGGCCGGGACGGAACAGCCGTCTGGAAGTGGTGGTAGTCCCTTTCGCTCCAGCGCCCGCCCCATCGCAGTCCCCGGCCTTCGAAGGCCTGGACGGCCGGGCTCTCAGGGCCGTCCAGCACAGCCCGGTGCGGGCGGCTGCGGTCCAGGTAGTAGGAGTGCGGGAACACTCCCGTCCGGGCCTCGAAAGGGTTCTCCCAGGTGTTGATGTCGATCGCCATGCCCCAGGCGTGCGGGGAGAGCACGCGCTGCGCTTCCTTGCCGTCGACGTAGCGGCAATTGAAGCCGCTGGTGTTGTCGGCGTTCATCGACGCGTAGTCATCAGCACCCTTGAGCGGGTCCTTGCCGAAGTCGTCGACCAGCCGCATTTGCCGGATCGGATAACGCAGGCGGTAGAGGTCTGTGAAGATCGCCGCGGTCTGCTCGGCGATGGAGACATGGACGACGATCTCTCCGCGGTAGCGGTAACCGTCGAAACCCCAGTAGTTGACCTGGACGTAGCGGAGCTCTTCCTGGCCCACCGGGCAGTCCTCGGTGAAGGAGACGCCTGCCATGCGCTCCCACACCTGGCCGGGAATCGGTGAGACGACAGCGTTGGCCCCCGTCCCGACGGCGCGTGGCCGCTGGGCGGGGTCGGCGACAACGCTGAAGTGGGGCTCCACGGCCCCCCGCGAGTGGGCAACGGGCTCCTCTGCGGGGCGGGTCGCGACCCGGAACGGGGCACTGACCGTGGTGCCGGCCAATGCCGCCCGGTAGTCGGTCGGCTTCCACGGCGACACTTGCACCGAGACTCGGCCCGTCGCGTCAAGACGCAGGGTGCCGATGCTGCGCCACGAAGAGGTTCCAGCCGCGCGGCTCTGCCAGTTGACCCGAGTCCCGGCAATCTTTGCGGCCGGAGCGGTCACGGCAACCTGCAGCGTCTCGGGGTGCTCGCTCGTGACCGTCACCGCGCGGGGCCCGCTGACGGTCACCGATACACCCGTCGCCGTCCGCGGCATGGCGGCGGAAAGATAGCTCTGCAGCACGGAACCACCCGCGATGGCCACCGCACCCAGGGCGGCTGTGCTCAGCACCGATACCAGCGGCAGGTTCCGTATCGCCTTGAACTGATTGGGCTTCCGTGACATCGGTCCTCGCATTCCGGGCAGACAGTGCCGTCGCGGGAACGCAACGGTCAAGTAGGGGGGAAATGAGAGAAGTTCCGCAGAGAGGCGGGCACGTCATTCCACCCTCTAAAACCCCATCCGTTGCGGATCCGGATGACACAGGCCGGAAGATTCTTTGAGGCCTCGATCACGGCCAGGGACACGACGCCGGCAGAGCATGTGGGTATATCTCGGCCGCACCCGGAGCCGAGGAGCGACCGAAGCGACTCGCGGCCGGAGCCGGCCATACAGCGAAGCGGCCGCCGGCTCGCGGCCGGACGCCCAGTTGCTTCAGTCGCTTGGGCCGCAGCGGGACGCACCGAGTCGGCGACCCACGGCGCAGCCACTCAGCGACCGTTCGATCGCTGCCACAAGCAAGACAAAGCTGCAGGTCAACGAAATGGGAGAGATCCGGCAGTGGCCCAAGAGACCCAAGCTCCGGGTATATGAAGACATTCATGTGTGCGTGTGTGCGTTACATATAGGAGGCTTCAGTCGCTTCAGTTGCTGTTCTGAGTACCGATTACTCTCCGGCCTGCGGACTTCGTGAGGCAGGGTGGCAGCGACTGGACGTGGCTCGGTCGCTGTCGAGGCCCGCCGGCTCCAACCGAGTTCGGGGGTTTCCGCCTCCAGCGTGGACGATGGCCGCCGAACCGGGCGACGGGATCCGCGACTGCGCGCGGGTGGCCCACCTGGACGGTGACCTGCTCAAGGACGCGGGTGCGGCTGATCGTGCGCAAGGACTGAGTGCCGGATCAATATCTGAGTGCGACTCACATGAAGGGAAAGCGTGAATCGTCTGTACGAGCGCACCAGCAGACTCTGTGACGTGTCAGAGATCGACGCATCACTCCGCGCCGAAATGGACGCGCATGCCGAGGAGAATCAACTCGGCGTGACCACGAGCGCAGCGCTGCACTGTTGCGACACCAGCAGCGTGCGCCTCAAGAAGCCCGGGCTGATGTCACGGCTTACAGGGTCGGCGGACTCCGACACTGAACACCGGACGGTTGTTCTTGTCACGCCTCGGTACCTCATTGTGGCCGTCGCCGGAGAGAACCGTGGGGTGCATGTGAGTTCCGCACGACTCGACGCGATCAGCATCGAATCGTACCGGCTGGCGGCAGAGATTGACTCCGGAGTGAGTGCCACCGGGGTGTGGTCGGATGGACACGCAGGGTCGCGATATGTCGGACTCGGCGAGAATTCTGACGGGCGAGCCTTCCTGGACCAACTCCGCACGTCAATCGCCGAGGCAAAAAGTGCTTGACCGCGGACCGCCAAGCGTATTCGTCTGACCCATGGCCCACATGCGTCATCACCTCCGTGGCTTCCCGGAGCGCGATATCCGGCAGGTCCGATCAGGTAGCCGATCCCGCCTTCCGGCGCTCTCCGATGACAGGGGATAACGCTTCGCCGATGGCTGGGGATAACGCTTCGCCGGTGACTGGCAAGCGGCCAGCCCGGAAGAGCATCAGGGTGGCCCGCCGCGAGGCAAAGGGCTATGCCAATGCACTTCATTGTGAAAAGCTGACGAAATGCTCCTAGAAACTCCCCGACTCCACCTGCGCACATTTCGGCCCGACGATGCACCAGCGTTGTCGGCTTACCGCTCGGACTCGATGATCGCCCGCTATCAAGGCTGGACCGCCCCGGTATCACTTGAGTCCGCCACCTCGCTCGTGCAGGAGTTCGCCGACAGCGACCCCAGACGGCCTGGATGGTTCCAGTACGCGATCGAACTCAAAGCCGATGGCTGTCTCATCGGCGATATCGGCGTACACCTGCACGAAAACCGGATGCAGGCTGAACTTGGCTTCACCCTTGCCCGAGACCGCCAAGGGCACGGCTACGCCACCGAAGCGGTGCGAGCCGTGCTGGACGACCTCTTCACGCGAGGCCTGAACCGCGTGTCAGCGGAGTGTGACGCCCGCAACGTGCCAAGCGCGCAGCTCCTTGAACGAGTCGGCTTCCAGATCGAGGGGCGGCGTCCCGCATACACCTGGATCAAGGGCGAATGGACCGACGACCTGCTCTTCGGCCTGCTCGCCGACCGGTGGATCCAAGCGGACGTGGGCGGGCGCGCTTCCTGATCAACAGACAGGACGGGTTCACTGCGGTCCACTGCGACCCAGCCCGTGCGGGGCCCATGAGCACGGCAGGGTGGAGAGCCAGGTCACGGCGGTGCTGTCCGGCTCGTCGACGACGACCGAACCTAATGGTCAGAGTCGAGGCGGACGGCGAGCGGCGGGACACGCCCGGGCCGGTGCGCCCGGAGCGGCCGTCGGCACCGCGGGCGCCGGGCCGTGCCGACGGCCCTGTGGTTGGAACGCGCCGGGCCGCGCAGAGTTGTCGACGCACTCTGTGCTGGAACACGCCGCGAGGGCGGCCCGGCTGGTCCTGGACCGCACCGGGGGCCGGGCGCTGCACGCCCCGGCTGAGGACTGCGATGCTGCAGATGCTCCTCGACGACAAGGCTCCACAGGCGGCGCGCCTGCACTCGGTGCGCGGTCTCGGCCTCACCGCGGAAGCCAGGCCCGGGCCCTCGCCCTGCCGGACGGGCCACGCGCACGTGCAGCCGCTCGCGGCATCCGACGATCGCGGAGTGCAGTTCGGGTCCTGGGCGTTCCCCCTCCAGCGCGTGAGGGCCTCCGGCCGGCCGCCCTCGATGGGCTCCGTCGGGGCTCCGTGGACAACGCGATGATGGAGTTCCTTTGGGCACGCGTCCAGGTCGAACTGCTCAATAGCGCTGGCACTCCGCGCTGGGTATACCCGGCCCGGTTGAGTACGAACTCCGAGCCCCGCCAGGAGCCTGGAACCAAGCAACCCGACTCCATCAGACCTGGGGCACATCAGTCTGGACTCGCTCCGAATCTTGCACATAGCGGGCCACGACGATGAGCTCGTCAACAGCATCACGATCAGCACCGACAGGACCACGGCCGTGGTCGAGTACAACCATGGGGTGCGCCTGTGGTGCCTTGCCACCGCCGAGCCGCTGACCCCCTTGCTGCCACAGATCGCGTCCGCCCGGCCATCACCTTCCGGGCGGTACTACGCCTGCCAGCCTTCGACAACCGACACCGCGCCGGGGCTGGCTCCCTGGTCGATCTGGGAACTCACGACTCCCCGTTGATGCTGTGGAGGGCGGGGGTATGTGGAGTTGGTCGGTGGTGTAGTTGCCGAAGCGGAGTACGTTCTCGCGCCGGTAGGGGCTGAGCACCGCCAGATCGGCCGGAAGTAGCCCAGCCTGGCACAGGACTTCAGCAACACCAGCAGCGTGAGGAACGACTCGGGACGGTCATGGGTCCGCTTCGCCGCCCACGCAATCTCAGCCTCATCAGGGGTGAAGAAATGCGCCAGCTCGCGATCGGAGATGATCCGCTTGAACCGCGGATACGCCGTCCGCTCCACAGACGCCACAACCACACCGCCAATCACATGGTCGGCAGCACACTACTTCGTCCCGTGCCTACGATCATCACGGATCGTCATCCTGCGGCGGACACGCCCCGCAGCTAGGAGTTACACAGCGTGATCAAATGGCCCGTTTCGCAGGTATCTCCTCCGGACACCAAGTGGCCTCAGGTACGGCCTCAAGCTCCGGATATGCTGCCGCCGTACTCGGTGTCACCGCCTGCAGCCGACCAGCAAGCCGCATAGGCGAGGCCGGCGAGCGCGGCCATCCCGCCCTCACGCCAGGCGCGACGCCAGCGTTCCACCGACCGCCGCGGTTCTCTCGCAACGGGCAAACCGCTCGCCGGCCTCGTACCGAGTCCGTTCGCGAGACCGACGCCGCTCCGCGGTCAGGCCACCGCCCTGCGCGTACCGCATACCACCGGCCTACCGCAGGGATCACCACATGTCACCACCCCCGACAACAATCCGAAGAGATCAGTAGGTGTTGCTCACGTCTCTGTTGCGGCGCGAGGCAGGACGAGATCCACGGTCTCAGGAACTGTGCAGCGCGGTATCGGCCTCATGGCCAGAGCTGTTGCGGGCTGTATGCGATCTCCATGTACTGGTTGTCGGGGACGGCGACGAATCCAGAGCGCGCATAGAGCCCGTGTGCCGTTTCTGTAGCCAGGAGTATTCGGCGGACGCCAGCTGTCTGCGGGTGTTCCAGGGCAGCCTTGACCAGCGCGTCGCCAATGCCGTGAGCTCTGTGTTCAGGCAACACGAAGACGTCACAGATCCACGCGAAGGTGGCCTGGTCGGTGACCACTCGCAGGAAGCCGACCTGGCTGCCATCAGGAGCGTAGGCGCCCAAGCACAGGGAGGTCTGCAAGGAGTGAAGGAAAGTCTCGCGCGGTATGTTCCTGGCCCATGGCGCATGGGTCGTTAGGAATCCGTGTACCAGTTCCACATTAATCCGGCCGGGGCTGTCGTCGATCATGTAGTCCAACGGGTTACTCCTCCTATGGCGGCGGCTCACCAGGCATTGCCGATGCGATCAAGAATCGTGAAGCTGAAGCCATCGCCGCATGATTTCGCTTGCCATGCATTCTGCAGCATCGGCAATCGGCAGGTCAGCTGGAGCGTGGAGGCGGATAGCGCTCAAGTCGAGCCATCCGACCCAGCGTCCTACGGAAACGCTACGAGCGGCCAACCCGACCGCGCTCCGCTACGACCAATACAAGTCGGGAACCTCAGAGGGACAACGGGCACCTCGACAACTGCATCGGTCATCGGAACTACCCGAGCATGCCCGTTGACCATGCTGCCGCACCGCGAAACGCCAAGATCCCCGACAGAGTCAAGCTCAGGCCCGGAGCGGTTCACAGGCCACAGGAACGCGGTGACTGGCCATGGGGTGCAGCGAGCCCCCAGCGGGTCAGTTACGGCAGGCTTGGCTCTGCGACAGTCCGGGCGCCGCCAGTGCCCGATGCATGCGCTGGAAGGTGTCGCACGGCAGGCACGCACAGCAGAGCAAGGGCGGCGGGTACCGCGATGATCGTCATCGCGTACAGGGTGGGCCGCATGCCCAGGGAGTCGGACACCGGACCGGCAAGGGCCAGGCCGAGCGGCATGAGTCCCGCCGACAGCAGGTGGTCGTACGAACTCACACGGGACAACGCGCTTTCGGGCACGTGTGTCTGCAGCGCGGTCTCCCACAGAACGAAGAAGAGCGAGACGGCCACACCGGTAACCGCTTCGAGCACCGCGATCAGGAGGAGCGAGCCGCCGGATCCGATGATCACCGCCTGGCAGGAGGCCACCGCAAGCGCAGCGGCCGCGACGGCCATGGGGCGCGCAATCTTGAGCCGGTAGGCGCCTACATCGCCGACGATCGAGCCGACACCGAAGGCCATGACCACGACTGACCAGTTGGCTGCACCGCCCCACTCTTGTTCGGCAAGCACAGGACCCAGCACGAACACCGACGGCAGCACGATGACGTGGTAGACCGCCATGGCTGCCATGCCGGACCAAATCCACGTCCGGGTACGCACCTGCACCCAGCCTTCGTGCAGTTCCCTGAAGAACTTGCCCCGGGTGGTCACCGGTCCGGGCTCGGGCGGTGTCTCGCGCGGTTGCAGCCGGGCCAGGAACGCGGCACTGACTGCGAAGGTCAGGGCGTCCAGGGCCAGGGCGCTGCCTGGGCCGGCCAGCGCGAGCAGGCCGCCCGCCAGGGCCGGTCCGAGGATCAGTCCGGACGACTGGACGAATCCGCGGAGGGCATTCGCCTCCCGGAGCCGTTCGGGCGAGACGACCTGCGGCATCAGCCCGGTGGAGGCAGGCATGAAAAATGCGTCCGCTGTGCCGAACACGACCATCAGCAGGACGAGATGCGAAACCTCGGCCATGCCGGTCAGCAGCAGCACGGCGGTCATGCCTTGAGTCGCGAACCGGACCACATCGGAAACCAGCATGATGCGGCGCCGCTGGAAGCGGTCTGCCCATACCCCGCCCACCAGAGTGAACAGCAGCATGGGCAGCAGCCCTGCAGCCGCCACCAGTCCGACGTCAGAGGCGGATCCGCCGACCGAGAGCACCGCGAAGGGCACTGCCACGAACGACATACGGTCGCCCAGCACGGACAGGGACTGCCCGACGAACAGACAGGCAAACTGCGGCTCATCACGCAGCACGCCGGGAATCAGGGATTTCACACCGAGGCCGATCAGAGCAGGAGAGTCAAATGTTCAGCACCCGATGATAGAAGGGCCATGCCTGCCAGTCGCCCGAGTTTCACACCAAGCTGTTGGCCCCGAAATCCGAAACGGCTGCCGTGAATCGGGAGGGCGTTTCGATGCGTCCCCTCCGGAAGTGTGTGCCATGCGCCAGGGAGCATAAGAGTCAGCCCCGAATATCTCAGTGGATTTCCGGGACCAATATATGGTCCGACCCCCTGACTGCGGGAGACAGAGTTCCGCGAAGATCTACTGGGTGACAGTGCCCGTGTCGCTTATGGCATCTCCTTCACTTGGCTGAGCTACGGTGCGACAGGATTCTCTCGGCCGGCCCGGCGGATTGTTACGATCAGGAGGAGTCCCAGAGCGTAGTGAGTAAGGATGGCCGCGGAGACGATCACCTTGCTGGTCGGGTTGGAAAATATCCCATGGTCAGACAGTGCGATCCACATGAGCCAGTCCACGGTGGCACTTGCCACCTGATAGAAGGCCAGACCTCGAGCTACGCTGAGAGTTGGTTTGTCTCTCAGCTGCCACGCAATCCAGGCTTGTGCGCCAAGCGAGACAGCGAGGAGCTTTGTCACCCAGTGGCCGTCAGCGGTCAGGTCCCAGCCGGTGATGCCTTCAAGGATGAAAGGCGGAAGGAGGCCCAGGAGCATATATCCCAGCTCGAGAAAAGCTGTCATGCGAAAAAGTAGCGGTAGCGCCAGAATGCGACTCACTCTACTTGTTTCCTTGGAAGATCGGGGGCGGTCGATGGAATACCAACGTAGATGATGCACGGTTGCTTGGAACTGAGTAATCGTTACTTACAAGAGCAGCAGGTTCCGCGGCCGTGTCCGGCTGGCAGATGCCCGAGAACCAGGGGTAGCAGGCCTCAGGTGGTGGCCTGCGGTGCGGACGGCGAGGCCCGTGGAGGCGCGCGGTAAGGTCGCAGGCCCATGGACATGAGCGCACGAAACCCATTGATCGCGGTCCAGGCCGGGCAAGTAGCGCTGTCGGACCGGCGGACGCAACGCAACTGGCGGGTCGATCTCGCGCCCTACAAGCTCGGTGTCTTTCCCATCACCCAGGCGGTGTTCGCCGACGTCACGGGCCAGTGGCCAAGTGCCGTGCAAGGGGACGCGTTGCCCGTCGAGGGAGTTTCGTGGTGGGACGCGGTCAGGTTCTGCAATAGCCTGTCCCAGCTTGAGGGACTCGCTCCCGCTTACCGTCTCCATGCTGAGGCCGAAGGCGTCGATTGGGACGCGTCAGCCGATGGGTACCGGCTGCCGACCGAAGCCGAGTGGGAGTACGCCTGCCGTGCCGGCACGACCGGCCCGCGTTACGGGCCGCTCGACGAGATCGCCTGGTACCGCGGCAACTCCGACGAGCGAATCCACGACGTGGGCGGCAAAGTGCCCAACCCGTGGGGCTTTTACGACATGCTCGGCAACGTCTGGGACTGGTGCTGGGACGTGTACGACGCAGAGGTCTACGGCAGCTACCGGGTACTGCGGGGCGGCGGCTGGTTCGACGAACACTGGAGCTGCCGGGCATCCGAGCGACGCCGCAGCCATCCGACCTTCCAAGTCGACGACGTTGGATTTCGCGTCGCCCGCTCCGTCATGAGTTGATCTAAATCGAGTGCGGTGTCGCCTGGGTGGCGATCCGCCCAGTCGGCTGAGGGACGACTTCTGCCCCCTGCGGCCCCCTATTGCAGACGGCATCGTCCAGAAGCTCATCACTGTCGCCTGTTCTCCTCGAAGATCTCTTCGGCTCGGCGGTAGGAGAGCCGGGCACGGCCGGTCGCCGGGCACCCGTCCAGCGTCGGAGTCCCGGCTGGGGGCTCTGCGGCTGGTGAGGATCAGCGGGCTGCGGGTGCGCCGGTTGATGAGGCGGGCAGCAACTGGGCGGTGCCGGACTGGCAGCGAATCCACTCGATCGCTCCGCCTCCGGCAGTGATCTTCCCGCGCTTGTCCGCCGGGTACAGGTCCTCGACGACGTTCAGGCACAGCACTTCATCTGCCTGGGCGACGGACTCGTACAGCATCTTCCAGGACGTCTTCTCCCGCAGGGGGACGTCCAGCCGCGGTGGCGTCCCGCCAGGTGGTGTAGCGGATCAAGGCGTCGGAATCCGCAGGTCATCGCCGCATCGGCGCGGATCGGAACCGCGCATGGCGCTGACGGCAGGTCAGCCGCTGCGCGACCCGGGAGCTGTGTCCCATGGGGTGGCCGACGCGCGGCTTACCGGAACCCGTCGAGCAAGGTCGCTTACACCACGAAGCGGGACACGACCGGTTCGTGCTTTTCCGGCAGGCTCACAAGGCGCGCAGTGCAGGTGTGGCCAGGCGGAGCACGGCGGCGCCTCAGCCGAAGACGCCACGGCACCTCCTCCGGCGCCCGGCCCCGATCCCGCAGCACGGCAGGAGGCAGGCCCCAGCGGCGCGGCAACCGGAGCCCGAAACCGGCGCCAACCGGGGGGGAGTTGACACAGCCGCCGCAGACCGGGGGAGATCCCAGCACGGCGATCCCCGACCACCCAGCCGAAGGCACTTCTCGACCCTGATTGTTCAGCCAGCCACGTCGACCGCCTTTGCCGGCGGTCTCCTTGCCGCCGACAGCACCGTGGAGCTGCTCCTGGCCTGTCGCCATCCCTTGGCGACAAGCCAGAGTGCTGTTCAGCGCGCGAGAGTGACGGTGACTGAGCAGTTCTGGGCATACTGCTGGGCCGCGACGTCGGCGTCGGCGTCGTGGCGACCGTACCCGATCCGGCATCGCCCGGAATGTGGCCGCGGCTGAGGATCGCCGGTGGAGCCGGTGGTGATCACCGGAGGCCCACTCACCGTCCTGCCCTCGGCTGCACCGACCACACCGGCCAGAAGAATCAGGGCATCACGATCCGCCGTCACATCCCCCGGCGAACCTGCCCTACCGGGATTTCTAAGCATCGTTTACTCATGTGAGGGGCTCAGAGCCGGAAGGACGATGAGGACCTGAGAGGACCCGCACCTGATGTGCGGCGCAGTTCTCTGACCTGAGTGGTCAAGAAGGCAGGCCGACCCTGTTCCTCTCGTCCCCCTCGATGAACAGGGAGCCCTCGTGGCCTCGTTTCTCTACAGGCTCGGACGGCTGGCGTTCCGGCGCCGCCGACTCGTTGCCCTCATATGGGTGGCCCTGTTGGCGCTCGCCGGTTTCGGCGCGGCGTCCGCGCCGGCTGCCACCTCCTCGTCCTTCTCCGTTCCCGGCACGGAGGCCCAGAAGGCCTTCGACCTGCTGGAGGAACGTTTCCCCGGTGGCAGTGCCGACGGCGCCACCGCCCGCGTCGTCTTCAAGGCGCCCGACGGCGAGAAGATGACTGACGCCGGTCCCAGGGCCGAGGTCGCCGGCGCGGTCGCCGCGCTGAAGTCCGGCTCCGGGCAGGTCGCCTCCGTCACCGACCCGTACACGGCGCAGGCTGTGTCGAAGGACGGCTCGACGGCGTACGTGTCCGTCACCTACAAGGCCGGCTCCATGGAGCTGACCGACGACACCCTCCACGCCCTGAAGAAGACCGGTGCGCAGGCCCGGGACGACGGGCTCACTGTCGAGATCGGCGGCGACGCGCTGCAGGCCGCGCCGGAGACGGGGGCCGGGGAGATCATCGGTGTGGTGATCGCCGGGGTGGTCCTGGTCGTCACCTTCGGGTCACTGATCGCCGCGGGTCTGCCGCTGCTCACCGCGCTCGTCGGCGTGGGCATCGGCATCTCCACGATCACGGCGCTGGCCGCCGCCCTCGACCTGGGCACGACCACCTCGACGCTCGCCATGATGATCGGCCTCGCGGTCGGCATCGACTACGCGCTGTTCATCGTCTCCCGTTACCGCGCGGAACTCACCGAGGGGCGCGAGAAGGAGGAGGCCGCCGGACGGGCCGCCGGCACGGCGGGCTCGGCCGTGGTCTTCGCCGGCTTGACCGTGGTCATCGCCCTCGTGGGCCTGGCCGTCGTCAACATCCCCATACTCACCAAGATGGGCTTCGCCGCGGCCGGTACAGTCGTCATCGCGGTGCTCATCGCTCTCACCCTGATTCCGGCCCTGCTGGGCTTCGCCGGGGACCGGGTCCTCGGACGCAAGGTCCGCAAGGGCAGGGCCGTCTCCGACAAGCCGAACATGGGAGCCCGCTGGGCGCGTCTGGTGCTCCGCCACCCGGTCGCCGTCCTGCTCGTCGGTGTCGTCGGCCTCGGCGCGATCGCCGTGCCGGCCGCCTCGCTGGAGGTGGGCCTGCCCGACGACGGCTCGCAGCCTGTCAGCACCACCCAGCGCAAGGCGTACGACCTGCTCTCCGACGGCTTCGGACCCGGCTTCAACGGCCCGCTGACGGTCGTCGTCGACGGCGACAAAGCCGAGGCCGACCGGGCGGTCAAGCTTATCCGGAATCTCGACGGTGCGGCCGCCGTCACCACACCGGCCTTCAACAAGGCCGGCGACACAGCGATGATCACGGTCATCTCGAAGGACCGGCCGTCCTCGCTCGCCACCGAGAACCTGGTCCACGAGATCCGGGACAAGAGCAGCGACGACGTCTACGTCACCGGTGCGACCGCGTTGAACACCGACTTCTCGCAGAAGATGAGCGACGCCCTGCTGCCCTACCTCGCGCTGGTCGTCGGCCTCGCCTTCCTCCTGCTGATGGTGGTGTTCCGCTCGGTGCTCGTGCCGCTCAAGGCGGCGCTCGGTTTCCTGCTCTCGGTCGTCGCCGCGCTCGGCGCCGTCGTAGCCGTCTTCCAGTGGGGCTGGCTCGGCTCGCTGTTCGGCGTCGAGCAGACCGGTCCGGTCATGTCGATGATGCCGATCTTCATGATCGGTGTGGTCTTCGGTCTCGCCATGGACTACGAGGTCTTCCTGGTCACGCGGATGCGAGAAGCGTTCGTCCACGGCCAGCGGCCCGGGGACGCCATCGTCACCGGCTTCCGTCACAGTGCCCGCGTGGTGATCGCGGCGGCAGTCATCATGATCGCGGTCTTCGCGGGCTTCATCGGTTCGAGTGAGCAGATGATCAAGATGATCGGTTTCGGTCTCGCGATCGCGGTGTTCTTCGACGCCTTCGTGGTCCGCATGGCGATCGTTCCGGCCGTGCTGGCTCTGCTCGGCCGGCGGGCCTGGTGGCTGCCGCGCCGGCTGGAGCGGACTCTGCCCAACGTCGACGTGGAGGGCGAGCAGCTCGACAAGGAACTGTCCCGGAGCCCGGGTGGTTCGGAGGAGGACCGCGGACTGATCCCCGTCTGAATCCGGGACGATCCGAAGACTCGGGGCTTTGTGCGGTGCGGTCGGCGACGCCGCACACGCCCGAGCACCATCTGCTCGAGGCGCGCCCCGGAAAGCGGCGGCCCGTGGGGACGAGGCCGCCGCTTGAAAGGATGGCCGTGCTGTCGCTGCAGACAGCACGGCCATCACTCTCTGGCTCTCGAAGTGCGGGCAAGATGTCGACTTCGCTGCCGGCGGTTCGGCCGACACTATGTCAGGCGCCCCTGCGGGGGCGTTGGTCGACCGGGCCGCGCACACCGCACGAGCCGAGTGCCTCAGCTCGTTGCCTCCAGCGCCTTCTTGAGCTCTGCACGAGTAGAAACGCCAAGTTTGCCGTAAATGCTGTAGAGGTGGTTTTCTACGGTCCGCCGGGAAATCGAGAGAGTCTCTGCCACAGGTTGCGCCGAGGCGCCTGAGCTGGTCAGGACAGCAATTTCTCGCTCACGGGCCGACAGCGCCGCAGCCGGCTCAAGCGCCGTGGTCAAGCCGGGAGTGCGGGCACCTTCACACCGGACAGCAAGCTGAGCAGTCCGGTTGACGCCGGCGGTGGACTTGCGGGACTCGCCCACGCGCTTCCACGCTGCGGATGCCTCCGCTGCGAGCAGGTCTGCTCCCATCTTCTCAAACGAGGCAGACGCACCTTCCAAGGCAGGCGGATCGTTTGCCGCCAGCGCTCCGGCAAAACCTGCCCGAGCGCGGGTGAATGCCGAGTCGCAAACATCTGCGAGCTCGGTGAGTCTTTTCACTGCCTGCCGTGCGCCGCCCAGTCGGGCGACATCGGTCAGGAGCGCGGCTTCAGAACTCAGAACTCCGGATGCACGTGCCGAAGCCGCGGCAGCCTCCAGTACCTCGCGCGCGGCGGCGAGCTTCCCGTCGGCGACGTGGAGCCAGGCTGTGGCGAGGTCGTCTTCTCCGACAAACAGGCCGACATGGGGGTACTGCGCTGCTTCATCAATGGCCTTCCGCGCACTGACCGTGTCGTTCACCTGCGCGGCGGCCGCTGCGAGACCGCACAGGGCGAGTCGCGGGGTGGCCGGGCCGCCGCCCGATATCGGCAGGGTGCGCAGTGTGCGGCCGTTCTCGGTCACCGTCAGGTGGTGTGCGGCGAGGTCGATCCGCGTGATGCGGGCCTTGCCTATGAGGAACGTGGTGGAGATGTCCCGGGACAGGTATCGGCCGTTGCCCGTGTCGACACCGCTCAGCGCAGCTGTGACGGTGACTTTGGTGCCGGGGCGCCAGTAGTGGGAGGTTGGAGGAGATACGCCCGAAACCCGCCACTCGTAGACGGAGTGTGATCAGACCTCGGGTGACGTTGTGTAGCGATGCACCCGCCTGCTCGAGTCGTTGTCTTCGCTGGTTAGGGTGCTCCCTGGATTGGCTCTGGGATCGTTCAGGGGAGTGCAGCAGTGACCCTCCCCTCGTAGCGTGGAGTCCGTGAATGCAGGGGAAGTTGAGGTTCATGGGGTCCAAGCAACGGACGTACACACCTGAGTTCCGTGAGGGTGCTGTACGCATTGTGATCGAGACGGGCAGGCCGATCCCGGAGGTCGCCGAGGAGCTCGGCGTGCACTCCGGCACGCTGCACAGCTGGGTGTCGCGGTGGCGGCGCAACGGCTCTGCTTCCTCCGACCGGCCCGCGCCTGCTGCCTCCGGTGGCCGGCTGCGGGAAACCGAGCGCGCCGAGCTGGAGCAGCTGCGGCGGGAGATGAGCGAGAAGAACAAGCGGATACGCGAGCTGGAGATGGAACGTGATGTCTTCAAACGCTGCATAGCCTTGTGGGTGAAGTAGCTGCGGCGGACCCGGCCCAGGTGGCCGGGGTGATCAGCGACTGCAAGGCCGAGCAGGACATTCCGCACACCCTGACGTGCCGTGCGCTGGGTGTGAGCGAGTCCTGGTTCTACAAGTGGCGCAGCCAGCCCGTCACCGCTCGCGAGGTGCGGCGCGGGAAGCTGGCCGACGCGATCCGGCAGATCTTCGATGAGTCGGGCGGCACGTATGGTTCCCCGAAGGTCTGGATCACGCTCGTGCGCCAGGGCTGGAGGGTATCGGTGAACACCGTCGCCAAGCTCATGGCCGAACTCGGCCTGGCCGGACGCAAGATCCGAAGGCGCCGGGGGCTGACCAGGCCGGGCAAGCGGCCCGCGTTCCCGGACTTCGTTCGCCGCGACTTCAGCGCCACCGCTGCCGACCAGGTGTGGGCCGGGGATATGACGGAGATCGTCACCAGCGAGGGCAAGCTGTACCTGGCCACCGTGATCGATCTGTTCTCGCGCCGCATGCTCGGCTACGCGATGGGCGAGCGCCACGACGCGGAGCTGGTCGTCGCCTCCCTGCATATGGCCGCGGCCACCCGCGGCGGCGACGTCAGGGGGCGTGATCTTCCACTCGGACCGCGGCAGCGAATACCAGTCCCGGCGCTTCAGGCGGGCCTGCCGCCGGCTCGGCGTGACCCAGTCCATGGGCCGTGTCGGCTCGTGTTTCGACAATGCCGTCTGCGAGGCGTTCAACAGCGTGCTCAAGGTCGAGTACGTCCACCGGCGCACCTTCACCACCCGCACAGATGCGCGGCTGAAGATCGCCACCTGGACCACAGGCTTCTACAACACCCGTCGGCTACACAGCGTGTGCGGATACCGGAGCCCGATCGACTACGAACGAGACCATCAGGCCGACCCCACAATGGAGTTAGCCGCTTGAAAGATCTCCACGGCGCAAGGGGATTGACATCGACCTGCTCCCCAGGATCCGCAACTGGCACGACCTCACCTTCTACCGCCCCGACCCGGGCGTCACCTACACCCACATCGACACTCTGTTCGCCGCTGACCCGCGCCAGACGGTGCGCTGGGCCCTGATCGAACGCCACTGGCCCGACCTGATGCAGGTCGCGCTCTCCGTCAAGGAGGGCACGGTCTCCTCCGTCACCCTCCTGCGGCGCCTGGGCAACCACTCGCGCAAGAACAGCATCTACCGTGCCTACCGCGAACTCGGCCGGGCCCAGCGCACCATCGTGCTTCTGCGCTACCTCTCCGACCTCACACTGCGCGAGCAGATCGCCCGCGCGACCAACAAGGCGGAGTCGTACAACGGTTTCACCAAGTGGCTGGCCTTCGGCAACCAGGGCTCTCAGCAGCCGGGACCCCGAGCGGCAGGAGAAGAGCATCAAATTCCTCGACCTCGTCGCCGGCTCCGTGATCTTCTCCACCGTCGTCGACATGACCGCCGTACTGCGGACGATGGCCGCCGAGGGCTGGAAGATCACTCCCGCCGACCTGGCCGTCCTCAGCCCGCACCGGCGCGAGAACATCCGACGCTTCGGCGAGTACACCACCGACGGCCTCCACGTCCCGCCCGAACCATTCGATCCCCGACTCGCCCTGCCCGAGCCTCACGACTGACCTGTGGGTGCGGCTGGCTCTACGGGGTCAGGATGATCTTTCCGGTGGACTGTCCCTGCTCGCCGAACCGATGTGCCTCGGCGACATGCTCCAGCGGGAAGATTTGGTCGACGTGCACGGTGAGTGCGCCTGATCGGACCAGGGCGGCGAGGGCCTCCAAGTCGGCGCGGTCGGGCTCAACCAGCATGAAGACGGCGTGCAACCCCCGGTTCGACAACAGGTTCACCACTTCGGCGTCCGCGCCGTTCAGGGCAATGACCCAGCCGCCAGGCGTCAGCGTCCCCTCCAGTTCCTGGAGCTGGCCAGCGACGGTGGCCAGGAGGACATCGACATCAGCTACATGGGAGCCGACGTCCACGCTCCTGTAGTCGATCACCTCGTCAGCTCCCAGGCCACGGACGAGGTCATGCTTCGTTGTGCTCGCCGTCGCGATGACATACGCCCCGCGGCTCTTCGCGATCTGGACCGCCAGATGGCCGACACCGCCGGCCCCCGCCGGAATCAGGACGCGCTGCCCGGCCTCCAGCCCGGCCGTGCTCACCAGGGCCTGCCACGCGGTAAGACCTGCCAGGGAAGGACCCGCCGCCTGCACATGGCTCATCCCGGAAGGCTTGAGAGCGAACTGGCGTGACGGCCCGGTCACGAACTCTGCATAGGCCCCGCCTCGAGCGGGAACCGGGGCATGCCGAAAACCTCGTCCCCGACCTGGAACCTGGTCACCCCCGGGCCGATCCCTCTCACGACCCCGGACACGTCCCAACCGACCGAAAAGGGAAGATACCCCAGACCTCCCTGGCGGACCTTCCAGTCGACGGGATTGACCCCCGCCGCCTCGATTTCGACGAGAACCTCGGTCATCCCAGGCTCGGGGACATCGACCTCGACGACCTCAAGGGCCTCAGGACCGCCCAAACCCCGCTGAATCACTTTGCGCATATGCGATCAATATCAGATTTCCAGCAGCGGACCCTCCTGTGCCTTAAACCACGCGCCGTCACTCCCTCAAACCGTCGGCACGCTTCACTCTGCGTGATCGCCGACGGCGGCAGCTTCACACCCACAGGGTCCAGGGTGGGCAGGGCCGTGACCAGCATGAGTCCAGGCCGGTAAGTCACCACGTCCTCTTCGCGATCCAGCATCGCCGTCCATCCTCGGGTTCGCCAGGGCTCAACGGATGCGGAGTGAGCAACAACTACTCATGCGCGCCCTGAACTGGATGGGACAGCATCACGGAGAGCCTGGCCAGCTCGTCCCAGGCTGGCCCTCCTAGCACTACGTCAACACAACTCTGCACTCAACCCGATCTCGGGCGCGTGCCTCCGGCAGCGTCTTCGATGAGCCATGTCCCGCTGTGAGGTCCCTGTTCATGTCTCTCTCACATAGCGAGCAAAAGGTCGAGCGGCTGTGGCCCCTTGTGTGCCGGCATACCGCAATTGCGGCGTGCGCTCGCGCGCTGGCTGATCCCTCGTGCCACGGCGTGCTGCTGCGAGGACGCCCAGGCGTCGGCAAGACACGTGTGGCTGCACACGTGTGGCAACGGGCCCTCGACACCGGCTACCGCGGCGGACGGGCGACTGCCACGTCGGCTGCCGCGAGGATCCCCCTGGGTGCGATCGCTCATCTCCTGCCGCGGGGGCTCAATCTCTCGGACCCCCCAGCCGCCTTTCTTGCCGCAGGAGAGGCATTCGAGGGCCAAGGACGCGAATATATTCTTCTCATAGATGATATTCATCTGCTCGATTCAACATCCGCCACTCTCGTCGGTCAGCTGATTGACTCGGGAAGAATATTTGTGATCGGCACGTTGCGATCAGACGTAGCTCTCTCTGAAGCTGCTCTCGCGTTCGACCGCACAGAAAGCATCGCGCACGTAGCGCTCAACGAACTCAGTCAGGACGGCGTCGAAAAGGTTCTGAGTTCGGTACTCGGGGGAGTCGTGGAACGGCGAACCTCGTACGAACTCCACCGCTACTCCAAGGGCAATCTTCTCTTTCTGCGAGAACTGGTGCTCGGACTGGTGCATGCCAGTGTCCTGACGCGCAGCGGAGGACTGTGGCGACTGGTGGAGACAGTGGCAGACGCGGGCGGGACACCACGGTTGCGTCAGCTTGTGCACACGCGCCTGAGCCGGATGGAGCCCGAAGCGATGAAGGTCCTGGAGACCTTGGCTGTGGCCGAGCCGCTCGGCCTGCGCGAGTTGACCCGCTTCACATCACCACAAGTGATTACCACCCTGGAGAAAGCCGACCTGATTCACGTCCATACCTCTCAGCGCCGGCTGTCAGCAACGCTTGCACATCCCTTGTACGGTGAGGTGCTGCGCGGGGGCATGGCGACAAGCCAGCGCGTCGAAATCCTGACGGACTGCGCACAACGAATTCTCTCTCACGGCGCTCAGCGCCTTGATGACGTACTGCGGGTCGCGACGTGGCAGCTGGAAGCGACGGGGACGGCTGATCCTGACCTCATAGTGCAGGCGGCAGAACTTGCCCGCTACAGCCACGATTACGACCACGTTCTCAACTTGCTGGAGCGCCTCCCAGCGGACAGAGCCACGCACGCCACACGGCTTCTGTTGGGAGAGGCGTACTACCTGCTCCATCGATTCGACGACTCCGAGCGCATCCTGAAGGAGTCGTACGAGACGGCCCCCGACATGGCTGAGCGACTCCGGGTGACGATCGAACGCACCCAGAACCTGTTCTGGGCAGCGCGCGCTGACGAAGCATTGCAGATCAACACCCATGCACTTGCGGCAACGACCGATCCCGCAGCGCAGGCGGCCTTGCGCATCAACGAGGGAGCGATGCGTGTCTTCGCCGGACAGACACGTCAAGGCACGCGCCTGCTCGAATCCGTCGATGAGATACCTGAGGAACGGCTGCGACTCTATGCCGCCGGTATGAGAGCGCTCGGTCTCAGCGCCCTCGGGCGAACCGAGGAAGCCGTTGAACTCGCCACACGCACCCGCAGGCAGCACCTCGACGCCAGCAAGCGCGTCGCTATTCAGCATCCGTCAGCTGCACTCTCCGTACTGTCCTTTGCCTGCGCAGCCAGAGGCGACCTTGCCGGATCCCAGAGAGCAGCTGAGCGTGGTCACCGTGAAGCCGTTGCCGACAACGCTACTCAGCCAGCAGCATGGCTGTCCTACGACATGGGGCGTGCAGCCTGGCTGCAGGGCAGAATCGCAGATGCTCACCGCTGGTTCACCGAAACCCTCGCACTTGGGCTGGGCGAAGGGATACCGATCGTACTGAGGCCGGCTGCAGCGGGACTGACTGCGTCAGCAGCCGTGCTGGGCCGGACGCAAGAAGCTGAAGATGTACTGGCCGACCTCGAGACGTACCCCGATGTGTTCTTCCTACCCGGGGAGGACTCCCTTGGGAAGGCGTGGCTTCTCGCCTCGCGCGGCATGACAACCGCTGCATGCCAGGTGTTGTTCGAGGCAGCCGGACGAGCTCGCGCAGCCGGGGCAGTCACATCGGAGATGATGCTGCTCACCGAAGCTGCGCGTCTGGGGGCAGCCGCGAGAGCTGCAGGGAGACTCGCTGAACTGGCGAACGACTGCGACGGCGCATACAGCGGACCGCAACTTCGCTTCGCACAGGCGACAGCCAGGCAGGACAGCGATGCGCTGCTGGCGGCGGCGGGTGACCTCGAACAGATCGGGGCGCTGCTCATAGCCGCAGAAGCTGCGGCAGCGTCAGCGAACTTGTATCAGCGAGAGGGAAAGACACGACGCGCGACTGCGGCGGCCAACATTTCAGCCGACCTTGCCAAGTACTGTCAGGGAGCCGTTACGCCCGGACTGCTCGGCCTCAAGCTGCGTGAGCCTCTGAGCAACAGAGAACGTGAAGTGGCCACCCTCGCAGCATCCGGTGCCCCGAGCCGAAAGATCGCCGAACAACTACACGTCTCGACGCGAACCATCGATAACCACCTGCAGCGGATCTACACCAAGCTCGGAATCACTTCCCGCCGGGAACTGGCGTACCAGATCACACCGAAGGCAGAAGCGGCAACCACGCCGAAGGGCTGACCGCAGAGGAACTCGAGGATCGATTTGTGATCCCTCCGGTATGCCATCTTCATGAGGTACGCGATGGGGGCGGTCAGGTCGCTGAGTACCGGGCGTTTCGGGATTCGACGCTCACCGGCCGCCGCCCACGTGAATGCGGTCCCAACCAGGAGGATGCCGAGGTGAGGCGCGCTGGCAACGTGGACTCGCTATACCGCAGTACGACGGGCAGAGAGCTCATCCGACGCTGGTGCCTCGACCAGCTCGCCGCGTGGCCGGTGCCGCACGAACGGAAGACAGTGACGGCCAAGCACGCACAGACCCACGTGGTCCTTGCCGGCTCCGGCGCCACGACGGTCGTGTTCGTCCCGGGCACCAACTTCAACGCCGCCGCGTCCCTGCCGCTGGCCACGGCCCTGGTCGCCGCCGGCTACCGGGTCGTGCTGGTGGACGTCCCGGGCCAGCCCGGTCTCAGCTCTGGCGAACGCGGTCTCTCCGGCGGCCGGTTGTCCTGGTACGGGGGGTGGCTGGGCGAGGTGGTCGAGAAGATCTCGCTCGATCCTGTAGTGGTGATAGGCCACTCCTTCGGTGCCGCCATTGCCCTGTCCAGCGCCTCTCCCCGAATCGACCGGCTCGTCCTCGTGTCCCCTGCCGGACTCACCCGGCTGAGGTTGACCCCCGCAGTGTTGGCAGCCTCGGCCGGCTGGTTCCTTCGGCCCGCACCGACACACAGCGCCCGCCTCTTGCGCACCATGCTCGCGCCTGGCCACCCACCCCGCGAGGAACTGGTGAATTGGATGACACTGGTCGCCCGACATTCCCGCTCCAGCGGGGCGCCTGGCACTGCCACCTTGCCCGCGCGGCAAATCCCCCGCCTAATCGTCACCGGGGAGCACGACGTTTTCCTCCCTCCTGGGCGGATCGGCCCAGCCGTTCGGTCCGTACTCGGCGCCGAACTGCATGTGCTCGCAGGAGCCGGACACCTCGTGGTTGAAGAGCACCCCGAATACCTGTCCGCCTTGGTGGGGGCTACGGGTCGGCCCGCCCCCGACGCCCCGCCACAGCTTTAGCGCGGCCGAAGGCCACAACACCAAGATCAAGATGCTGAAGAGTCAAATGTTCAGCCGAGCTGACTTCGACCTGCCCCGCAAACGGGTCCTCCTCGGCGCGCGAGGCCGTTGCGTCCGGTGCGCCGGCTGTTCCCGGGCCGTGTTGCCGCATGACCCGCTTCACCCGCCTGCGGTTGACCAGCTGGCCCTGTCGGCGCAATGCGGCGGTGACGCGTGGGACGCCGTAGTTGTGCCGGGATGCGAGGTGGAACCGTCGCCACCGTCGTCACCCCCTGCCGGGAAGAAGTTCTTCGTTAGACAGCCGCCCAACAGCGAGGTCTTTCAGCGTTGCCGCCGGCCGGGGTGAGCAAGTCCACGCTGTTGCGACTGATCCGTCGCCTTCCGGAGCCCGAGACTTCGACGCTGCGGGTGCTCGAGGTGGACGACTTCGGGCTGCACAGGGGCCACAACTACGGCACGATTCTGATGGACATCGAAAACCGCCAGCCCGTCGACCTGCAGCTGTCGTCGCCGACCCGGCGCGAGGAGCCGTCGGCGTTCTTGCGCTCGGAAGGGAACAATCGGGATCCCGGGCGGGTGTGGTCGTCGTCGAACCGGCCCTACACGTCCTCGATGAACCACCGCAGCGTGCGGTCGGCGCCGTTGATCAGGGGCACCATCCGCTCGCGCGGGTCGGAGCCGCGGGTGCCCATGCCACGGAGGACGTGGAGTTTGCCAAGGCGGCTCAGGTTCCACTTGATGTCGGCCAGGCCGAGCTTGCATGCCTCGCTGACCCGCCGGCCGACCTGGGACACCAGTTTCGCCGCGGTGTAGTTCCGGGCGGTCGGGGCGAACTTGCGGCAGATCGCCAGCTCACCACCCCAGCCGGTGAACAGGATCTCGACCTCCGGCTCGGTCGGAGGAATCCGCAGCTGGGCGTCCTTGGCCCCGCGCGGCCGGTTCATCTCGTCGACCGGGCACTCGACCACCCGGCCGGTCATCCGGTGGAGCTCGACCTTGTGCCGCAGCTCCAGGAACAAGAAGTACGTGGTGAGAGCCTGCGACCGGGCCAGTCGGGTGCCGCTCGGCGAGTGCCGCAGCACCTTCCCGAAGTACGCGTCGGCGGCGGCCGGCCCCATGTCCCACGGCGGCCGGCCGAACCAGGTGCGGATCTGCTCGGCCCCGGAGTCCCAGCCCGGACACCAGGGGGCAAGTAACCCACCGGTAGCTATCTCGGCTTCGTGACTGTGCTCTTCTTCGGTCGGCGTGGGACGGTCTTGGTCTTGTCGAGGTGTCCGTACACCGTGGAGAGAGGGACGCCGAACATGTCGGCGATCTGCTGGAGGGTCTTCTCCCGCTCGTCGTAGAGACGTTGGGCGAGCGCGGCCTGGTCCTCGGTGAGGCGCGGCCGACGCCCGCCGACCCGCCCGCGGGCCCGTGCGGAGGCGAGCCCATCGTTGGTGTTCGCCACGATCAGCTCGCGCTGGAGCTCGGCGAGTACGGACAGCATCCCGAACATCGCCGTCCTCTCCATTGTGGACGTATCGATGCCCTGCTCGATGACGTGCAGCCCGAAGCTGCGCTCGCGCAGCTCGGCGCCGAGGGTTTCCCGACACTCGGACTGGCATGGGAGAGGTATTGACCTTGCCTGGAACTCGGGTTAGCGTCTAACGAATGTTAGTCAATAACGCTAGGAGATTGGCATGCATGTTCCCGTCGTCGTAGTTGCTGGAGCAGGCCCCACCGGGCTCGCCCTGGCGTGCGGACTTCGCGCCAACGGGGTGGCGGTCCGGGTAGTGGACAGGGCATCGGGGCCTTCAGTGACTTCTCGAGCCCTGGGATTGCAGCCCCGAGGCTCGGAAGTCCTGGACCGTCTCGGGGCGCTGGGGGATCTGCCGCAGCGTTCAGTGCCCATCAGACAGGTGCTCACCCACGTTGATGGCAAACTCATGGCCCGGCTGAAGGTCGGCCAGCGCACCAAGCTGGTGACCCGGCCCGGCCTGCTCATGTCCCAGGCCGAGGTAGAGGCACGACTGCGGCAGCGACTCGCGGACCTGGGAGTCGAGGTGGAGTGGGGACAGGAACTGCTCACCGCCGACCAGGACCCTGACGGCGTGGCCATCCGACTCGCCGGCGAGCAGATACACGCAGACTGGCTGGTGGGATGCGACGGCGCGCACAGCCGGGTGCGCAAGGCGGCGGGCATCGAGTTCCCCGGAGTGGCCGTTATCGAGCGCTTCCTGCTCGCGGACGTGCGGGCCGAGCTGCCGCTGCCCCATGATGCGGTGTCGGTGTGGCTGCGCGGAGACCAGATGGTCGGGGCTTTCCCCCTGCCCGGCACAGACCTGTGGCGGCTCATGGCCCCGTCCCCTGCTGGAACCAGAGAAGACCTCGACGCCGACGACGTGCTGGCCGTACTCACCAAGGTGCTGTGCGACGAAGCGGGGCTGCCCGCAGCGGCGGTGCGAGAGGCGCTGTGGACCACAACCTTCCGCATCCACCGCCGCCTGGCTTCCACCTACCGACGCGGGCGGATCCTGTTGGCCGGGGACGCCGCGCACATTCACAGCCCATTCGGCGGACAGGGCATGAACACCGGCCTGGGAGACGCCGAAAACCTGGCCTGGAAGCTTGCTCTCGTCGCCACCAACCGCGCCCAAGACACGCTCCTGGACACCTACCAGGCCGAGCGTCGGCCGATCGCCCAGGAGGTGTTGGAGTCCACCAGCGGCATGACCCGCATGATCGTGGGCCAGACCTTGCTGGGCCGGGCGGTGCGCGACCGCATCTTCGTCCCGCTGATGAACCGGCCGCTCATCCAGCGGCTGATCTGGGAGAAATCCTCTCAGCTGAAGGTCAACTACCGCCGCGGCCCGCTGGCCGGCCGGTCGCTGGCAGCCTTGCCCGGCCCTGGTCTGCATGCCGGTGACCGGGTCCCCGATCTACCGTGCACCCGGGAGGACGGCAGCCGAACCCGGCTGCACGCGGAGCTCGGATCCCGGTGGGCCCTTGTCGCGCCGACCACCACGGGCGAGGGCTGTGCGGCCATCGCCCTCCGGCACCTGGGAGACACGAAGACGGCCGTTCTGACCTCTGCCGATCGGGGGCAGGTCATGCTGGTGCGGCCCGACGCTCATCTGGCCTGGCGCGGGACCTCCCCAAATGAGCTGGACCGGTGGCTGACCCGCGTGCTTGACCACGGCGGAATCCGGTAGCCCCGGCAACACCACCCTGCTCGGACACCGACTCCCGGAAGAAAGACAGCCATGACCGCACCCCCGCCCCAGCCGACGGGTCTGCGCGCCCGCAAGAAAGCCCAGACCCGCAGCGCCATCCAGGAGCACGCCCTGCGGCTGTTCCTCAGCCAGGGCTACGAAAACACGACGGTTGAGGAAATCGCCGCTGCCGCAGGCGTGTCCCACATGACCTTCTTCCGGCACTTTCCCACCAAAGAGACCGTCGTCGAGACCGACGACTACGACCCGATGATCATCCAGCTCATCGCGCAGCGCCCGCCCGAAGAGGATGCGCTCACCACCCTGCACCAGGCACTGGGCCAAGGGTTGAAAGCCGTCTACGCCACGGACAAAGAAGCCCTCCTGGTGCGCACCCGGCTCGTCCTGAAAACCCCGGCCCTGCGCGCCCGGGCCTGGGTAAACCAGTACGCCTCCGAGCAATTGCTCGCCCAGGCCCTCAGCACCCGCCGACCAGCCCGGAGTGAACTGGCTACCCGGGTGGTCGCCGCCGCCGCGCTGGCCGCACTGACCACCGCCCTCACCATCTGGGTGGACAGCGAAGGAACCGAAGACCTGCCTTCTCTGGTGGACCAGGCGTTCCTCGCCCTGCGCGACCACAACCCACCAGCGGGGGCGGCGGGCTGAGGCTGAGGAGCCCGCGCATATTGCCGTTTCCCTGCTCCTGCTGCCGTCCGCAGCGTGCGCATTGTCGGCGTACTTCTTTGGGTGGCTCTGGCAAGATTTCCGTGAAGCTGGAGTGTGCCACCGTGCGCCGGTGACGCTCCGTCACACATAGCGGCGTCGGAGCAGGGCCATGAGGATGATGCGGTGACGGAGCAGCGGGACCCCCGCACGTCCGGCCATGATCCGCTTCTGGAGCTTCAGATCAGTGATGCGGCCTTCGTTGACGCCGGAGCTGAACGCTCCAGACGCACGCGGCCAGTGGCGCCACTTCCGTAGCCGAAGTCATAGGACCAGAGCTTGTCGGTGGCAGAGGGATTGGGGCCGTACATCTCCAGCTTGCTGAGAATCTTTGTCTGATCCAGCCGTATGCCGGCGGCCCACGAGAACGACGGGTCGCTGCGCTTCTCGTAGACGAACTGTACGTATCGGCGTCGCTCGGCGCCGTTCATCGTGGAGTACGAGATGCGGTCGGGAAGAAGTTCCGCGCTGTGACCCAGGCCGGTGGAGATGCTAAGACTTGTCCCGTAAATGATCTTTGACGTGTTCGGGATGAGGCTGGCTGCCGTCGGAGCCTGCCGACTATCCGGCGAGGTTGAGGTTGTGC
>NZ_JBHWUW010000033.1:0-96394 GCF_042737245.1 Streptomyces sp. NPDC060002
TCTCTCCTGTTCGAGGACGGCGGACGGCAGGCGGCGGGCGGTGGGCGGCGGCCGGTGGACGGCGGCCGGTGGACGGCGGCCGGGCGGGGCGCGGGGGGGGCGGGGCCCGGTCGCGGGGCCCGGCCCCCCCCCCCCGGCGCGCCCCCGGGGGGGGGGCGGGCCCCCCCGGCCCGCCACGCCGTCACCGGCCGCCGGGTACGCCGTTCGACGCAACCGCGCGGCGCACCGGTGGCGGCCGTGTTCACATCCGGCGGATGCGCAGGTAGCGCCGTACGTCGGGAAGTACTTCGACGCCGAGGGCGACCAGGGCCGCGAGGGCCGCTCCGCCGATGACGATCTTCTTCATCCCGTCTCTCCTCATGTCGAGATCCCGTCAGCCGTGGCCCGCGGCGCGGACTCTCCCGGCTCCCCGTTCCACAGCAGCTCTTCGATCAGCCGGACGGCCTGCGGTACGGCGTCGGACACCGGCGGGCTGAGACCGATGCCCTCGTCCACCGTGGCCGGTTCGCACCCGACGACGAGAACGCGCCGTGGCGGCTCGCCCCCGGTCCCGGCGCACAGGGTGCCCAGCAGCGCCAGGACGGCGTCGGGGGTCATCCGGTGGCCGTCCAGCGGGGGCGGGCCGGGCGGCGCGCTCCCGCCGACGTCGTGTTCGATCACGTACAGCGTGCCGGGGGCTTCGCCGCGCGCTGTGGCGTCCACCAGGACGAGGGTGTCGTAGCCGTCCAGGAGCTGGTAGGCGAGGTGCACCCCGCGCACTCCGATGTCCACGACCTCGACCTGCCCGGGCAGGTCGCGCAGGTCTCGCTCGGAGAGCCGGCGGGCGGTCTCCACGCCGAAGCCGTCGTCCGTGAGGAAGATGTTGCCGATGCCCGCCACGAGCGTTCTTCGAGCTGCCGACGAGGGAACGTTCATGCGTCGTCCTCCAGCGGGGTGACCTCGTCGGGCTGGAAGTACAGGAACCGGCCCTGCTCGCGCCGGATGTCGGCGCCCGGGTCGCCCTCGACCGTGACCGCCAGGTGCACCCCGCCGTCGACGTCGTGCAGCACCGCCTCGACCTGCGCGGTGCGGCCCCGCAGGAAGATGTCCTGCGCGTCGGTGCGCCGCAGACCCGGGCGCAGCTCGACGCGGCTGCCCTTGCCCACCGGCCGCCCGTCCACGAGCACATGGTCGCGTGCCGGGTCGAATCCCGCCTCGCTCGCGGGGTCCCACCAGGGAGTGTCCGGCCGCTGCACCCCGTGCTCGTCGGGGAAGCCGCCGTCCGGGGCGGCGGGGGCCGCCGGGCCGGTTGCCTGGCGCAGAGTGCGGACCGCCCCGTGCAGCCGCTCCAGGACCTCGGCCGGCATCGAGTCCGCCAGCTCGATCACGGCGGCCGCCCGGTCGTCGGTGCCGCGGGCCTCGCGTTTCTCCTCGTCGGTGAGGGCCGCGGTGCGCAGCGCGAGGATCTCGTCGATCTCGGTGGCGTCGTAGAGCGCGCCGGGGCTCTCCGGCGCGATGGCCGGATGGTCCTCCAGGATGATCGGCGAGGACAGCACGAGGTCGGCGCTGCCGGCTTCACCGGCGAGTACGGGCCAGGTGTGCAGGTTGCGGCAGGCGGCGACCGCGCCCTTCGCCCACTCGGGGGGATCGGTCATCGACAGGAACGATCCGGCGCTGAGGGCCATCAGGAGGTGGGTGGCCACCAGGGAGTGCGGCAGCGCCGCGTCCCGGCCGGCGTCGCGGGGCTCGGCCGGTGTCCAGTCGCTGGTGTTCTCCACGACGGCGGTCAGCCGCAGGGCCCGGTAGGGGCCGTCGAGTTCGCGGGCGGTCAGCCGGATCGTCCCGCAGATCTCCTCGCACCGCCGCAGGAGTCGGCCGACGGTGCGGCCGGCCTCGTCCAGGACGGGTTCGGTGTCGTCCCGGGCGGGGCGTCGGAAGGGGTGGGTGACGCCGTCGCCGAGGAGCTCGTCCACCGGGGCGACCACCTCGACCCGCTCCTCGCCGCCCTCGTCCCAGGGCACCAGCACCCGGTCGTCGAGGCGGAGCTCGGCCACGGTCTCGAAGCCGCCGTCCGGGCGTACCCGCTGCACGGTGCGCCGTCGGGCGTGCAGGAAGCGCACCTCGACGGAGAGGGTCGCGCCCGCCTTCGGTTCCATCAGGCATTCGGTGTGCTGGAAGTCGTGCTCCTCGCACTCGGCGCCCCAGCCGGGCGGCACCAGCACCCCGAACTGCCAGCGCAGCCGGTTCTTGGCCGCCGAGGCGCGGTACGGGTAGAGCACATAGCCCTCGAAGAGGACGGCGTCGGCCACCTGCCGGGCGAGGGCGAACCGCTCCTGCGTCTCGGAGGCGAACGCGGTCACGGTCACGGATCCGTCCTTCCGATGGTGCCGGTGAGCGCGCGCAGCGGGTCGCGCCGGGGCGGGTCCGCGGTGCCGCCGTCGTCGAGCAGGGCCTTGAGGGTCGCGTCCCAGGAGGGCAGCGCGCGCCGGGAGCGGTAGGCGAGGAGGGCGTCCATGGTGTCGCGCGGCAGCCTGATCCAGCCGCACCCGGGGAAGTGCTGCTCGACCATCTCCCGCCACGTCTCGACGGGCATCCGGAAGGCGGCCTCCCGGTCCCACGGCACCGGCTCGACCCGGAAACCGCCTTCGCCGGTGAACGCCGTACCGGAGAACAGCATCAGCAGCGGCACCTCGCCGGCGGTGAGGGCGTCGAGGTAGCGGGTCGCCGCGATGTCCATGTCGTAGGTGCAGGGGACGACGAGGTCGGCTTCGGTCTCTCCGGTGAAGCCGGGGACCATGAGCGAGATCTGGGCGAACTGCACCGGCAGGAGCGTGCTGCCCCAGCGGGAGCGCTCGCCGAAGAGGTCCGCCAGCCCGTCGGCCTCGGCCGACTCGTAGCCGCGCCGGGCGGGTTCGATGCGGAGCTGACAGCGCAGCGCGAGGGCGTGCACCCGCGCGTCGTCGGCGGCGGTGACCCGCAGCCGGAAGACGAGGGTCGGTCCGGCGGCGTAGCGGTCGGCGCGGACGCCGGTGCAGGCGAAGGAGAACTCCGTCATGACCGCACCTGCTCGTCCACGGGCCGGGCACGTCGCGAGACATCCGCGAAGAACGCGTCCAGCGCTGCCCGGGCCTCGGCCCCGCCGTCGAAGCCCTGCCACAACAGGCGCATACGGCCGACCAGTTCGTAGCAGATGTCGATCGGTACGAGATGGCACTCGAAGCGGCCGTCGGTGCGGCGCAGCAGCAGCGCCTCCACGTCGGGTTCGAGCAGTCGGGCGAGCGGACTGTCGCCGAGGGCCGCCGTCCAGGTGGCCGGTTCGAGTTCGCTCTCGGTGGCTCCGGCCGGGCTCGGGTAGAGGGCGACCAGCCGGTCGAGTGCCGCGTTGCGGAAGAGGAAGGCGACGCCGACCGGGATCTGCAAGGCGTCCCACGCGCTCTCGTCGAGCCGGTGTCCGGGGTCGGTGAGATAGCGGGCGGGGACCGTGCGGAAGCGGCCCGCGGCGGCGCCCGGCTGCTGCATCAGCAGCGCGCAGGCAGTACAGGCGCAGACGAGGGCGCGTTTCTCGGTGTCGACCAGATGGCGGTGGTCCGCCTCGACCGGCAGAGCGCACAGCTCGCACCGTTCGGGCTGCGGAGGTCGCTCGGTGAGGAACCTCCGCAGGCCGGGTGTGCGCGTCGCCGGGGACGCCGTCATCGGGCGCCCGTCGGTGCGGCGCCGATCTGGAGGAGCGTGGGCCCCGCGGGCGCGGTCCGGACGTCGACGGTCCTGACCTCCGGTGCGAAGCAGGCGAGGGCTGCCTGGGCGGCCTCCCGGGCGCTCGCGCCGGAGCCGCATCCGCAGCCGCCGGACTCCCGGGCCCGCAGCGTCAGGGCGCCGCTCTCCTCGTCGAAGTCCACGACGTCCAGGGCGTGTTCGCGGACGCTGTCGAGGGCCCGGGTGATGCGGGTGTCGCGGTCCTCGGGGTGCAGGTCGTGCAGGACGAGGAGACTCGCGACGAGTTCGTCGCCGAGCAGGCCCGCCACCGGGTCGCCCGGGGCGCCGGACAGCAGGTGGAGGACGCGGGCCAGACCGGAGCCGTAGAAGTCCATGAGGGAGCGCACGAGTTCCTCGGCCGCCTCGGCGGCGGCCGGGTCGCCGCTCGCGGCCAGCCGGTCCAGCACCTCCTCGACCCGGCGTCCGGTCCCTTCCGCGTCGACGGGCCGCGCCGTCGTCGGCGCGCTCATCCGCCCAGTCCGCTCAGTCCGGTGGGCACGTGCATCGACTTCACCGTCTTGCCGCCCCCGACGTACATGTGGACGCCGCAGGGCAGACAGGGGTCGAAGCTGCGGACGGCGCGCATGATGTCGATGCCCTTGAAGTTCTCCGGGGTGTTCTCCTCGAAGATGGGGGTGTTCTGCACGGCGTCCTCGTACGGTCCTGGCGTGCCGAAGGTGTCCCTGGTGCTGGCGTTCCAGGGGGTGGGCGGGTACGGGTGGTAGTTGGCGATCTTGCCGTCGCGGATCACCATGTGGTGCGAGAGGACGCCGCGGACCGCCTCGGTGAAACCGACGCCGAGCCCCTCGTCCGGGACCTCGAACTTCTCCCAGGTCTGGGTGCGTCCGGCGCGGACCTCCTCGAGCCCCTTCTCCGCGAAGTGCAGGGCGACGGCGGCGGCGTACGCCTGGAAGTAGGTGCGCGCGCGGTTGCGCTCCAGCGCGTTGGACCACTTCGGGATCTTCCACTCGAAGCTGGTCTCCGGCTTGGTCATGGTGCGCGGCAGGTTGATGACCACGCTGTGGCCGGTGGCCTTGACGTACCCGATGTCGACGAGCCCGGACAGCGCGGTCGACCACAGGCGGGCGAGGGGGCCGCCGCCGGTGTCCAGGGCGAGGTGGTCCTTGCCGTCGAACCAGCGCGGGGACATGACCCAGCTGTACTTGTCGTCGAAGTTCCGCTTCTGCGGGGCGGGGATGGTGTGCTGGTTCCACGGGTGGCGCGGGTCCACCGGGTTGCCGAGCGGGTCGTGGGTGACGAACTGCTCCTGGCCCTGCCAGTCCTCGTAGTAGGAACTGCCCAGCAGGATGCGGATGCCGAGGTTGATCTCGGTGAGGTCGTTGGTGACGAGCTTGCCGTCGACGATGACGCCGGGCGTGACGAACATCCGCCGGCCCCAGTCGGTCATGTTGGCGTAGGTGAAGTCGCAGTACTCGGGGTCGTTGAGCGCGCCCCAGCAGCCGAGCAGGACCCGGCGGCGGCCCACTTCCTCGTAGCCGGGCAGCGCCTCGTAGAAGAAGTCGAACAGGTCGTCGTGCAGGGGCACGACGCGCTTCATGAACTCGACGTAGCGCATCAGCCGGCTGAGGTAGTCGGTGAAGAGCTGTACGGAGGCGATGGTGCCGACGCCGCCCGGGTAGAGCGTGGAGGGGTGCACATGGCGGCCCTCCATCAGGCAGAACATCTCGCGGGTGTAGCGGCTGACCTGGAGGGCCTCGCGGTAGAACTCCCCTTCGAGGGGGTTCAGCGAGCGCATGATGTCGGCGATGGTGCGGTAGCCGTGCTCGGCCGCGTGCGGGGCCTCGGTGCGCTCGGCGAGTTCGAGGACGCCGGGGTTGGTCTCCCTGACCATCTTCTCGCAGTAGTCGACCCCCACCAGGTTCTCCTGGAAGATGTTGTGGTCGAACATGTACTCCGCGGACTCGCCGAGGTTGATGATCCACTCGGCGAGGTGCGGGGGCTTCACCCCGTACGCCATGTTCTGCGCGTACACCGAGCAGGTGGCGTGGTTGTCGCCGCAGATCCCGCAGATGCGGCTGGTGATGAAGTGCGCGTCGCGGGGGTCCTTGCCGCGCATGAAGACGCTGTAGCCGCGGAAGACCGACGAGGTGCTGTAGCACTCCGCGACCCGCTTCTGCTTGAAGTCGATCTTCGTGTGGATGCCCAGGCTGCCCACGATCCGGGTGATCGGATCCCAGGCCATCTCCACCAGGCCGCTGTCGTCGCCGACCGCCTTCGTCCTTGCCATCGTCTTTGCCGTGCCCTTCGTTGCGCGGGGGGTTCGGTTGTGGGGTGCGCGAAGCAGAAGCGGGTCACTCGTGGGTCACTCGTGGTGGGGCGTCACCAGGGGGGCCGGTAGCCGGTGGTGATCTTCTCGCCGGTCCGGCGCCACTTGGGCTCCTGGTCCACCGTCCTCGCCGTGATCGAGCGCAGTTTGCGGACCACGGCTCCGTAGGCGCCGCTGGCCGTGCTGGAGAGCTTGGCTCCGGGCGGCTCGTCCATGAACGGCATGAACTTGTCGGGGAATCCGGGCATGGTGCAGGCGATGCAGATGCCGCCGACGTTCGGACAGCCGCCGATGCCGTTCATCCACCCGCGCTTGGGCACGTTGCACTTGACGACCGGACCCCAGCAGCCCAGCTTGACCAGGCACTTCGGCGAGTCGTACGACAGGGCGAACTCACCCTGCTCGTAGTAGCCCGCGCGGTCGCAGCCCTCGTGGACGGTGGCCCCGAACAGCCAGGTGGGACGCAGCTTGTCGTCCAGCGGGATCATCGGGGCGGCGCCGGTCGCCTGGTAGAGCAGGTACGTGAGCGTCTCGGAGAAGTTGTCGGGCTGGATCGGACAGCCGGGGACGCACACGATGGGGATGCCGGCGTGGGACTTCCAGTCCCAGCCGAGGTAGTCCGGCAGACCCATGGCGCCGGTCGGGTTGCCCGCCATGGCGTGGATGCCGCCGTAGGTGGCGCAGGTGCCGATGGCGACGACCGCCAGCGCCTTCGGGGCGAGCCGGTCGATCCACTCGCTGGTGGTGATCGGCTGGCCGGTCTCGGGGTTGTCGCCGAAGCCGCACCAGTAGCCCTCGGGCTTGATCGCCTCGTTGGGGATGGAACCCTCGACGACCAGCACGAACGGGTCGATCTCGCCCCGCTCGCCCTTGAAGAACCACTCGATGAACGTGTCCGCGCCGCCGATCGGACCGCACTCGAAGTCGATGAGCGGCCAGTGGACGGCGATCTTCGGAAGCCCCGGCAGCACGCCGAGCACGATCTCCTCGATGCTGGGCTGCATGGCCGCCGTCAACGCGACCGAGTCGCCGTCGCAGCTCAGGCCCGCGTTGATCCAGAGAATGTGGATCGTGGGTGTCTCGTCGGCGGGCGCAGCGCCGACCGTCTTCGTCGTCGCCTCAGTCATGGGACCGCCTCCTGGGGAGGTGAGGAATGAAAGCCCCGTTTCGGGACTTTCCGCGTTCATCGGTTCTTGGTATCAGCCGATGGGCCGCGACGGGATGCCATGGGGGGCCGTTCCGGTGAATTCGGTGGCAGACGGGCCCGAAGCGGTTTGAGAAGCGGAGAGGTGGGGCGGGGTGGCCGACGGGCGCTCCTTGCGGACGAACGCCCGGCGCAGAGCGTGGTACGGGGCGTCCGGGTCGTCGAAGGTCCGGCGCATCCGGGCGAGCTCCCGCTCCCGGAACCCGGCCGGCGGGGTAGTCATCTCCCGCCGCTCCAGCTCCGTCTTCTTCGCGGCGATCCGGGCCGCCGTCACCGGCAGGGCGGACAGGTGCGCGGCCAGGCGGCCGACCTCCGCCGCGAAGGCTCCCGGCCCGCTGTCCACCACCCGGTCGACGAGTCCCAGAGCCAGCGCGCTCGCCGCGCTCACCGGCAGCGCCTCCCGCATGAGCCGTTCGGCCACCGCCGGGCCCACCCTGCGGGGCAGGGTGTACGTCCAGTACTCCGAACCGTAGAGGCCCATCAGACGGTAGTGCGGGTTCAGCACGGCGCCCGAGCGGCACCACACCTCGTCGGCCGCCAGGGCGAGCATCACCCCGCCCGCGGCGGCGTTGCCCGCGACCGCCGAGACCACCAGCCGGTCGGTCGTCGCCAGGACCGCCTCGACCAGGTCGTCGATGGCGTTGATGTTCGCCCAGGACTCGGCGGCGGGGTCGTCGGCCGCCTCGATGACGTTGAGGTGGATCCCGTTGGAGAAGAAGTCCCGCTCGCCGCCCAGCACCAGCACCGACGTGGGCCGCGTGCACGCCTCCCGGTAGGCGTCCAGCAGCCGGCGGCACTGTTCGGTGCTCATGGCGCCGCCGGGGAAGGAGAACGACAGGAAGCCGACGTCGCCGCTCTCCCGGTAGCGGATGTCCCTCCAGGTGGCCTCCGGCGCCTCGGGCAGGGGCGGCAGCCGGTCGCCGAGGGCCGAGACGGAGGGCAGCTTGTACGTCGGCGGCTGCCCGGGGAGCCGCCGGGCCCGCAGCTCCGGGATCCACACGGCGCCGTCCCTGGTGGCCCGGCAGACCGCTCCGGCCCGGGTCGCCAGCAGCTCGCCCGGGCGGCCGCGCAACACGCTCTCGGGGTGACCGCCGTGCAGATACCACTCGCCGCCGAGCAGCGCGTCCAGCACACCGGGCTGCGAGTCCGCCGCCCTCAGCTTGCGCAGGACGGTCCCGGTCGCGTCCTCGGCCCAGTCGATGCGCCGGACACTCTGGTCGAGGTACGGACGCGGACGGAAACGGGCGTCGGCCGCGCAGCCCGCGTCCTGCTTGCGCGGCACGTGGGTTCCCCCGGCGAAGCGCTCCACCGCGAGCAGGACGGCCTCGAGCGCGGCGTCGGCGATCTCGCCCCGGTACAGCTCGCTCTTGGACACCTGAGGAAGCCGACACGGTACGCAGGCCCACACATCGCCGGCGTCCATCTCCCCGTCGGCCTGGAGGACGGTGACGCCCCACTCGTCGACGCCCTCATGGATCGCCCAGTCCAGGGAGGACGGTCCACGGTCCCCCACGGGCCCGGGATGGACGACGAGACACGTGTACGCCGACCAGACCTCCTCGGGAATGGCCGACTTCAGCATCGGCGCCACGACGAGCTGCGGTGCGTGCCGGCGCACGGCGTCCGCCGGCGAGCCGCCCGGCAGGGCGAGTTCCACCGCCACCCGGTGGCCGCGGTCGCGCAGTTCGGCGTGGGCGCGCTGGGTCAGGCTGTTGAACGCGCTGGCTAGGAGCAGGATGTGCACGGCTGCCTCCGGGCGGACGAACGGCAGGCAGAAATGACCGCCGCCGCGATCCTCGGCCCCGACGGGCCGCCGTCCTCGACGACAGACGGTCGGATCATCGGAAATCATCCGAAAGCGGGCACTCGTCCGCCGTCCGGTCCCACCGTCCGTGCCTCGCCCACGGCACCCCCCGCGCCCCGGGCGCCCGGGGTCAGCGGGGGCAGGGCGTCACCGTCGGCGCAGGCCGCTCGTGATGCGCTCCCACGGGGAGCGGGTGGCGCCGAAATGGGTCTCGTGCGTCCAGATGTGGGTGCACGACCGGCACTGGAGGTGGAGCAGGCTGCCGACGTTGGAGAGCAGGTAGCGCCAGTGCTCGGAGCAGGTGCGGCCCTGCTGGCAGGTGGCACAGCCACGACGGTCGTCGCAGTTGGGGCAGGCCACCCAGGCCCGGCGCCCGATGTCGGCCTGCGGGTCAAGCGGCAGCATGGCCACCCCCTCGGCGCGGAAGCACACCGGCCGAGACCAGCTCGTCGTACATGCGCTGCTGCTCCGCGCTGAGGCCGGAATACAGCAGCTCGTGCGCCGCCTCCTCGTCGCGCAGCGCGGTGACGGGGTCCCAGTCGGGGCCGAGAGCCGCCAGGACATGGGCGCGCCGGAGCATCTCGTGTGCGGTCAGGTCGATGGTCAGGTCGGCCGAGGGATGGGCGCCGGGCCGGGCCGCGGCAGGCCTGCTCGCCGCGCCGGAATCGTCCGGCTCGTCAGGAAGGGCACGTTCATGGGGGGACATGTGACCGAACGTAGGTAGGCCTTCCTCGCCCCGACAAGAGCAGGTGGGAGAAGTCACAGCGGTCCGCGCACGGCCGCCCCCGCCGCGAGCCGGCCTCACAGCCGTGTTCAGGTCATGACACCGCCACCCGTGATCCGCGTAGTCTTGGCGCCGTGTCGAGTGAGCGGGCCGGGGCCGGTGCGGCGGATTGGGCGCGGAGCGGTGTCATGGCGCTGACCGGACACCCCGACGGACCGCCGCTGGTGCCCCCCGGGACCGCGGCCGCCTTCGCCGACCGGATCTCCGCACGACTGGCCGCCGCCACGGCGGACAGCGCTCATCCGGTGCGGGTGGACGGTGCGTCGCTCCTCGCGGAGCGGGCCGCGTTCACCGGGCACCGCCGGCAGGGGCGGGTCTCGGCGGGCGGAGCGGGCCGGCTGCTGCCCACCGCGGACGGCTGGGCGGCCGTCTCCTGCGCCCGCCCCGACGATCCCCTGCTGCTGGGGGCGCTGGTCGGCGCCGTACTGCCCGACGACCCATGGCCGACGGTCGTCGCGTGGTTGCGGACGCACACCGGGGCGGAGCTGGCCGAGCGGGCCGCGCTGCTCGGACTCGCCGCCGCGCCCGTGAACCCCTCCCCGCCGCGCCCGCTGCCCGCGCCCGGACGCCCCAGGTCGCCGGCGGGCCTGCTCGTCGTCGACTTCAGCGCGCTGTGGGCGGGCCCGCTCTGCGCCCAGCTGCTCGGCCTCGGCGGCGCACGCGTGGTCAAGGTGGAGACTCCGCAGCGCCTCGACGGGGCGCGCCGGGGCAGTCCCGGCTTCTTCCGGCTGCTGCACGCGGGCCATCGCGCCGTTCTCCTCGACCCCACGACGGCAGGGGGTCGGCGAGCGCTGTCCGCGCTCGTCGACGCGGCGGACATCGTCATCGAGGCGTCCCGCCCGCGGGCGCTGGCCGGGTTCGGTCTCGACGCGGAGGCATCGGCCCGGCAGGGCACGATCTGGGTGTCCGTCACGGCGGACGGCCGCGACTCCCCGCGGGTCGGCTTCGGCGACGACGTGGCAGCGGGCGCGGGACTGGTGGCCCGGGACGCGAACGGGCAGCCGGTCTTCTGCGGCGATGCGCTCGCCGACCCGCTGACCGGCCTGTTCGCCGCCGAACTCGCCCTGTCCGCACCGGAGAACGGCCGGGGACGGCTGTTCGACGTCGCGATGTCCCAGGTGGTCACCGCGACCCTGGCCCCAGCCCCGGGCTCCCCCACCCGGGACACGCCCGCCCCGGACCGCCCCGTTCCGGACTGCGGCACCCCGGACTCCTCCGCCATCGACGCCGTCTGCCCCGGACCACCCGCCCCGGGCTCACCCGCCCGGACCGCTCGCCGGGACGGCGCCGGCTGGGTGGCCGACACCTGCGACGGACCGGTGCCGGTCGCCGCGCCCCGCCGTCGGACCGTCACCGGCCACGCTCCCGAACCGGGCCGGCACACCGCCGAGGTCCTGCGCGAGCTGCGGATCCCCTCGCCATGACGACGGGAGTGCTGCTCCGCGACGCCGAACTCGACGGCCGCACAGTGACGGACGTACGTGTCAGCGGCGGGAGCGTCGTCGAGATCGGCGGCAGGCTGACGGCCCACCGCGGCGAGGACGTGCTCGACGCCCGGGGCGGGGCCCTGCTGCCCGGTCTGTGCGACCACCACATGCACCTGCACGCCATGGCCGCGGCCGCCCGCTCCGTCCAGTGCGGCCCGCCGGCGGTGAACACCCCGGAGGAGCTGGCCGAGGCTCTCGCGCACGCGGCCGCGGACGAACGCGGCTGGGTCCGCGGAACCGGGTACGGCGAGGGCGTCGCCGGTCTGCTGGACGCCGTCGCGCTGGACCGCCTGCATGGCGCCCGTCCGGTGCGCGTCCAGCACCGCAGCGGCGCGCTGTGGATGGTCAACAGCGCGGGGGCCCAGGCCCTGGGCCTCGCACGCGCGGATCACGCGGGCGTCGAACGCGACGGTCGGGGGCGACCCACCGGGCGGCTCTGGCGCGCCGACGACTGGCTCCGCACCCGTACCTCCGGGGCCCGGCCACCCGATCTTCGGCCGGTCGGCGTCCGACTCGCCGGCCTGGGCATCACCCACCTCACGGACGCGACCCCGGATCTGAGCGCCACGGCGATCGACGCGATCGGCGAGGCCATGCGCACCGGGGCGCTCCCCCAGCGGGTCCAGCTGCTGGGGGCGCCCCTGCACCGGACGGCGCCCGGCGGCCCGCGTTCACCGACCGTCGGGCCCTACAAGATCGTGCTCGCGGACTCCGGCCTCCCGGGCCTCGACGCCCTGGTGGAACGCATCCGCGCGGCTCACCGTGCGGACCGGGCGGTGGCCGTGCACTGCGTGACCCGCGAGGCCCTCTTCCTCCTGTTCGCCGCTCTCGACAAGGCCGGCGGGCGGGCCGGTGACCGGATCGAGCACGCCTCGCTGGTGCCCGCCGGGTCGATCTCCCGGCTGCGGGACCTCGGTCCGGTCGTGGTGACCCAGCCGGGGTTCATCGCGGACCGCGGCGACGACTATCTGCGCGACGTCCCTGCCGGGGACCACCAGGACCTCTACCGGGTGCGGTCGCTGGTCGAGGGCGGCGTGCCGGTCGCGCTGGCCGGTGACGCGCCGTACGGGCCGGTCGATCCGTGGCTGGTGATCGACGCGGCGGTACGGCGGCGTACCCGGTCCGGACAGGTCGTCGGCCCGGGTGAGGCTCTCACCGCGCTGCAGGCGCTGGACGCCTTCCTCGGCCCGCCCGATGCTCCCGGCGGCCCGCCCCGGAGGGTCACCCGGGGAGCGCCGGCCGACCTCGTCCTGCTGCGCGTGCCCCGAGCGGTGGCGCTGGAGCGGCCCTGCGCGGACCTGGTGGCCGCGACGCTGATCGCCGGCGCCGTGGTGTGGTCGCGCCCGGACTGATCACGCCTCCCGCTCGTGCGTGCTGTCGTCCTCGCCCGCCTCCAGCAGGGTGGCCGCCGAGCCGATGATCCGCGGATCGGGGCGGCCGACGACCTCGTCGTCCTTGTCCGCGTAGTCGAAGCGGGCCAGGACACTGCGCATGGCCTCCACGCGGGCACCGCGCGGGTTGAGGTGCTCGGTGAACCGCTTGACGGTGCCGCCCTTGCCCGCGGCGTCACGGCCCTCGAAGACGATGACGAGCCGACCCCCGGTCTCCTTGATCCAGCTCTGCGGCTTCAGGAGCTGCCTGCTGGAGCCGCTTGTGTCCGTACAGGGGACGGACGGCGTGCGAAGCCCAGGTGTCAGCGCTGCCGCAGGGATCCGGTGCGACCGCGAGAGGCCGAGGTCACAGGGCACAAGCGGCCAAGGTCACAGCCGTGCCCTCTGCTGCCGCTCGGCCCCTCTGGCCTAGCATCCGAGCATGACGGTCCTGCCCGAAGACGGGCTTTCGCTGGCCGCCGAGTTCCCTGACGCGACTCTTGAACAGTGGCAGCGCCTCGTGGCGGGTGTGCTGCGCAAGTCGGGCAGGGACGTCTCGGACGCGGCAGCCGAGGAGGCCCTGTCCACCGCACTGGAGGACGGGCTTCACCTCCGGCCCCTGTACAGCGCGCACGACGGCGCACCCGACCCCGGCCTGCCCGGATTCGCACCGTTCGTCCGCGGCGGCCGGGCGGAGGGGAACTCCGTCGGCGGCTGGGACGTGCGACAGCAGCACACGACCGGCGGCGCGGTCCTCGCGGACCTGGAGAACGGCGTCACGTCACTGTGGCTGCTCCTCGGCGACGGCGGCATTCCGGTCACCTCGCTCGGCCGGGTCCTCGACGGCGTGTTTCTCGACCTGGCACCCGTCGTCCTGGACGCCGGAAGTGACGTCGAGTCCGCCGCGCAGGAGTTGCTGCGGCTGTACGAGGAGCGGGGCATCGCCGGGGAGGCGGCGCGCGGCAACCTCGGCGCCGACCCGCTGGGTCACGAGGCCCGTACCGGCCGCACGTACGACTTCGCACCCGTGGCCGGTCTCGCCCGCACGTGCGCCGAGGCGTATCCGGGGCTGCGGGCGCTGACCGTGGACGCACTGCCGTATCACGAGGCCGGCGGTTCGGCCGCGCAGGAGCTGGGCTGTTCGATGGCGACCGCGGTGGCCTATCTGCGGGAGCTGACCGAGGCGGGCCTGCCGGTGGAACTCGCCTGCGCCCAGCTGGAGTTCCGCTACGCGGCCACCGCCGACCAGTTCCTGACCGTCGCCAAGCTGCGGGCGGCTCGCCGGCTGTGGGCGCGGGTCACCGAGGTCTGCGGAACCCCGGTCGGACAGGTGCAGCACGCCGTGACCTCGCCGGTGATGATGGCCCGTCGCGACCCCTGGGTGAACATGCTGCGCACGACCGTCGCCACGCTGGCGGCCGGGGTGGGCGGCGCCGACGCCGTGACCGTACTGCCGTTCGACCATTCGCTCGGCCGGCCGGACGACTTCGCGCGGCGCATCGCCCGCAACACGTCCACGATCCTCATCGAGGAGTCGCACCTGTCCCGGGTCGTCGACCCGGCGGGCGGCTCCTGGTACGTGGAACGGCTCACCGACGAACTCGCCCATGCGGGCTGGGAGTTCTTCCAGAGGATCGAGCGGACGGGCGGCCAGGCGGCCGGTCTGCGCTCGGGCCGGATCGGCCAGGACCTGGCGACCACCTGGAAGGCGCGCAGCGCGAAGCTGGCGAAGCGCCGCGAGCCCGTCACCGGTGTCAGCGAGTTCCCGGACCTCGCCGAGCGTCCGGTGGAGCGCGCGCCCGCGCCCGCGCCCCGCTCCGGCGGGCTGCCCCGGGTACGGCGCGACGAGTCGTACGAGAGGCTGCGCGCCCGGTCCGACGCCCACTTCGCGGCGACCGGATCGCGCCCCCGGGTCTATCTGGCCGCTCTCGGCCCCGCCGCCGCGTACACCGCCCGCGTCGGCTTCGCCGCGAACCTGTTCCAGGCCGGCGGCATCGAGCCCGTCACCGACGGCCCCTTCGCGGACAGCGGCGCCACCGAGGCAGTCCTCTGCTCCAGCGACGCGCTGTACGAGGAACAGGCGGCGACCCGGGCCAAGGAGCTCAGGGACGCGGGTGCCTCGCATGTGTTCCTCGCGGGCCGCCCGGGGCAGTACCCGGGAGTCGACGCGTACGTCTTCGCGGGATGCGACGCCGTCGCCGTCCTCTCCGCCGCCCTCGACCGCATGGGAGTGTCCTGATGGGAATCCCCGACTTCTCCGGGATCGAGCTGGGGACCCCGGCCGTGGACGGCGGCGCCGACGAGTGGCGTACGGCCGTGAAACAGGCCACCGGCGGTGACGGGCCGCTGTGGGAGACCCCGGAGGGCATCACGGTCAAGCCGCTGTACACGGGCCGTGACCTGGAGGGCCTGGACTTCCTGGGCACCTACCCGGGTATCGCCCCGTATCTGCGCGGGCCGTACCCGACGATGTACGTCAACCAGCCCTGGACGATCCGCCAGTACGCGGGCTTCTCCACCGCCGAGGAGTCCAACGCCTTCTACCGGCGCAATCTGGCGGCCGGCCAGAAGGGCCTGTCGGTCGCCTTCGACCTGCCCACCCACCGCGGCTACGACAGCGACCACCCGCGCGTGACGGGCGACGTCGGCATGGCGGGCGTGGCCATCGACTCGATCCTCGACATGCGGCAGCTCTTCGACGGCATCCCGCTGGACCGGATGACGGTGTCGATGACGATGAACGGCGCCGTGCTGCCGGTGCTCGCGCTCTACATCGTGGCCGCCGAGGAACAGGGCGTGCCGGCGGAGAAGCTGGCCGGGACCATCCAGAACGACATCCTCAAGGAGTTCATGGTCCGCAACACCTACATCTACCCGCCGAAGCCGTCGATGCGGATCATCTCCGACATCTTCGCCTACACCTCGCAGCGGATGCCCCGCTACAACTCCATCTCGATCTCCGGCTACCACATCCAGGAGGCGGGCGCGACGGCCGACCTGGAGCTGGCGTACACGCTCGCGGACGGTGTGGAGTACATCCGCGCGGGCCGTGAGGCGGGGCTGGACGTGGACGCGTTCGCGCCCCGGCTGTCGTTCTTCTGGGCGATCGGCATGAACTTCTTCATGGAGGTCGCCAAGCTGCGGGCCGCGCGCCTGCTCTGGGCGAAGCTGGTGGGGCAGTTCGACCCGCAGAACGCCAAGTCGCTGTCCCTGCGCACCCATTCGCAGACCTCGGGGTGGTCGCTGACCGCGCAGGACGTGTTCAACAACGTGACCCGCACCTGCGTCGAGGCGATGGCCGCGACGCAGGGCCACACGCAGTCGCTGCACACCAACGCCCTGGACGAGGCACTCGCGCTGCCCACCGACTTCTCGGCGCGCATCGCCCGCAACACCCAGCTGCTGATCCAGCAGGAGTCCGGCACGACCCGGGTGATCGACCCGTGGGGCGGCAGCGCGTACGTCGAGAAGCTGACGTACGACCTCGCCCGCCGTGCCTGGCAGCACATCCAGGAGGTCGAGGCGGCGGGCGGCATGGCCAAGGCGATCGACGCCGGCATCCCCAAGCTGCGGATCGAGGAGGCGGCGGCCCGCACCCAGGCACGCATCGACTCCGGACGCCAGCCGGTGATCGGCGTCAACAAGTACCGCGTCGAGACCGACGAGCAGATCGACGTGCGATCGGTCGACAACTCCTCGGTACGCGCCCAGCAGATCGCCAAGCTGCGGCGCCTGCGCGCGGAGCGCGACGAGCGGGCCTGCCAGGACGCGCTCGACGCGCTGACCCGGGCGGCCGGCGGCGAGGGCAACCTGCTGGAGCTGGCCGTCGACGCCGCCCGCGCGAAGGCCACCGTCGGGGAGATCTCCGACGCCCTGGAGAAGGTGTACGGGCGCCACGCGAGCCAGATCCGTACCATCTCCGGCGTGTACCGCAACGAAGCCGGGGAGTCGCCCTCCGTGGAGCGCACCCGCACCCTGGTGGACGCCTTCGAGGAGGCCGAGGGCCGCCGGCCGCGCATCCTGGTCGCCAAGATGGGCCAGGACGGCCACGACCGCGGCCAGAAGGTGATCGCCACCGCCTTCGCCGACCTCGGCTTCGACGTGGACGTCGGTCCGCTGTTCCAGACCCCGGCCGAGGTGGCCCGTCAGGCCGTCGAGGCGGACGTGCACATCGTCGGTGTCTCGTCGCTGGCCGCCGGGCACCTCACCCTCGTGCCCGCGCTGCGGGAGCAGCTCGCCGAGGAGGGGCGCGAGGACATCATGATCGTGGTCGGCGGGGTGATCCCGCCGCAGGACGTGCCCCTCCTGCTGGAGATGGGCGCGGCGGCCGTCTTCCCGCCCGGGACGGTGATCCCGGACGCGGCGTACGACCTGGTCGAACGGCTGTCGGCCGGCCTCGGACACGATCTGTAAGCCCCATGGCCATCGACCTCGACACGTATGTGAAGGGTGTACTCGACGGCAAGCGGGCCCTGGTGGCCCGTGCGATCACGCTGGTCGAGTCCACCCGGCCCGATCACCGGGCGCTGGCCCAGGGGCTGCTGACCGGGCTGCTTCCGCACAGCGGGAAGGCGCGGCGGATCGGCGTCAGCGGGGTGCCGGGCGTGGGCAAGTCGACGTTCATCGACGCGTTCGGCACCATGCTCACCGCGCTCGGGCACCGGGTCGCGGTGCTCGCCGTCGACCCGTCCTCCAGCCGCACCGGCGGCTCGATCCTCGGCGACAAGACGCGGATGGAACGCCTGGCCGTCGACCCGGCGGCCTTCGTCCGCCCCTCCCCGACCTCGGGCACGCTGGGCGGGGTGGCCAAGGCGACGCGCGAGTCGATCGTGGTGATGGAGGCCGCGGGCTACGACGTGGTCCTGGTGGAGACGGTCGGCGTGGGCCAGTCGGAGACCGCGGTCGCCAACATGGTCGACTCCTTCCTGCTGCTGACCCTCGCCCGTACCGGCGACCAGCTCCAGGGCATCAAGAAGGGCGTCCTGGAACTGGCCGACGTGATCGCCGTCAACAAGGCGGACGGCCCGCACGAGCGCGACGCCCGCGCGGCGGCACGTGAACTGGCGGGCGCCCTGCGGCTGATGCACGGCAGGGACGCGGCCTGGACGCCGCCCGTCCTCAGTTGCAGCGCCCGTGAGGCGGCCGGCCTGGACACCGTCTGGGAGCGCCTCGAACAGCACCGCACCCTGCTCGACTCCACCGGCCGGCTCGCCGCCAAGCGCCGCGAGCAGCAGGTCGACTGGACCTGGTCCATGGTCCGCGACGAACTCCTCGGCCGCCTGCACTCCGCCCCGGCGGTACGAGCCCTGGCACCCACCCTCGAACAGCAGGTCAGAGACGGCGAGTTGACGGCCACACTGGCCGCCGAGCGCATCCTGAAGGTGTTCGGCGGCGAGGAGGCCTGAGGAGCTGCTCGGCCGTCGCTGCGACCTGGTCGCTCACCGAGCCTTCGCCGTGGTGGGAGGTCGTGCATGCCGGTGTCGAACTCGAGCCGTCGAACTGGACATCGGCACGCACTGACGATTCGTCGACCGGCCCGGTGTTGTTGGGCCGGCGCCGCCGGGGCCCGCATCCACCACCATGGAGGGTGCGGGACCCGGCGGTTCCGGCACCGTGGGCGGCGGTCGCCGGCAAGCGCCTTACGGTGCGATCTCGAACCGCGGCGGCTGGAGTCCCGCGAGGCAGCCGGTGTCCGGCGCGGTCGGACGGGCGAAGAACGACGTGGTGATCGTCTGCGCGCACCGCGAGTCGGCGAACACCACGTGGGCGACGTAGGGGACCGTGACGGCCGTGGAGCGACTCAGCGTACGGGCGACGTACGCCCCGTTGCTCGGCGCCGTCTGGGCGTCGAACCCGCCGGACAGGGCGAGGGTCGGAATGTCGCTGCGGGTCACGTCCCGGACCGACGGGGGCGCCGGGGGCACGTCCCAGGCACGGCAGTCGTCGTGGAGCCAGGCGAGTTGCGGGGCGTTGGCCAGCATCGATCGGGGGAACGACGGGAACGCGCGGCGTCCGCCCCTGATGATGTCGGCCCGGCTCTCGTACGGGGTCCACTGGCTGCAGAAGACGCCGTAGACCAGCCCGTGGGCGACCCTTCCGATTGCCTGCGGGCTGTACTTGCCGCCCGCGAGCTGCTCGGCGATCCGCTGCGGGTCGCCGTGGGCCAGTTCATCGATGGAACGCGGCACCCCGGCCGCCACGTGGGTGGCCGAGGTCAGCCAGGCGACCAGGTTGCCCCCGTCCAGCACGACCTTCACCGGCTCCGGGTGGACCGGGACCGTGACGGTGGTGGTGATCGGGTTGGCCTCCAGCTCACTGACGAGGCGGAGGAAGGTGGCCTTCAGGTTCGGGTAGCGGGTGTTGCAGGCGGGCTGCTTCTCGCAGGCCTTGAACAGGCCGTCGAAACCCTCTCGTGCAGCCTTCCAGGTCACGGCCCCGCCGGCGATGGACGGCGGCAGGACGCCGTCGATGCCGACCGAGCGGATGCCCTTCGGGTGCAGGCGCATGTAGTTGAGCGCCAGGTGGGTGCCGTAGGAGATCCCGAAGACGTTCCACTTCTTGACACCCAGCGTCTTGCGCAGGGCGTCGTAGTCGGCCGAGCTCTCGATGTCGTTGTAGGTGCTGCGGTCGGCGCCCTTGGCGTCCACTCGGTCGCGGCAGGCCCGGGTCGCCTCGACGTGCAGGCGCCCGGTGGACGGCGCGTTGGAGACGAGGCCGAGGGCGCGGGCGTTGAACCGGTCGATGTTCGGGCAGGTGAGCTCCGGGTCGGCCGAGTAGGTGCCGCGCTGGGACATGAAGATCACGTCGCGGTCGCGGTTCAGGTTGCCGGCGAGCGCCATCGGGATCTCGGAGACCGCGTCGTCGCCGGGGCCGCCGGCGAGCCACACGATCGGGTCGGGCGCGGGGCGGCTGCTCTCCGCGGGCATGATCGCGACAGCGAGGGTGATCGTGCGTCCGTCGTGGCCCCCGTACCCCATGGGCTCCTTGGGGCCCTGGGCCTCGGAACGCTTCTCGGGCACGGTGAGGGTGCCGCAGCGGGCGCGCGCGAGATCGGGGATCGGGTCCGCCGTCCTGGGGCAGGGGCCCGGTTCGAAGTGGGCGTCGCCCACCGTACGGGCGACCGTGCCGATCGGGCCGTGGGTGCCGGACTCGGCGTGTGCGGGCATCGCGGCGAGGCCGACGACGAGGGCGCCGGCCGTGGCTCCGGCCAGCGTTGCCGGGAGCCGTCGCGCGGGGCGCCGGCTGGGGGTCGTACCAGGGGACATCGTGCGTACTCCGGTCAGGGGACGATGGTGAACGGCTTGGGTTTCACTCCCGGCACGCAGCCGGTGTCGGGCGCGGTCGGCCGCGCCAGGAAGGAGAGCAGGACCGACGCGGCGCAGGGCTCCTGGGGCACCACCCAGTGGGTGATTCCGGGAATCACCACGGCGGTCGAGCGGGGCAGCGTACGGCCGGCGAACGGCCCCCAGCTCGCCCCGGTCTTCGCGTCGAAGGTTCCGGTGATGATGAGCGCGGGCACCTTGCTGTGGGTGGCCACCCGCTGGACCGCGGTGCGGTCCGGGACGTTCCATACGCGGCACAGGTCGTGCTCGAAGGGCAGTTGCGGTGCGTGGGCCAGCACTGAGTCCGGCCATCCGGGGAAGGCCCGGCGACCCGCCTTCAGCACGTCGCGCTTCGAGAAGCCCGGGGCCCACTCGGCGCAGGCCACCGAGTGCGTCAGCCCGTGGGCGAACTCGCCGATGGCGGGCGTCGCGCCGGCGGCCTGGGCCCGCGCGAGGCGCTCCGGATTGCCGTCGGCGAGTTCGTAGAGCGCCGCGGGGACGTCGACGGCCGGTACCAGCCGGCCGTTGGTGACCAGCAGGTTCACCAGCGTGCCCCCGTCGAGGACGACCTTCACCGGGGTTCCGCCACCGGGCGGCGGTACGGTCAGCGTCAGGGGGTTCGCCTCCAGCCGCCGGACCTGCTCCGTGAGCGTGCGGGAGAGGTGCGGGTAGCGGGACTTGCAGGCGGGCTGGGCCGCACATGCCGCGAAGATCGCGTTGATCCCCTCCTGGGCGCTGTCCCAGGCCCAGGGCAGGCTCACGATCTGTGGCGGCACGACCGAGTCGATCGCCAGCGAACGGATGCCCTGGGGGTGTCGGCGCAGGTAGGTGAGGCCCAGGTCGGTGCCGTAGGAGTAGCCGTAGACGTTCCACTTCTTGATGCCCAGGGCCTTGCGGAGGGCGGCGAAGTCCGCGGCGTTCTCGGTGGTGTTGTAGGCCGTGAGGTCGTTTCCCTCGGCCGTCAGGCGGTCCCGGCACTTCTTCGCCGCGCGTACCAGCCCTTGTCCGGTGGACGGCGCGTCGTAGGGCAGGCCGACGGCGGTCGCGTTGAACCGGTCCATTTCCGGGCAGGCGAGGTTCGGCTGCGAGTGGAGGGTGCCGCGCTGGGCCACGACGATCAGATCCCGGTCGCGGTTCACGTCGGAGTCGATCAGGAAGGGGATGGCTCCGAACGCGTCTCCGCCGGGACCCCCTTCCATGAACACCACGGGGTCCGCGGCCGGCTTCTTCGACGCTGCCGGGATGATGGCGACGGCCAGCCGGATGGTCCGTCGCGTGGGGCGCTCGCGGTTCTCGGGGACCTCCAGGAAGCCGCACCGCCCGGGAACCGGCTCGGACGTCTGTGGGCAGGGGCCCGGCACGAACCGCGCCGGATGCCCCGACGCCGGCGCGCCGACAGGCGGCGACTGGGCGCTGCTCGGTGCGGTCCCGGCCGCACCGAGGGCACCCAGACATGCGGCGAGGAGCGCCGCCCTCGTACGCGCCCTGCGGCTGAGTCGTGAAGGGGTGTGTCGAGCCCGGTTCCGTTCGGGCGTCCCGGTCGCGGAGAAGGAGGGCAGGCGCCCGGGACCGGTGTCGTCTTCCGCCATGTGATCTCGTCTCTCTCACGTCCCTGGCCACTCCGGTCGGGGGACGGCTGGCATGGCAGCGCCCCGCCGCATGGCCGGGCAGGGCGCGTACGCCAGCCTGCGTTCGGGCAAGGGCTTCCACCACTCGTCGCCTCCACTTGGAGCAGCCCCAACCCGTACCGGGGGCTGTCCCCGGTACCCGGCAGGCCGGGGGCGGAGCCACCCCCGCTCCGGCGGTGGCCACTCAGCCGTATGCCCGAGGCAGGTGGTGCGGCGCGCTCCGTTGCCGCCACGTCGTCCACATGCACGTCCTCGGAGCACGCCGTAGCGTGGATTGCGTGCGTTCCGCCAACACCGCCCAGGCGCCGCCCGGGAGGCCCCGTGGCTGTCGGTAGGGGAACGGGATCACATGGCGGAGCGCAGCTTCCGCGTCGGGGCGCGGGCTGCCGATGCGTTCTGATCCCTCCCGGAGAAGTGCGTTACGGGGCCGGAATCCTCCTCCTCCCCGACAGGAGCCTGGTGCATCGCGGCGACTGGGAGGGATTTCACAGCACCTTCAAGGTGGTGAGCCCGGACCGCAACACTGCCGTCACCGTCGTGTGCGACGCGGAACCACCCGATATCTTCCGTGCGGCAAACCGGCTGCTGCGCATCTGGACCAAGTGATGCGTCAGGCCCGTCCGGCACCTGCCGGCTCTCCTCGCCCACGACGTTCCGGGGGTTCCGTCCTGCCCGTGCTCATCCTCATCGCGTTCCTGATCGTGGTGGCGGTTGCCGTTGGTTCGTGGCTCCAGTTCACCGAGCGGCAGGCGGTCGACACGGTGCACACCGTCGGATCCTCGGCCGCCGACCGGGTGGACGTGGAGGCCGTCGTCCAAAGCGTCGACGCCGCGGGCAGAGAGCTGGTACTGCGGGTCTGGGTGATCCCGCGCGGGGCCCTCGGCGAGGCGGACGGGGCGGCCCCGGTGGCCGATCTCAGCCTCCAGACCTCGGGGGCGACCCTCAGCGACCTGGAGTTCGGGGCGCATGAGCGGCTCGCGACGAGAGACGTGCAGGTCGCGCTCACAGGCGGATCGATCAGTGACTACCCGTTCGACACCTACGAGACGGACATCGCGTTCCGGGCGCAGCTGGGTGGCAAGGAGGTGCCGGTACGGATGCTGTTCTCCAACAACGACACGCTCTTCGCGGTCTCCGCGGAGCCTGCGCCCTCCCGGCAGGAGGCCGTGATGGCGCTGGGGCTGGCGCGATCGGGCAGCCTGCTCGTCTTCGCGGTCTTCATGATGGTGGTGATGTGGGCGCTGGCGGCGTCCGTGCTCATCGGGGCCTGGTACCTGACGACCGGCAGTGAGGGCCTTGTCTGGCCCGGCCTCGCCTGGATGGCCGCCACCCTGTTCGCCCTCGCCGCGTTCCGCAACACCGCCCCCGGCACACCCCCGATCGGCTGCGTGCTGGACTGGTTCGCCTTCCTGTGGGCCGAGACCGTCATCGCCCTCTGCCTGGTCACCGTGGTCATCACCGGCGTCAACAAGGCCCTCCAGCAGGACGCGCCGCCCACGTAGTGGCTCGCCGCACTGGGCCGGCCACGCCCACGGTCAGGCGCGTATGGCGGCATGCCAGGATCTGAGGCGGGTCCACGGGATCCTCCCTCGGGGGCTCGCCCCCGAGCTCCGACGGTGGTCCTGGGTCCCGCCGGGCGCGCCGGGCACCCGGAGTTCGCCAGGTCACAGTCCCCATTATTTCTACAGTCCTGTAGATTCGATTCGGGCGCAACCGCGCGTACCATCTCGACCAGTCACAACCAGTCTCAACCAGGAGGAAGACAGTGGGAGTTTCCCTGTCCAAGGGTGGCAACGTATCCCTGAGCAAGGCGGCGCCGGGCCTCACCGCGGTCCTGGTCGGTCTGGGCTGGGACGTGCGTACCACCACCGGCACCGACTACGACCTCGATGCCTCCGCCCTGCTCCTGGACGCGTCCGGCAAGGTCCTGTCCGACCAGCACTTCGTCTTCTACAACAACCTGAAGAGCCCGGACGGTTCGGTCGAGCACACCGGCGACAACCTCACCGGTGAGGGCGAGGGCGACGACGAGTCGGTCAAGGTGAACCTCGCCGCCGTGCCCGCCGACATCGACAAGATCGTCTTCCCGGTCTCCATCCACGACGCCGAGAACCGCGGCCAGAGCTTCGGCCAGGTCCGCAACGCGTTCATCCGCGTCGTCAACCAGGCGGGCGGCCAGGAGATCGCACGGTACGACCTGAGCGAGGACGCCTCCACCGAGACCGCGATGGTCTTCGGCGAGCTGTACCGCAACGGCGCGGAGTGGAAGTTCCGGGCCGTGGGCCAGGGTTACGCCTCCGGGTTGGCCGGGATCGCCGCCGACTTCGGCGTCAACGTCTGACCGGGGCGCTCTCGTCATGTTCGGACTGAGCGAACTCGTCATCATCCTCGTCATCGTCATCGCCGTCCTGGCCGCACGGAAGCTGCCCGAACTGGCCCGTACGGCCGGCAAGTCGGCGCGCATCCTCAAGGCGGAGGCGCGGGCGGCGAAGGAGGAGCAGCCTCCCGGCGGGGAGGGTCGGCTCTCCCGCTGATCCGCTGAAGGGGCAGGCCCGTCCGGTCGCGCGGCGCCGGATCCACCAGCCGCGGAGGAGGACCGGGGCGGCCGCGAGTCCGGCGCAGCTGCCCAACCCGGCCCCTCGCGGGTCCAGAAGTCGCCGGTGGGCCGGCAGGTCACCCCCTGGTGGCAGCCGGCCTCGGCGAGGGCCGTGCGGCAGGCCCGGTGATCGTCGCCTACCGGACGGGGCCGGTCAGCCCCACAGGAGAGGGAAGCGCCGTGCACGGCCACAGCCGGCCTCTTCCCGGCACAGCCGGGACTCAGCTGCGCCGGGACTCAGCTGCGCCGAGACTCGGCGTGCTCGTTGAGTATCCGTACTCAGGCGCGTTCCTCGCCCGCGGGACGACACTGGGGCTCCTGTCGCCGTTACCGGAGGTTCCTCGTGTTCAGCCGTGCCGTCATCGCCCTGACACCGTTCTTCGGGCGGCTCACCGTCACCAGTGAGATCAAGCTGCGCCTGCCCGCGGGGACCCTCTTCGTGGCCAACCACGACTCCATGGCGGACCCCGCCGTCGTCATGACCGCGCTGCGGCGACTGGAGCTCGAGCCGGTGGTGATGGCGACCGCGGGACTGTGGCGCATACCGCTGCTCGGCAGAGCGCTCAGCCGTGACGGTCACATCCCGGTCCACCGCCGTACGGCGCACGCGGCGCTGGCTCTCGACGCCGCCGCCGAGGCGCTGGCCGGCGGCCGGCACGTGCTCCTCTACGGCGAGGGCCGGCTGCCGCGCCGCAGGGACGCGGCGGCCACCGCGCCCGAGCCGTTCCGCACCGGGCTCGCCCGTCTGGCGCAGGCGACCGGCGCGCTGGTGGTGCCGGTGGGCCACGCGGGCGCCCGGCGGATCGCCTCGGGGTCGGCCGCGAAGCAGCTGGCGGGCGCGTTGTCGGCGCCGGTCCGGCGTCCCCACTGCCATGTCCACCTCGGCGCGCCGCTGCGGCTGCCCGCGGAGACGGAGCGCGGCACGGCGGCCGCCCGGCTCGCCGTCACCGCGGCCTGGCGCACCGCGGCCCGCGCCGTGGGCGAACACCCGAGGTAGTCACGGCCAGTTCGACCTGATCGCGGCCGTTTCCGGTTCGCCACCGGAGCGCGAGGAGACTGAGCAAGTACTGGCCGGTTTCAGCACCGGCCACCGAGCGGGCATGCCTGCCCCGAGCCCTCCCGGGCCATCGCCCCGCAGGGAGCCTGGCACCGCTGGCAGGGCGCCACGCTTTCCGCGGGGCCGGGCCGCAGGGCGCGGGAGGACCTCAGTCGGTGAGGGTGTCCTTGATCTTCTGCTTGGCCTGGCGGGCGTCGCCCCTGGCCTGGCCGGCCCGGCCTTCGGCGGTGAGCCGGTCGTTGCCGACGGTGCGGCCCGCGACTTCCTTGATCCTGTCCTTGGCCTGCCCGGTCTTGGCCTGGTAGGTCTTCTCATCGGCAGCCATGCCACTCACACCTTGCTGTGCTCGACGTCGTGGTCTCCCCCCGCCCCGACCCCACGGCAACCACCTCGCCTACACGATCGGCCTCTCCCACCGTCCCAGCCGCGACCATGAACCATTCTGAAACGATCGGTTAGTCACGGACGGAGACCCAAGGCGGTCACGGGGGCGGATCCCCGAGGTGGTCACGGACGGATCCCCGGAGCAGGCGCTGACCGATACCCCGAGCAGGCGCGGACGGATTCCCGGAGCAGGCGCTGACCGATACCCCGAGCAGGCGCGGACGGACACCCGACGCAGCCACGGATGGGGACCCGATACCGCTGCCGCCGGGCACCCGGGTCCGGCCCGAAGGGGCCGTCACCGCCCGGCGGGCGGTGGCGCCGTGCTCTGCCGCAGCACCAGCCGCGTCGGCACGAGCGTCGTTCCGCGTTCCGAACCGTCCGGGCGCATCTTGCGCAGCACGGCCTGGACGCAGAGCCGGCCGACCTCGGCGAAGTCCTGGTGCAGGGTGGTGAGCGGGGGCAGGAAGGAACTCGCCTCGGGGATGTCGTCGAAACCGATCACGCTGACGTCCTCGGGCACCCGGCGCCCGCCCTCGTGCAGAGCGCGCAGCAGGCCCAGGGCCATCTGGTCGTTGGCCGCGAAGACGGCGGTGCAGTCCTCGCGGGCGGCCAGCTCGCGGCCGGCCAGATAGCCGGACTCCGCCGACCAGTCACCCCTGACCAGAGGCGGCGCGGTGCGGCCCGCCTCGGCGAGGGCCGCCCGCCAGGCGTCCGCGCGGCGCTGCGCCGCGAACGAGCCCTCGGGTCCGCCGAGATGCCAGACGGTCCGATGGCCGAGGTCGAGGAGATGCTGGACGGCGGTTTTGGTGCCGCCCGCCTGGTCGGTGTCCACGACGGTGTAGTGGTCGCCGGCGTCGGAGTCCACGACCACGACCTGGACGTGCGGCGGGAGTTTCACGGTGGCCGCGTCCAGCAGGTGGACCTCCATGATGACGATCACCGCGTCGACGGCCAGCTCCTCCAGCCGGGAGAACGCGCCGCGCACCTCGTCGCTGGTGGGGACGGCCACCGGGAGCAGGGTCACCGCGTAGCCCTCGGCGGCCGCCGAGGTCGCGATCGCCTCCAGGGTGCGCACGTTGCCGGTCGTGGACAGCGTGAACGTGATGACGCCGATCGTGCGGAACTCACCGCGCTTGAGGGCGCGGGCGGCGCTGTTGGGCCGGTAGCCGAGTTCCTTCATGGCCTCGAGGACCTGCCGCCGGGTCTCCTCGTTCACACCGGCGTAACCGTTGGAGACCCGGGAGACGGTCTGCGAGGACACCCCGGCGAGCCGCGCGACGTCCGCCATGGAGGCCGTGGCCCGGGCGCGTCCCGGCGCTTTGGCCGGTGATCTTTCAGCCATGTCCACTCGGTGTGCCCACCTCTCTGTCGGCGCAGGTGCCACGGTCTCACCGGAGGACCCTTGACCATCGTTATCGGGGCAGTGTAGACATGCCGCCATCAGATGTTTACGTAAACATAACAGCTTGCCCAGCCTCTTGCGTGGCTGATGTTTACGTAAACATCATGGTGGCGGTGGGGCGTTCGGAAATCTCCGCGCAACACCGCCCCGGTTCCAGGACTGGACGAGCGAGGAACGACATGACGACGCTGCAACCGCCGGTGGCCGCCGAGCCGCGGCCGGCACCTCCTCCGGCGAAAGGGGACCGCCGCTCCTGGACGGGGTGGGGTTTCATCGGTCCCTTCGTGGCCGTTTTCACCCTGGTCTTCCTGGCCCCGATCATGTATTCGATCTACCTGAGCCTCTTCCGTGACCAGCTCATCGGCGGGAACCAGTTCGTCGGCCTGGACAACTACACGCGGGCCCTGCAGGACGACGCGTTCTGGTCGGCAGTCGGCCGGGTGGCACTCTTCCTGGCGATCCAGGTGCCGATCATGCTGGGCATAGCCCTGCTGGTGGCGCTCGCACTGGACAGCGGCCGGCTCTACGGCAAGAGCTTCTTCCGGATCACGATCTTCCTGCCGTACGCCGTGCCCGCCGTGGTCGCCACCCTGATGTGGGGCTTCATGTACGGCACCAAGTACGGCCTGGTGGGCGACATCAACTCCGCGTTCGGTGTCACCCTGCCCGACCTGCTCTCCCCCAGCTGGGTGCTCGCCTCCATCGGCAACATCGTGACCTGGGAGTTCGTCGGGTACAACATGCTGATCTTCTACTCGGCGCTGCGGGTCGTCCCGACCTCGCTGTACGAGGCGGCGGAGATCGACGGCGCCGGTCAGTGGCGGATCATCAGCTCGATCAAGCTGCCCGCGATCCGGGGCGCGCTCGTCATCGCGACGATCTTCTCGATCATCGGCAGCTTCCAGCTCTTCAACGAGCCGAGCATCCTGCGTCCGCTGGCGCTGAACGCCATCACCACGGACTTCACGCCGAACTTCTACACGTACTCGCTGTCCTTCAACGGCCAGCAGCACAACTACTCCGCGACGGTGGCCATCATCATGGGCGTCATCACGATGATCGTCGCCTACGCCGTCCAGCTGCGCGGCATGCGCAAGGGAGCGTGACCCGATGAGCACCTCTGTCACCGCCTCCCCCGCGAAGAGCACCGCACCCAGGCTGCGGACCCCGCGTAAGAAGCACAGCCCGAGCAAGCCGAAGCGCAATGTGCTGCTGACGGTGCTGATGGCCCTGATGGTCCTCTACACCGTGGTGCCGCTGATCTGGCTGGTCATCAACGCCACGAAGACCCAGTCGGGCCTGGCCGAGTCCAACGGCCTCTGGTTCGCCCACGACTTCGCCCTGTGGGACAACATCCGGACCACCTTCACCTACCACGACGGCATCTTCGGCCGCTGGTTGCTGAACACCCTGCTGTACGTGGTGCTCGGTGCGGGCGGCGCGACACTGCTGGCCGTGCTGGGCGGGTACGCGCTGGCGAAGTTCCAGTTCCCCGGCAAGCGTGCGATCTTCGCCGTGGTGATCGGCGCGGTCGCCGTGCCCGCTACCGCGCTGGCCGTGCCGACCTTCCTGATGTTCAGCAAGATGGGGCTGACCGACACCCCGTGGGCGGTGATCATCCCGTCGCTCGTGTCGCCGTTCGGTCTCTATCTGATGTGGGTGTTCGCCGCGGAGGCGATCCCGACCGAGCTGCTGGAGGCGGCCCGGATGGACGGGGCGAGCGAGGCGCGCATCTTCTTCCGGGTCGCGCTGCCGCTGCTGGCCCCAGGGATCGTGACCGTGCTGCTGTTCACCACCGTCGCCACCTGGAACAACTACTTCCTCCCGCTGATCATGCTGAAGGACCCGGACTGGTACCCGCTGACGCTGGGTCTGAGCGCCTGGAGCTCCCAGGCGCAGACCATCGGTGGCGACGTGATCTTCAACCTGGTGATCACGGGGTCCCTGCTCACCATCCTTCCGCTGATCGCCGCCTTCCTGTTCCTCCAGAAGTACTGGCAGTCCGGCCTCGCCGCCGGAAGTGTCAAGGAGTGACGTGGGCCGCGCCCCCCAAGCCCCACATTTGAGCAATACCGGCACCACCCCCACCCTCACCTGTCCCACCCACGAAGAAGTGGAAGCAGCCCCATGCGCAGAACAACGAGCCGCATCCTGCGCGGCATAGCCCTCGTCTCCACCCTCGCCCTGGGCGTCACCGCCTGCGGCGGCTCGGACGACGACTCCGACACGAAGGCCGTCTCCGCCGGCGACATCCAGGCCGCCCTGGACAAGGGCGGCGACATCACGGTCTGGGCCTGGGAGCCCACCCTGAAGACGGTGGCCGCCGACTTCCAGAAGAAGTACCCGAAGGTCAAGATCAACCTGGTCGGCGAGCGCTCCGGCGACAAGCACTACACCGCGCTGTCCAACGCGATCTCGGCCGGCAAGGGCGTCCCGGACGTCGCCCAGGTCGAGTACTTCGCGCTCGGCCAGTACTCCCTGACCAAGGGCCTGACCGACCTGGCCCCGTACGGCGCCTCCAAGCTCGCCTCCAAGTACACGCCGGGCCCGTGGAACGCGGTCAGCGACGGCGACAAGGTCTACGGCCTGCCGATGGACTCGGGCCCGATGGCGCTGTTCTACAACAAGACGGTCTTCGACAAGTACAAGATCGCCGTCCCGACCACGTGGGACGAGTACCTGGTGGCGGCCCGCAAGCTCCACAAGGCCGACCCCAAGGCCTACATCGCCAACGACCTCGGTGACCCGGGCTTCACCACCTCCCTGCTCTGGCAGGCCGGTTCGCGCCCCTACGAGGTCGACGGCACCAAGGTCGCCATCAACTTCGACGACGCGGGCGCCAAGAAGTTCGAGACGGTCTGGCAGCAGCTGATCGACGAGAAGCTGCTCGCCCCGGTCAACGGCTGGACCGACGACTGGTACAAGGGTCTGGGCGACGGCACCATCGCCACCCTGGCCACCGGCGCGTGGATGCCCGCCAACTTCGTCAGCGGCGTCCCGAACGCCAAGGGCCAGTGGCGCGCGGCGGCGATGCCGGCCTGGACCGCGGGAGACAAGGCGAGCGCGGAGAACGGCGGCAGCTCGCTGGCGGTCCCGACGCTGGCCAAGAACAAGGAACTCGCCTACGCCTTCACCGAGTACGCCAACGCCGGTGACGGTGTCGCCTCCCGGATCAGCGAGGGTGCCTTCCCCGCCACCAAGGCGGAGCTGGAGTCGGCCGCGTTCCAGAGCAAGAAGTTCGACTACTTCGGCGGCCAGGAAGCGAACAAGATCTTCGCCGACTCCGCCGCGAACGTCGCGAGCGACTGGTCGTACCTCCCGTTCCAGCCGTACGCCAACTCGATCTTCAACGACACCGTCGGCAAGGCCTACGTCTCCGGCACCAAGCTGGCGGACGGCCTGAAGGCCTGGCAGGACGCCTCGATCAAGTACGGCGGGGAGCAGGGCTTCACCATCGAGAAGTAGCCGGTAAGCAGTAATCGGTACGCAGTAGTCGGTACCCAGTGATCGCTACGCAGTAAAACGCCGGGCGGCGCGGCTCCCGGGCCGCGCCGCCCCCGTGCACCACCTTCGGAAGGACCGCCATGATCTCCACCCTCCAGTCCCGCATGCTGCGCGGGGCGGACGGTGACCCCGCTCCGCGTCTGGCGTACGGCGCCGACTACAACCCCGAGCAGTGGCCCCGGGACGTGTGGGAGGAGGACGTGCGGCTGATGCGGGAGGCCGGCGTCACCGTCGTCTCCGTGGGGATCTTCTCCTGGGCACGTATCCAGCCGGGTCCGGACACCTGGGACTTCGGCTGGCTCGACGAGGTCATGGACCTGCTGCACGCGGGCGGGATCGGCGTCGACCTGGCCACCGCCACCGCCTCCCCGCCGCCATGGCTGACCACGGCCCACCCGGAGATCCTGCCGGTCACGGCGAACGGCGAGACGCTCTGGCCCGGCGCCCGCCAGCACTGGCGGCCCACCTCCCCCGTCTTCCGTGAGTACGCCCTGCGTCTGGTCCGGAAGATCGCCGACCGCTACAAGGACCACCCGGCCCTCGTCGCCTGGCACGTCTCCAACGAGCTGGGCTGCCACAACGTCTACGACCACTCGGACGACGCGGCCCACGCCTTCCGGGTCTGGCTGCGTGCCCGCTACGGGTCGCTCGACGCCCTCAACCACGCCTGGGGCACCGCGTTCTGGTCGCAGCGCTACAGCGACTGGGAGCAGATCCTGCCGCCGCGGCTGGCCGCCTCGCACCCCAACCCGACCCAGCAGCTGGACTTCAAGCGGTTCTCCTCGGACGCCCTGAAGGACCACCTGATCGCCGAGCGGGAGATCCTGAAGGGGATCACGCCGGACGTCCCGGTCACCACGAACTTCATGGTGATGGGCAACACCAAGGGCATGAACTACCCGGACTGGGCGGGCGAGATCGACTTCGTCTCCAACGACCACTACGTCCACCCCGGCCCGCAGGACCGCGACGAGCTGTCCTTCTCCGCGAACCTCACCAGCGGCATCGCGGCCGGCCGGCCCTGGTTCCTGATGGAGCACTCCACCAGCGCCGTCAACTGGCAGCCCGTCAACGTGGCGAAGCGGTCCGGCGACCTGGCCCGTGACTCGCTGCTGCACGTGGCGCACGGCGCGGACGCGGTGTGCTTCTTCCAGTGGCGGCAGTCCGCGGCCGGCGCCGAGAAGTACCACTCGGCGATGGTGCCGCACGCCGGCCCGGACAGCGACCTGTTCCGCGCGGTGGCCGACCTCGGCGCCACCCTGAAGGCCCTCGCCCCGGTGGCGGGTTCGGAGCGGGAGCCGGCGGCAGTCGGCATCCTCTTCGACTGGGATTCGTGGTGGGCCAGTGAGCAGGACTCCCACCCCACGGCCCTGCTGGACTACCGGCAGGAGGCGCTCGACTGGTACTCGGCGCTGCTCGCCCTGGGCGTCCGCGCCGACCTCGTCACCACCCGCGCCGACCTCTCCCGGCACCAGGTGCTGATCGCGCCCGTGCTGCACGTGGTGCCGGCCGAACTGGCCAAGGACCTCACGCGCTACGCCGAGCAGGGCGGCCACCTCGTCACCACGTACTTCTCCGGGGTGGTCGACGAGAACGACCACGTCTGGCTCGGCGGATACCCGGGCGCCCTGCGCGACCTGCTCGGCATCCGCATCGAGGAGTTCGGTCCGCTGCTCGCCGGGGAGTCCGTGGAACTGGACGACGCCACCTCGGGCAGCCTGTGGACCGACCGGATCACCGTCACCGACGGCGACACCGAGGCCCTGGCGCACTACCGCACCGGTGTGCACGCCGGACGCCCCGCCGTCACCCGGCGCCCGACCGGCGGCGGTTCGGCCTCCTACGTCTCCACCCGGCTCGGTGTCGACGGGCTCACCTCGCTGCTGCCCCGGCTGCTGGAGCCGGCCGGCGTCAGCAGCGAACTCCCGGCGGACGTCCGGGGGTCGGTCGAGCTGACCGTCCGGCGCGGCGCCGAGGGACGGTTCCTGTTCCTGGTCAACCGGACCGACGACAGGGTGCCGGTGACCGGGCTGGACGGTGAGGTGCTGGTCGGCACCAGCGGCACCGAGGGCACCCTCGTCCTCGGGCCGCGGGAGGTCGCCGTCCTGCGCCGGCCCGCCGACTGACGTCACGCACCCGCACCCCCACGACTCCTCGGCACGGCACGCACCCGTGACGAGGGCCATCCCCTCCTGCCCGCGCGGCGGGAGGGGCCCACCACAGCGACCGCACCGCAGTTGGGAGCACAGATGGCACGCCGTACCCGCAGCAGACGGAACCTCGGGGCCGCCGCACTCACCGCGCTGGCCACCGGGGCCGCCCTCCTCAGCGTCCCCGTGCAGGCGCACGCCGAGGCCGCCGTCACCGTGACGCCGGATCCGTCGTACCGACAGCAGAAGTTCGAGGGCTGGGGCACCAGCCTGGTCTGGTTCGCCAACGCCACCGGGGACTATCCCCCGGCCATCCGCGAGAAGCTCGCCAAACTGCTGTTCGGCGACGACGGCCTCGCGCTGAACATCGCCCGGTACAACATAGGCGGCGGCAACGCCCCGGACGTCACGGACTATCTGCGGGCCGGCGGTGCCGTCGAGGGCTGGTGGAAGGCGCCCGAGGGCACCACCCGCGAGGACACCGACTGGTGGAGCGCGGACGACCCGGCCGACTGGAACAAGGACGCCGACGCCACCCAGCGCTGGTGGGTGGACCGCATCAAGAAGGACATCACCCACTGGGAGACGTTCAGCAACTCCCCTCCTTGGTTCATGACCGAGAGCGGGTACGTGTCCGGCGGCTTCAACGCCAACACCGACCAGCTGAAGACCGACTCCGTCGACGACTTCGCCGCCTACGTGGCGGGCGCGACCAAGCGGCTGGAGAAGGCCGAGGGCATCAAGGTCGACACCGTCGACCCGTTCAACGAGCCCAACACCGGCTACTGGGGCACCCGTCTGGACGCGAACGGCCAGCCCGTCGGCGGCCGCCAGGAGGGCGCCCACATCGGCCCCGAGCTCCAGCAGAAGGTACTCGCCTCGCTGGCGCCCGCACTGAAGAAGGCCAAGGTCAAGGCCGAGATCTCGGCGATGGACGAGACCAACCCGTCCATCTTCGCGACGAACTGGAACGCCTACCCGCAGGCCTCCAAGGACCTCGTCGACCAGATGAACGTCCACACCTACGGCACCGGTCAGCGCACCACCGTGCGCGATCTCGCCAAGGCCGCCGACAAGCCGCTGTGGATGAGCGAGGTCGAGGGCGACTGGGGTGACGGGCAGAGCTTCACGGACATGCGTCCGGGCCTCGGGCTCGCCCAGCAGATGGTGAACGACCTGCGGGAACTGGAGCCCACCGCCTGGGTGTTCTGGCAGCCGGTCGAGGACTACGACAACATGAAACCGGGCGGCGAGTCCGCGAAGGGCGGCAACTGGGGCTCCATCCAGCTCCCGTTCAGCTGCACCAGCACGGACACCCTCCAGTCCTGCCCGATCTACACCAACACCAAGTTCGACACGGCCAGGAACTTCACGCACTTCATCAAGCCCGGCGACAAGCTGATCAAGGTGGACGACACCTCGAGCGCCGCCGCCGTCACCAAGGACGGCAAGGGCGCCTCGGTCGTCCACGTCAACAGCACCGCCGCGGCCCGCACGGTCACCCTCGACCTGTCCAAGTTCCGCGACATCAAGGGCAGCGCGACCGTCACCCCCACGGTGACCAGCGCCGACGGCAAGCTCAAGCAGCAGGCCCCGGTCAAGGTCGTCGACGGCAGGGCCACCTACACCGTCCCCGCCCAGTCCGTGACCTCCTTCGCCGTCAAGGGCGTCTCCGGCGTCGCGAAGAACGCGGGCCTGTTCAGCAAGGGCCACTCCTACACGCTGACCGGCGTGCAGAGCGGCAAGGCGGTGACCGTCGGGGCCAACGGCACTAACCTGGTCATCGGCTCGGCCAGCGGCACCGCCGCGCAGGACTGGCAGCTGGACGCCCGGTACGGCAAGACGGGCGCCCGCCAGCACTACGTCTTCAACAACCCGGCCGAGGGCAAGCGCCTCGCCGTCCGCGACAACGTGCCGGTGGTCGAACCCGACACCGGCAAGCGTGACCCGGCCACCGAGTGGATCATGTCGACCACCGGCGACGGGACGTGGACCCTGGTCAATGTGGCCACCGGACGCCTCCTCGAGGTCGGCGGCCAGGCGACCAACGAGGGCGCGGCCGTCACGACCTGGCAGGCCAACTCCGGTTCCAACCAGCGCTGGAGAGTCACCGACGTGACCCCGTAGCCCCTGTCAGTCCAAGTCCCGTAGGTCCGCGGTCTCCGCCCGCATCGCGATCGTCGTGATGCGGGCGGAGTGCTGTGCGGGGGCGGGTGCCGGGATCCGCTCCAGGACCCCGCCCGCGAAGACGTCGTACAGCGGCAGGGTCTCCAGGTGGACATAGCCGATGTGGCAGTCGCAGACGGCGAGCGGGCAGGGACGGGGGCCCAGGGCGGCGCGGTACGAACCGTCGTAGAGGTTGCCGAGTTCGGCGCGGACGAAGTGGCAGCGCCGGACGGTGCCCTCGCCGTCGACCGAGATCACCGAGTCGCCCGTACGGCAGGGCAGGCCGGCGCTGGTGTGCGGGTGGCGGCTGTACGGGAAGAGCGGGTCGAGGGCGGTCCACCGGTCGGCCTCGGCGTCCTCGTAGGTGTGGCCCTCGGCGGCGTTGATCCACAGGTAGACGTGCGCGGGCAGGTCGGCGCGCAGTCGGCGGGCGGCGTCGAGGTGCTCGGGCAGTCCGACGACGCCGACGCTGAAGCGGATGCCCCGCTCCGACAGATCGCGGCACTTGGTGAGGAAGCGGTCGTACGGCGTCTGGCCCGGGTGGTACGTGCACCACAGGGCCAGCGTGTCGGGGTCGGCCTCGGCGAGCCAGTCGGTGCGGCAGCTGAGGTTGGTCTGGATGGCGACCCGGCGGATGTGCGGGAGGCGGGAGAGGTCGGCGAGGGTGCGCCGGTACCAGGAGCGGACCAGGCCCTCTCCCCAGGGCGTGAAGAGCAGCGAGAGCCGGTCGTCGGTGCGGGCCGCGGCCCACCGCGCGAACCGTTCGAGGGCGGCACGGTCGGCGCGCAGTTGTTCCGTGCTGTCGCGTCGCTTGGCGAACGGGCAGTAGGGGCAGTCGTAGTCGCAGGAGGCGAGCGGGCCGCGGTAGAGCAGGGTCAGATCCATGGCGGCCGGCTCACTTCCGCTCGTAGGCGGTCATGGCGGCCCGGACGGCCGGGGAGAACAGCTCGGGACCGATGGCGTCGGAGTGGGCGAGGCCCTCGGGGGTGAGCCTGAGGGTCGTGGGGTCCGCGTCGGTCAGCCAGCCGCGGTCGGCGAAGCCTTCGAGTTCGGGGCCGAAGTCGTCGGCGGGCGCGCCGCCGAAGCGGGCCCGGTAGTCGTCGAGGCGCAGGCCCTCGGCCTGGAGGAGCGACTGGAGGAGATGGCGGCGGCGCGCCTCGTGGGGGTTCATGGGGTGGCCGACCTCGGCGTGGGCGAAGTCGGACGCCTCGGTGGCGACGTAGTCGTCGATGATGCCCCGGATCTGGTGCATGCCGACGGCGTAGTCGAAGGAGTAGTGCAGGCCGGCGGTGTAGGAGCGGGCGCCGCAGCCGAGGCCGATCATGCCGTCGGTCTGGCAGGCGTAGTCGTCCGTGCCCTGCGGCGGGGCGTCGGTGCGGCGGAACATGCGCATGGACTGCTGGGTGTAGCCGTGCGCGAGGAGGTGGTCGCGGCCCGCGCGGTACAGCCGCAGCCGCTGCTCGTCCCAGGCCGGGTCGGCTGCCGCGGCCTGGCCCGGGCCGCGGCGGTCGAGGCCGGTCAGGGGACGGACGTAGAGCGGGTAGAGGTAGAGCTCCTCGGGCCGCCAGGCCAGGGCCGCGTCCAGGGAGTGCCGCCAGGTCCGCTCGGTCTGGCCGTCGATGCCGTAGATGAGGTCGATGTTGAGGACCGGGATGACGGTGTCACGGACGCGGGCGAGGGCCGTCTCGACGTCGGCGCGGCGCTGTGGGCGTACGGCGGCCCTGGCCTCGGAGTCGACGAAGCTCTGGACGCCCAGGCTCAGTCGGGTGGCGCCCCGGCCGGCCAGGACGGCGAGGCGGTCGGCGGTGGCCGTGGCGGGCGAGGCCTCCACCGACAGCGGGACCGCGCGGAGGTCGGCGCCCATACGGTGCTCGGCGATGTCGCAGAGCCGGTCCAGTTCGGCGGCGGTGAGGAAGGTGGGGGTGCCGCCGCCGAAGGCGGCCGTGGCGAAGCGGACCTCGTCCGTGTCCCCCAGCGCCTCCCGTACGGCTCTCGCCTGCCGTTCCAGGGCGTCCAGGTAGGCGCCGGTCAGTCCGTCGGGGGCGCCGATGCGGGTGAAGAGGTTGCAGAAGCCGCAGCGGACCTCGCAGAACGGTATGTGCAGGTAGAGGGAGAGCGTGTCCCTGGGCTCGGCCGCCCAGAGGGCTTTCAGGGACGGGCGGTCGGGCAGCGGACGGTAGGCCGTCTTGTGCGGGTAGGCGTAGACGTAGTGCTGGTACGGGCTGGTGCGGGTGGCAGGCTCGGCGGTGCTCATCGGCGGGCCTCCGTCGGACCGTTCGACGGGTCACGGGGTGCGGGATCGAGGAAGAAGTGGGCGTACGGCACCGTCCACACGGACTCGTGGCCGAGGCGGTGGCCGGTGTAGCCGTCGTCGCCGTAGGCGGTGCCGTGGTCGGAGCAGACGATCGCGAAGCAGCGGCGCCTGCTGCTCGCGGCGGCGAACAGGCGCCCGATGTGCCGGTCCACGTACTCCAGCGCGGCGGCGTGCGTCTCCCGGCTGTCGCCGGTCTCGCGGGTCGCACCGGGCAGATGGAACCAGTTCGGCTGATGCAGGGCGGACACGTTGACGAAGAGGAACAGCCGCTGCTCGTACGGCAGTCCGCGGACGACGTCCTCGGCGCGGGCGACCTGGTTCTCGAAGGACTCGGGTGAGGTGACTCCGAACTCCGGTGCCCAGTGGGACTCGTGGAACAGACCGGGCAGCACCGAGCCCAGCGGACCCTGCTTGTTGAAGAAGCCCACTCCCCCGATGCACACCGTGTGGTAGCCGTCCTCGGCGAGGCCCGAGACGAGGTCGGGGGTGTCGTAGACGTAGGTTCCGCCCGCGGTGGTCTCACTGCCCGCGAAGCTCGCCGCGAACAGGCGCGGATGCGGTCCGGGGGCGGCCGGGGTCGGCAGGAAGCCCGCGAAGATCGCCTGGTGGGAGGCGTAGGTGAAGCTGCCCGGCGCGTGCCGCTCCTGCCAGCGGCCGCCGGGGAGGTGGCGGGCCAGATGGGGGATGCGGCCCGCGGCCGCCAGCTCGGCGGCGACGTCGTGGCGGAGTGTGTCGAGGGTGACGAGCAGGAGGTCGTGGCTGCCCACCACCTCGTTCATGTCGGGCTCAGGCATGCGGTGTTCCTGTTCTGTACCGGGCGAGGTCACCTCGGGCGGCGGCCACTTGGGCCGCATAGCTGTCGAGGCCCTCCGCGCCGCTGCCGGGCAGGCCGGTGAGCCGGGGCAGCAGGTCGCCGAAGGCGTTGACCTCGCCGACCGCGGCCCTGCCCCAGCCGACGGCCGGCAGCAGGTCGACACCGACGCACAGGGTGCGCGGGAAGCAGGCCGCGGCCCGCTCGCACACGTCCAGCAGGTCGGTCCAGCGGGCGCCCGCCGCCTCGACGGCCGCCCGGACGGAGTCCAGGTCGCCCCGTCGGCCGCCGAGATGGAGGTTGGTCAGGGGCGAGCGGCTGGTGCGGACCACCGCGTGGGTGGCGCGACCGGCCACGACGACGACCCTGAGGTCGGCGGCCCGGCCGTCCTGGGCGGCCTTCGGCAGCCAGCGCTCGAGATGCAGTCCGTCCGGGGCGAGCGCGTCGACGATGGCCGCGATGTCCTGCTCGCGTTCGTAGCGGCGCACCCTGAGGGAGTTGTACAGGCCGCCGTCGCCGGCGAGTTCCACGGACGTGGTGGCCCTGATCCGGCCACCGCCGCCCGACTCGACGGCGAGGACGCCCGAGGCGGACGATCCGTGCGCGGGTTTCACGAAGAGCCGGGGCATCCGGTGCTCGCGCATCGCCGCGCGTACGTCGTCCCAGCCGCGTACCGGCGCGCCCTGCGGGCCCGAGGTGGGTGAGGCGGGCACCGGGACGCCCGCCGCGTCGAGGACGGCATGGCAGAGCCGCTTGTCGAACAGCACCGCGAGCTCGTCCGGGTCGTCGAGGCGGACGCCGCCGCGCAGGCTGCGTACCGCGGTGGTGAAGCGGGCGTACCAGCGGCCCGAGCCCTCGACCCGCGTCGGGTCGGTGGCACCGCGCAGCAGCCGGTCGACCTCGGGGTTCTCGCCGGGTGAGTCCAGGCGGACGATCTCCTCGGCGGCGAAGTCGGCGCCGCCGTCGCGCAGTACGTCCGCCCACGGCACGACACGCGGGGCCGGCAGGCCGGCCCCGCGTACCGCGTCCTCGAAGAGGGCGACCCGACGGTTCTCCGGGTTGCCGACCACTGCCAGGCGCGGCCCGGACGCGCGCTCCCGGCGCGGTTCGTCGAGGAGGGAGGGACGGTGACCCATGGGTGGGGTGCTCACTCCCCGACGGCGACATAGCGCCACGGCGTGCCGTCGTCGTCCGAGTCCTCCTCGGCGTCGTCGTGGTCGAGGTCCACCTCGACGCCCGCGGTCTCCACGGTCCGCCGGACGCGCTCCTGGAGGGACTCGCTCAGGTAGTGGTAGTGCAGGTCGAGCTTCTTCAGGTGGGTGAGCGGCTGACCACCGAGCAGGGCGGCCGCGCCCTCGTCGGTCAGCACGCCCATGGAGAGGTCCAGCACCTCCAGACGGGCCACCACGGGCGCGGACGCGACGGCCGCGGCCACGGCGTCCTGGATCTCGCTGTTGCGCAGGGCGAGGTGACGCAGGTTCGGCAGCCGGGCGCCGGACAGAATCGGCTCCAGGTCGGCGACCTCGCTGTCGCCGCCGTACTCGGGGGTGCCGAGCCACAGGTCGAGGTGGACCAGCTCGGGCAGGTCGCTGCCGCCGACCCCGCGCACGACCTCCGCGGGCAGCCCGCCCGTCTCGATCACGAGCCTGCGCAGCGCGCGGTGAGTCACGGCGGGGAAGACCAGCCCGGACCCGCCGCGCACGCCGAGCTCCTCCAGCGCGGGGAACGCGGCCAGGAGCGGGGTGACATCGGTCTGGTTGATCCAGGAGATCTCGCACTCCTCCCCCACCATGTCGCCGAGGAACACCGCCCGCAGCGCGGGGAACCGGTCCCGGGCGGCCACCAGCGCCTCGATGACGTCGGATGCGTCCGTGTCGTACGCCTCCTGCCAGGCGCCGACGATCAGTGCCCGCACCCGGGTGGTGTCCACGGCGGAGCAGAACCGGGCGAACGCCTTCGTCCAGTCCTCCTCGGCGTCGTAGACGTCGCTGGTGACGCGCCAGGCGAAGGCCTCCGGGTCGGGCAGGTCGTCCGTCCTGCCGTCCGGGCCCGGGAAGGTGTGGGCGGGCAGCCGGTACAGCGCGTGCAGGTGGTCGGTGACGGTCATGCGGCTGCTCCCCGGGAAAAAGATGCGCGGTCCGTGATGTGTCCGCAGTTCTACCAACAGGCACTGACGACACCTCTCGGCGGGGCCTCGGTTCGGAGCACCGGCTCGGGACGTCGGCGCGGGGCGTTGTCAGTGGTGGTCCGTACCGTCTTCGTCATGAGGCCGGTGCGCGAAGCATCCGGCGGGGAGGGGAGAGGCATGTACCGGCAGGGAGACGTGCTGATCGTGCCCGTAGCGGAGGCCGCGGTGCCGCCGCACGTGGCGGTCGCGCCCAAGGAGCGGCGGGACGCGCGGGGCCGGCTCGTGCTGGCGCTGGGCGAGGTCACCGGGCACGCCCACGCTGTGGTGGGCCCGGGGGATCTGGTGCGGGAGCCCGGGCCGTTCGGTCCGCTGCTGCTGCGCCTTCCGCAGGGCGGCCGGGTGGTCCATGAGGAGCACGCGGCGATCGCGTTGCCGAAGGGCTGGTACCGGGTGATCCGGCAGCGGGAGTACGTGCCCGGATCCGTGCGGATCGTCGCGGACTGAGCAGAAGGTGACCGAGGTGACGGAGGGGCGGATGACGACCACGGACCTTGCCGGGGCAGTGCCCGGGGCGGAAGCGGACACGATGGTGGAGGGGACGTCCTTCGAGGACGTGCGTGGCTGGCGCGCCTGTGCCGCGGCGGCCGTGCCCGCCGACCGCGCGGCCGCCGAGGAGGGCGTGCGCCGCGCCTACCGGCAGGCCGGTCTGCCGGATCCGGAGCGGGTGGTGTGGGCCGCTTCGCCGCGGGCGGCCGTCACGCTGGTCCGGGAGCTGGCGGACAAGGGCGCCAGTGTGCGTGAGGCGGTCCGCAGCGCTCCATGGGCCGGCGAACGGCAGCGGCTCCACACGCGGTTGGGCGCGGCGGGCTGGGCGGCGCACTGGGCGGCCACCGGTGGACTCCTGTGGGAGCCCACGCAGGCGCTCGTCGACCGGATCCGCACCGGGGTGCTGGAGGAGCTTGCAGGCGGGGACACCGGGAAGGAGGCCGCGGAGATCCGGCTGGTGCTGCTGGACGCCGTGCTCGGTCAGCACGACGCCCCATGGCTCGCCGCGTTCCCGACGGACCGGGGCCCGCTCGAGGGGCTGGCCGCGGTGAGCCGCCACGCCGGCTGGTGGTGGCCGTTCGCGCGGGTGGCGGTGGTGTGCGAGCGTCCCGTCGCCCTGCACCGCGACGAGGCGGGCCGGCTCGACCACGGGGACGGCCCGGCACTGGCGTACCCCGACGGCTTCGCCCTGCACGCCTGGCGTGGCATGCCGGTCCCGGCCGAGTTCCTCGCCGAGCTGCCGGCGCTCTCCCCGGACCGGATCAGGTCCGAGGAGAACGCCGAACTGCGCCGGATCATGCTGGAGTACTACGGGTACGACCGCTATCTGGCGGACTCCGGGGCGCGTCACGTCCACCGCGACGAGACGGGCACCCTATGGCGTATCGACCTGCCGGACGACGAGCCCGTCGCCATGGTGGAGGTCCTGAACTCCACACCGGAGCCGGACGGGACGCGGCGCACCTACTGGCTGCGGGTGCCGCCGGCGACCCGTACGGCGCGGGAGGGGGTCGCCTGGACCTTCGGCCTGGCGGCGCAGGTGTACGCACCCGAGCGGGAGACGTGAGCCGGAGAGCCTCGCGGCCGGGCCTCAGCCTTCGGCGGCGCGGGCCAGCACGTCGGTGATCCGAGCGTGGACCGCGTCCCGGGCGGCGGCGGGAAGGACGCCCAGGTCGGTGCCCGCCAGGGCGTGCAGGACCTGTTCGGGGTCCGGGTCGTACGGCGTGCTCTCGCTGAACACCTCGTAGCCGTCGCGTACGGCCACCCGCAGGTCACGGGGGCTGTCGCCGTCGGCGTGCACCGCGGCGGCGACGACGAGGGGCGGCGGGCCGCCCGGCTCGCCCTCCAGTTTGCGGTAGCCGCTGACCAGGGGTGCGCGCCAGCGCAGGGCGAGCAGCACGTGACGCTTCGCCAGCAGCTCGGTCAGATCGGTTTCGTACACGCTGTCGGCTTCCAGGACGGTGGCCCGGGCGTCGAGGACGAGAGCCGCCGGGAGCAGACAGCGCAGGGTGCTGCCGACGATGTTGCCGCCGACCGTGGCGGCCCGGCGTACCGCGCCGGTGCCCACGCCGGAGGCCGCCCGGTGCAGCGCCTCGGGCACCGTCGCGTCGACCTGGCTGAGCAGTACGGCCCCGCCGAGTTCCTCGGGGCCGACCGTGCCGGCCTCCGGCACGTTGCGCAGCGACACGGCCTGCTCGGGGAAGCCGTCCCGCTGCCAGCCGGCCCACACGAGTGTGGCGCCTCCTACCGGTACCGCTCCCTCGGCCAGACAGCGCTGGGCTTCGGATATTGAGGAGGGAAGACGCAACTGCACGACAACCGACCTGCCTTCCCTGGAAGTTCGTGGTGAGTGACACGGTGTCATCGTGTGTCCCCGTGGCGCTCACCCGCATGATCAATGGCAGAACGGATTCTGCCCAGGCGCGCGGGGGCGCATACAGGGCTCATGGCTGCACCTTTCGCAACGTGTGATCGCGTTGCGGCCGGGTCACGTCCCCCGGACCCTGGCGCCATGCCCTCTCTCCTGCGTCCCGCCGCCCTCGCCGACGCGCCGGCCGTCACCGGTCTCCTCAACGAGATCGATCTCATCGAGACCGGCCGGCCCGAGACGGACCTGCACACCGTCGAGGCCGATCTGAGCAGCCCGAGACGGATCCGGAGCGGGATTCCTGGCTCGCCTCCGACGGGGACCGGCTGGTCGCCTACGGGCTGCTGTGGGACGAGTCGGGCGGCGAGCGCGTCGACCTCGACCACTACGTCCTGCCCGACCGGCAGGAGGCGGGGCAGCTCGTCCTGGCCGCGATGCAGACCCGGGCGCTGGAGAAGGCGCGGGAGAACGGGGCCGGGCGGGCCGTGGTGCATCTGCATCTCAACGCGGCGCCCACGCTCGACGCGGCGCCCACGCTCAACGCGGCGCCCACGCTCGACACCGCGCTGCTCCGGGCCCGCGGCTGGTCCGTCGTCCGGCGGTATCACGTGCTGCGCCGACCCCTGGACCGGGCCGGGGGCCAGCCGCCGGCGCCGCCCGCCGGAGTGCGGCTGCGGTCCTGCGTCACCGAGGCGGACCGGGCCCGCGTCCACGAGCTCAGAGTCACCCCTCGCCCCCACTAGGCCGACAGGGTGGGGCGTGCGCGTCGACGCCCCTGCTGATCTCGCGTGATCGAGTTGCCCGCCTCTGAGGGAACTCGGACAATCGACGGTATCCCCGTCTTCCGTCGCGGGCCCTCCCGTTCCCTCTGATCGGGAACTCCCCTGCGAAGGAGTACGGCAATGGCAGACAGGCAACAGGCGCTCACGACGGATGGGTTGGGCCTGGCGGACATGCTCGGCGGTCTGCGACGCGAACTGGAAGACGCACAGCGGCGAGCCGCGGGGGAAGAGCTGCGCTTCGGCATCGCCGATGTCGAGGTGGAGGCCACTGTCCAGATCACCCGGAACGCCGCGGGCCGGGCGGGCATCCAGTTCTGGGTGGTGCAGGCCGGTGGCGACTACGCGCGCGGCAATGCCACCACGCACCGGATCAAGCTGAACCTCACGTTGCCGCCCACCACGCTCATCGCCGATGAGGGAGACGTCGCCGAATGACCGGGCTCGACGCCGAGCGGCTGGTCTCGCTCGCCGCGGACGGCAGACGAGGCTCGGGGTATCTGCTGACACCGGAACTCGTCCTCACCGCCGGTCACTGTGTCGGGCCCGAAGGCTCCGCGGTCACGGCCCGCGCCTACGCGCGTCACGAGGGGAGTTACCACCTCTCGGAGGAACGGCACACCTTCCGCGTGGCGGTCCGGGGAGACGAGGAGCCCGACTACGCACTCCTGGAATCCACCGCCGACGATCCGTTCCGGACGGGACGGGACAGCCCGTCGGCTGAGGTGCGACTGGGCCGTCTCATCGGCGAGGGCGCCGTCGCGGCTCAGGCGCTGGGCTTTCCGAAGTCGGGGGTGGAGCAGTCCGGGGCGAGACGGTTGGTGAACCCGGAGGACGTGCGGGGGCGCGTCCTTCCCCTCACCGGGTCGAGGCGCGAGGTGCGTCGTCTGAACCTGCAGATCAGGACAGGCTCGTCTCCGCTCGGCCGGGGCGTGTCGCTCTGGAGCGGAATGTCGGGTGCGGCCCTGTTCAGCGGAGATCACCTCATCGGCGTGATCACGGAGGACCGCGCCACGATCGAAGGACGGCTGATCGCACTGCCCGTCGGCACGATCTTCGGCGACGACGGCCTGGACGAGGCGAACACCTGCCTGCTGGCGGCCCGCGGGAGGACGGCCCCCGAGCAACGCGTCACGCTGGACCCCGTCTGGGCGGGCGGCGAGGTCCTGAAGCCCGCGTACAGCCCCCTGCCGCCACGCGATCAGTGGTCCGAGGCAGACCTGCTCGAATCCCGCCATGGCGTCGTGCCCTTCCGTGGGCGCGCCGAGCAGCTCCACACGCTGGTCGACTGGTGTGAGCGCGAGGACGACGGGGGCGGCGGGCAACGCATTCGGCTGCTCACGGGCGGCAGCACGGTCGGCAAGACCCGGCTCGCCCGTGAGCTGTGCCGCACGATGGCCGGCAGGGGCTGGGTCGCCGGTGTCGTCGACCCGCTGCACGTGGACTTCTCCGGTGTCTGCGCCCTGACCGAGCGACGGCTGCTGGTCATCGACGACGCCGACGCCCACGCCGGTCAGCTGCACTTCCTCCTCGCCGAGGCCACCGAGCGCGGAGGCCACCATCCGCTGCGCGTCCTGGCAGTCGCCCACCGCGGCGGTCCGTGGTGGGACGCGGTCAAGCGGCGCTACGAGGCACTGGTGGACGCGGAGGATCCCCCGCCGCTGCCGCCGCTGCCGGAAGCCGACCGTGAGGACGTCTACCGGGTCGCCTACGCCGCCTTCAGGGGCTGGTACGAGGAGACCGACAGCAAGGCCGACACCGCTGTGCGGGCCGGTGCCGTGACGGAGGGTGAGACGGCGACGGGCGTCGCCGCGCCCACCGGGGTGGGCGTGCCCGGTCTCGAAGAGCCCGACTTCGGCAGCTATCTGCTCGTCCTGATCCAGGCACTGGTGGATGCCCGCACACTGCTGCAGAAAACGCACTCGGCAACCACGGGACCGCCCACGCGCTCACGCGCCAACGCCCTGCTGGACTACGCCCTCGACGTGGAACGCCAGAGGTGGCAGGCGTCCGCCGAGCGCCAGAAGCTGCCGCACGACCCGGTCCTGCTCGAACGGATCGTCGCCGTCTCCGGTCTGGCGGTGGCCGACGGCGAGACGGACGGGGAGCGGGAGACCGAGGCGGCGCGCCGGCTGCGGCTCGTCCCCGACCTCGCGGACGAACCGGAATGGCTCACGCGGGCCTTCGCCCGATGGCAGCACGCGGAACTCACCGGAGACGGCTACCTGCGGTCGCTCCAGCCGCTGAGGCTCGCCGAGCGGCTCGGCGCGAAGGTGATCGCCGCCTTTCCCGATATCGCCCCGCGACTGCTCGACGTCGGCGGCGACGGCCCGGGGATCCCGCAGGCCGCGACCGACCAGGCGCGCCAGATACTGAACGTGCTGCACGTCCTTCAGCTCACCGCCGGCTCCGACGGCTGCCGGACCGACGGCGTGGGACACGCCGCCGACGGGTCGGGTGAGCCGTCGGCCCAGCAGCGGGCCCGCGAGGCACTGGACGCCGCGCTGCGCGGTCACGCCCGCCCCCTCGTCCGACTGGTCAAACAGGTCGCCGCCACCGATCAGGACCAGTTCGCGAGCGCCATCGGCACCTCGCTGGCCTGCGCACTGAACTCCACGCTGCGCAAGGAGTCGGCGCAGGAGGTCGCCGCCCAGGTCCTCGGGGAACTCGACCTCGCCTGCCCCGACGTCCTGTTGGAGTTGGCCACGGCGGTCGCTGAACACGCGGTGCAGCACTACCGCGAGGGTGGCGGGCCGCCCGCTCAGGACAACCGAGCAGAGCTGGCCCGGGCCCTTCAACGCTGGTCGCTGTACCTGGCCAGTTCGGGTCTGCGCATCCAGGCGCACGAGGTCGCCGGGCAGGCGGTGGACATGTACCACGCGCTGCACCAGCTCAGTCCGTCCGAGGAGCACGAGTTCGCCTTGGCCGAGGCCCTCAAGGACCTGGCCGACCGGCTCGTCGACGTGGGCCGGTTCGAGGAGGCGGACCTCTGTGCCCGGGACTCCATACGGCGTCTGGAACCGCTGTTCCAGCGCAATCCCAGCCGCGGGAACGCCTTCGGTCTGGTGAAGGCCCTGTGCACCCTGGCCACGGCTGCCCACCGGATCGGCCGCCAGCGCGAGGCCCTGCAGGCGGCGACCGAGGCGTGCGAGCTGATCGAGCGGTTGGCGCAGGCCCAGGAGAGCGACGAGCACGGGCCGGACGAGATCCAGGGCATGCGGGCGTTCGCGCTGCGCGGTCTGGCGTGGCAGCTCGGTGCGAGCGGACGCGTCGACCATGCGGTGGCCAGAGCCGTGGAGAGCGTCGAGATCTACGAGGCGCTGCGCGAGAGGTGTCCCGGTCTGTGGAAACGGGACATCGCCGAGGCCCTGTCCATCCTGGGCGTCCAGCACGCCGCCCGGCAGGAGTGGGACGAGAGCGTCGACCGGCACAACGAAGCCCTGAACCGTCATTACAACGCCCTGGAGCGGGAGTACCGCGAGGCCGTACGTCCGCAGCACGCCCTCGCGCTGGGCCGACTGGCGGAGGCGCACCTGGGCAGGGCGCGCTCCCGTCCGGTGGAAAGCCGGCAGGAGGACCTGCTCAAGGCGCTGGAACACGTCGAGCAGGCGCTGGGACAGTACGAGAAGATGCGCAAGGAGGACCGGTGGGCCAATCGCGTCCACGAAGCCTGGACGAGCTGTCTGGAGGCGGAGGTTCTGCTCGCGCTGGACGCCACGGGCCGGCCCCTGCGTGCCGCCCCCGCGCCCCGGCAGACCTGCGGACGGGCCGAGGCGGCCGCCCGCCGGGCGCTGACGCTGTACGACGAGTTGGACGTGCGCGCGTGGCGACTCAGGTTCAACAGGGCCCGGGCACAGGCGGTGCTGGCCCAGTCGTACGGAGGCCGCCGTCCCCGGGCCAAGGTGCTGCGCGCGCACGAGCAGGCGCGTGACGCGTTCGCCCGGCTCGACGCGGAGGAACCGGGCCGTGCCGAGGAGGAGTTGCACGTCGTCGAGAAGACGATCGAGGACCTGCGGCAAGCCGGCCCGCCCGCCCCGCCGCGTGCGCAGACGGCCGTGAACCGGTCGGGCAAGCGGCGCAAGCGTCACCAGCCGAAGCCCCGTCTTCGCGGCCGTCAGGGTGCGGCTGGGCGTCGAAGGCACCGGTGAGACGGCGCCGGTCCGGGCCTTGAGGTGCGGGAGAGCAGCGGCTCTCATACCATGGTATTCGGAGTGTTTACAGGGCATTTGCGCGCCGGTACCGGAGGCGGGCTCGGCCGGTCGCCGTCGGCGACCCTCGCCGACCCCGGCCCATCGGCCGGGACGACCGGTCGCCGCAGGCTTCGACTCCTTCGCCCCTTCGCCCCTTCGCCCCTTGGCCCCTTGGCCGTCGTCCGCGAGGGCGTGCGCCGTTTTCGTGCAGGACAGGAGCAACGTGATGAGCGAGCGACGACGCGCCGCACGGCGTCCCGCGGCCGGATACCGTACGTCCTTGCCCTGGCGGATCGTCACCGGCGGCGCCGAGTACGTCGACCGGCGCGTCGGCTGGGACAGGCTGCCCGTGCTGCCGGGTCTGCTGACACTCCTCGGGCTGCGCGTCGGGCTGCGGCAGAGGAACCTCCACGACACCGGCTCTCTGCCCTCGGTCGACCTCCCCGGTTCGGCGCCCCCTGCCGAGAGCCACAAGGTCGACCGGACCGCCGACGGCAGCCACAACGACCTCGGCGAGCCTCGGATGGGCATGGCGGGCACCCGCTTCGGCCGGAACATCCCGCTGGACCGGATCGCCCCGGCCGCGCCGGAGGACGTCCTGTCGCGGCCGAGCCCCCGCGAAGTCAGCCGCGCGCTGCTCACCCGGGACGGGTTGACCCCGGCGGAGTCGGTGAACTCCCTGGTCGCCGCCTGGCTCCAGTTCATGGTCCGCGACTGGTTCAGCCACGGTACGAGCCCCGCGGAGCGGCCCTGGGAACTCCCCCTCACGGACGACGACCCGTGGCCGGAACAGCCCATGCGGATCATGCGGACACCGGACGACCCGACGCGCGACCCCGAGGCGCCGGCCGGGACGCCCGACACCCGCGTGAACGTCTCCTCCCACTGGTGGGACGCCTCGCAGCTCTACGGATCGAACGAGTCCGAGCAGCGCCTGATGCGCACCGGCGAGCTGGGCAAGGTGCGCCTGTGGGACGACGAGCAGTCCCCGTTCCCCTCGGACCCCTCCCGCGATCCGTCGCGGGTGCCCGGCTTCTGGCTGGGTCTGGCGATGATGCAGCGCCTGTTCGCCCGGGAGCACAACGCGATCTGCGACCACCTGCACGGCGCGTACCCGTCCTGGGGCGACGAGGAGTTGTTCCAGCGCGCCCGCCTGGTCAACGCCGCGCTGCTCGCCAAGATCCACACCGTGGAGTGGACCCCGGCCGTGATCAGCCACCCCACCACCGTCACGGCCCTGCGCGCCAACTGGTGGGGCCTCGCGGGCGAGCGCGTCCACAACCTCTTCGGCCGGATCAGCGGCAGCGAGGTCGTCAGCGGGATCCCCGGGGGCAGGACGGACCACTACGGCGTCCCGTACGCCCTGACCGAGGAATTCGTCGCCGTCTACCGCATGCACCCGCTGATCCGCGACGAATGGCACCTGCGCTCCGCCGCCGACGACGCCACCCTGCGGCACTGCACCCTCCGCGACATCTCGGGCCCCGGTGCGCTGAAGGTCCTGGAGGCCACCGGGACGGCCGATCTGCTCTACAGTTTCGGCACCCTGCACCCCGGACTGGTCACCCTGCACAACTTCCCCCGGTTCCTCCAGGAGTTCGAGCGTCCCGACGGCCGTCTTCAGGACCTCGCCGCCACCGACATCCTGCGCTCCCGTGAGCTGGGCGTCCCTCGCTACAACGAGTTCCGGCGGCTGCTGCGGCTGAGGCCGGCGAAGACCTTCGCGGAGCTGACGGACAATCCGCAGTGGGCGGAGCAGATCGAGCGGCTCTACGACGGGGATGTCGAAAAGGTCGATCTCATGGTCGGGCTGTACGCGGAGCGGCTGCCGGCCGGATTCGCCTTCAGCGACACGGCGTTCCGCATCTTCGTCCTGATGGCCTCGCGCCGGCTGAACAGCGATCGCTTCTTCACCGAGTACTACACGCCCGAGGTGTACTCCAAGGCCGGTATGGCCTGGATCGACGACAACAGCATGATCACGGTGCTGCTGCGCCACCACCCGGAACTGCGTTCGGCGCTCGCGGGCCTGACGAACGCCTTCGTGCCGTGGCACACCGCCGGAGGGACGGCGAACTGACATGGCCGCGACGGACAGGTCCCGCGGCGAGCGGGAGCGCCGGGTGGCGGCGGCCGCCGCACGGTACGGCGCGGCCGGGACGAGCGGCGCGCGGTCGAGCGGTCGAGCGGTCGAGCGGTCGAGCGGTCGAGCGGTCGAGCGGCAACGGGACGCGGGGGTCGCCTTACCCGACTCCGAGGAGGCGTGTGTACAGCAGGCTCCTCGTGGGCGGGCCCAAGCGTCCCGACACGGTCGCGGACTGGTTCAACGTGTGGTGCCCCAACGACGCGGTCGCCATCGGATGCCCGCCGGCCGACGACTGGGCGGACGGCCTGACCGACCTCGCCGTCATCAACGCCCGCGACCGGGCCCACAGCATCGTGGAGTACCTCTCCCACACCGAGGTGGCCCGGTCGGCCGGCGGCCGCCTCGCGCTCTGAGCCGGCCGTGGCACCCGCCCTCGTGAGGTACCTCAGCCGCCGTTCAGCGCCAGCCAGGGCTGGGGGTCGGCGTAGTAGCCGTCGTAGATCACCTCGAAGTGCAGGTGGGGGCCGGTGGACAGGCCGGTGGATCCGACCCGCCCCAACGGGGCCCCGGTCTGCACGGTCTGCCCCACGGTGACGCCGATGGCGGACAGGTGGCTGTACGTCGTCTGGAGCCGTTTGCCCTCGATCGTGCCGTGGTCGACGACGACCCGGTTGCCGTAGGCCGTGGTCATGGCCGCGAAGACGACGGTGCCCGCGCGGGCGGCGGAGACCTGGGCGCCCTGCGGTGCGCCGAAGTCCACGCCGGTGTGGAGTTTGGTGACGCCGGTGAGGGGGTGCTGGCGGGAGCCGTAGGGGGAGGTGATGGTGAGGGTGGTGACGGGCGGCGTCAGGATCGCGTCGGCCAGGACGCCACCGCCGCTCGTGTCCTCCCGGTCGAAGGCCTCGTACTTCGCGAACAGGGCCTTGACCTCGCTGAGGTAGGTCTGTGCCGAGGCGGGGACGCCTCCCGCCTTCGTCACGGCGTCCGTGCCGACCGCGTAGGCGGCGAGGGTGAGGTCGACCAGGTCCCCGTTGACGGTGCCGTCGGTTCTGAGGCCGGTGACCTCCTGGGCCAGGGAGCAGTCCTGGCGGCCGAGCGCCATGATGGCGTCGGCAGGATCGCGCGGTGACGAGCGGCCGTTGCCGTCGTCGTCCTTGCCCCAGGTCTTCCAGTCGGCAGCGCTGAAGGCGGCGATGCCCTGCGCGCCGGAGGTGGTGGCGCTGTCGTTGCTCCAGCCGGTGAGCTGCTCGATCTGCGCGGCGAGGGCGGACGGGGTGACGACCGTGCAGGCGTCGGCGGACTTGCGCAGCCAGGGTCCGTAGGTCGCGTTGACGCCGCCGGCGGCGTCCTGCGGTGTGCTCTCCCCGGCGCTGCGGTCGTCGGGGAGTCCGCCGGTCAGGGCGAGGAACCCGGCGACCGTGGTGAGGGTGACCAGGCCCGGCAGCACCAGGAGGGTGAAGGGGCCCGGGCCGCGCCGACGGGGGCGTGGGGCGGGTGCTTCCACGGCCGGCGCTGCAGCGGCGGGAACCTCCGGGGCGGGGGCTTCCGGGGCGGTGACGGCCTGGTGCGCAGGGCTCTCGACGGCGGGCTCGTCGCTCACGCGGCGGACTCCGGACGACGGGTCAACGGCCGCTGCGGGAAAGTGCAGTTGTTCACGGAGGGACGTTAGCGGGTGACCCGGCGCGCGTCACCGGCCGCGAGGGCAGACCCGCTGCCCTCGCGGGCAGCGCCCCGCGCGGGACTGTCGGTGGGGGTTGGTAGAAAGTACGCCGCACGGGCCGGAGCGCGCAGTCCCGGCCACCGTCCGCTCGCTGACCGCTCACGGAGGTACCCGCTCATGACGCTGGCGCACATCTCGGAACTGCACGGCCTGCCGGTGTTCGTCTTCCCTCTGCCCGGGGAGACCGCCCGGGACCTCCCCGAAGCGGAGTCCGTGGCCTGGAAGCTCGTCCGGCAGGACGGCGAACCGGAGGACTTCGACGAGTGCTGGAACCGGTTCCTGGACACCGTGGACCCCTCGCGGGTGCGCGCCCTGGTCCTCGGGGCGGGCGCCTACGGCAGCGAACTGGACGCCGGCGACTGCTGCCACGAGGTGGTGGAACGCCTCGCCGGGGCGGCGGACCGGCTGACCGGCCTTCGGGCCCTCTATCTCGCCGACCTCGAGTTCGAGGAGTGCGAGCTCTCCTGGATCGTCCAGGGCGACGTCAGCCCGTTCCTCACCGCCTACCCCGGGCTGGAGGAGCTCGCCGTACGCGGTTCGGGCGGTGGCTTCGGCGGCGGTACGGGGCTGGAGTTCACGCCGTTGCGCCACGAGAGTCTGCGCGTCCTGCGCTTCGAGAACGGCGGGCTGCCCGCCGAGGTGGTGCACGGACTCGCCGGCTCGGACCTGCCCGCGCTGGAGCACCTGGACCTGTGGCTGGGCGCGGAGTCGTACGGCCGCTCCGCCACCGTGGCCGACCTCGCGCCGATCCTGGACGGCTCCCGGCTGCCCGCCCTGCGCCGGCTGGGTCTGCAGAACGGCGACAACCAGGACGAGGTGGCCGCCGCCGTCGCCGCGGCACCCGTGGTGGCCCGGCTGACCGCCCTGCACCTGGGCCGCGGCACCCTGTCCGACACGGGCGCCGCGGCACTGCTGAGCGGTCAGCCGCTGGTGCATCTCCAGGAGCTGGACCTTCACCACCACTACCTGTCCGACGCGATGGCGGAGCGGATACGGCAGGTTCTGGAGCCCCACGGCGTGAAGGTGGACCTGTCGGGCCGGGAGGACGCGGACGGCCCGGACGACCGGTACGTGGCCGCGGGCGAGTGACCGCCCGCGACCCGTGACCTCAGCCCACCTCGACCAGCAGGTCACCGCCCTCCACCTGCTGGATCCGGTTGATGGCCAGCCGCGACACCGTGCCGGCCTTCGGCGCCGTGATCGTGGCCTCCATCTTCATCGCCTCGATGGTGGCGATCGTCGCGCCGGCCTCCACCTCGTCGCCCTCGGCGACCGCCAGCGTGACCACGCCCGCGAACGGCGCGGCGACATGTCCGGGGTCGGCGCGGTCGGCCTTCTCGGTCACCGGTACGTCGGAGGCCGCCGCGTTGTCCCGCACCTGGATGGGCCGCAGTTGGCCGTTCAGGGACGACATCACGGTGCGCAGGCCGCGCTCGTCGGCCTCACCGACGGCCTGGAGCTCGATCAGGAGCCGGACGCCCGGCTCGAGGTCGACGGCGTACTCCTTGCCCGGCCGCAGACCGTAGAAGAAGTCCTTGCTGTCGAGCACGCTGGTGTCACCGTAGGCCTGGCGGTGGGTCTCGAAGTCGCGGGTCGGGCCGGGGAAGAGCAGCCGGTTGAGGGTGGTGCGGCGGGTCTTCTCCAGGCCCTCGCGGTCCTCGGTGGTCAGGTCCTGGACGGGCTTGGCCGCCGCGCGGCCCTGCAGTGCCTTGCTGCGGAACGGCTCGGGCCAGCCGCCGGGCGGGGTGCCGAGTTCGCCGCGCAGGAAGCCGATGACGGAGTCGGGGATGTCGTAGCGGTCGGGCGACGCCTCGAAGTCCTGCGGGGACACTCCGGCGCCGACCAGGTGCAGGGCGAGGTCGCCGACCACCTTGGAGGACGGGGTGACCTTCACCAGGTGGCCGAGGATGCGGTCGGCGGCGGCGTACATCGCCTCGATGTCCTCGAAGCGGTCGCCGAGGCCGAGCGCGACGGCCTGGGTGCGCAGGTTGGAGAGCTGTCCGCCGGGGATCTCGTGGTGGTAGACGCGCCCGGTCGGGGAGGCCAGGCCCGCCTCGAAGGGGGCGTAGATCTTGCGGACGCCCTCCCAGTACGGTTCCAGGTCGCCGACGGCCTGGAGGTCGAGGCCGGTGGGCCGCTCGGAGTGGTCGGTCGCGGCGACGATCGCGGACAGCGAGGGCTGCGAGGTCGTACCCGCCATGGAGGCCACGGCTCCGTCGACGGCGTCCGCGCCGGCCTGGATCGCCGCCAGGTAGGTGGCGAGCTGGCCGCCCGCGGTGTCGTGGGTGTGCAGGTGCACCGGCAGTTCGAACTCGCGGCGCAGCGCCGACACGAGCTTCGCGGCGGCCGGGGCGCGCAGCAGGCCCGCCATGTCCTTGACGGCCAGCACATGGGCGCCCGCGTCGACGATCTGTTCGGCCAGCCGGAGGTAGTAGTCGAGGGTGTAGAGCCGCTCGTTCGGGTCGGACAGGTCGGAGGTGTAGCAGAGGGCGACCTCGGCGACGGCCGTCCCCGTCTCCCGTACGGCGTCGATGGCGGGCCGCATCTGGCCGACGTCGTTGAGCGCGTCGAAGATGCGGAAGATGTCGATGCCGGTGGCGGCGGCCTCCTGGACGAAGGCGTCGGTCACCTCGGTCGGGTAGGGCGTGTAGCCGACGGTGTTGCGGCCGCGCAGCAGCATCTGGAGGCAGATGTTGGGGACCGCCTCGCGCAGGGCGGCCAGCCGCTCCCACGGGTCCTCGGCGAGGAAGCGCAGGGCGACGTCGTAGGTGGCGCCGCCCCAGCACTCCAGGGACAGCAGTTCGGGCAGGGTCCGGGCGACCAGCGGGGCCGAGGCGAGGAGGTCCTTGGTGCGGACCCGGGTGGCCAGCAGGGACTGGTGGGCGTCGCGGAAGGTGGTGTCGGTGACGCCGATGGTCGGCGACTCGCGCAGTTGGCGGGCGAAGCCCTCGGGTCCGAGGTGGACCAGGCGCTGGCGGGAGCCCGCGGGCGGCTCGGTGTCGGGCACCGGCGGCAGCTTGGTGACCGGGTCGATCAGCTCGGGCCGCTCACCGTGCGGCTTGTTCACCGTGACGTCGGCGAGGTAGGTCAGCAGCTTGGTGCCGCGGTCGGCCGAGGAGCGCGCGGTGAGCAGGTGCGGGCGCTGTTCGATGAACGACGTCGTGACGCGCCCGCCCTGGAAGTCCGGGTCGTCCAGGACGGCCTGGAGGAACGGGATGTTGGTGGACACACCCCGGATCCGGAACTCGGCGACGGCCCGCCGGGCCCGCTTGATCGCGGTCTCGAAGTCCCGGCCCCGGCAGGTCAGTTTGACCAGCATCGAGTCGAAGTGCGCGCTGATCTCCGTACCCGCGTGGGTGGTACCGCCGTCGAGGCGGATGCCGGACCCGCCGGGCGAGCGGTAGGCGCTGATGCGGCCGGTGTCGGGGCGGAAGCCGTTGGCGGGGTCCTCGGTGGTGATCCGGCACTGGAGGGCGGCGCCGTGCAGGGTGACCGTGTCCTGGGACAGGCCGAGGTCGGCCAGGGTCTCGCCGGCGGCGATGCGAAGCTGGGCCTGGACGAGGTCGACGTCGGTGACCTCCTCGGTCACCGTGTGCTCGACCTGGATGCGCGGGTTCATCTCGATGAAGACGTGGTTGCCCGCGGGGTCGAGGAGGAACTCGACGGTACCGGCGTTGCGGTAGCCGATCTCGCGGGCGAAGCGCACGGCGTCGGCGCAGATACGGTCGCGCAGCCCGGGGTCGAGGTTGGGCGCGGGGGCCAGCTCGATCACCTTCTGGTGACGGCGCTGGACCGAGCAGTCGCGCTCGAAGAGGTGGATGACGTTGCCCTCGCCGTCGGCGAGGATCTGCACCTCGATGTGGCGCGGGTCGACGACGGCCTTCTCCAGGAAGACGGTCGGGTCGCCGAAGGCGGACGCGGCCTCGCGGGAGGCCGCCTCGATGGACTCGCGCAGCACGGCCGGGTCCTCGACGCGGCGCATGCCTCGTCCGCCGCCGCCGGCGACCGCCTTGACGAACAGGGGGAAGCCGATCTCCTCGGCGGCCCGGACCAGTTCGTCGATGTCGTTGGAGGGCTCGGACGAGCCGAGCACGGGCACGCCCGCCGCGCGGGCCGCCGCCACCGCGCTCGCCTTGTTCCCGGTCAGTTCGAGGATGCGCGCGTCGGGGCCGACGAACGTGATGCCCGCCTCCTCGCAGGCACGCGCGAGTTCGGGGTTCTCGGAGAGGAACCCGTAGCCCGGGTAGACGGCGTCGGCGCCCGCCCGGCGCGCGGCGCCGACGATCTCCTCGACGGAGAGGTAGGCGCGCACCGGGTGCCCCTGCTCGCCGATCTCGTAGGCCTCGTCGGCCTTCTGCCGGTGGAGTGAGTTGCGGTCCTCGTACGGGAAGACCGCGACCGTGCGCGCGCCCAGCTCATAGCCGGCGCGAAACGCACGGATCGCGATCTCGCCACGGTTGGCGACCAGCACCTTGCGGAACATCCGGGACCCCTTCAGCCTGGCGGTGACGAGGACCATCGTGTCGGTGCGTGACCGGGTTGGCCATGTGAGTCGGGCCACTCGGCCCATGTCTCGCTCGATCGGACCGTGCCCGGCTACATTCGATGCCCGGTCAGGTCGCCGTCGCCGCCGCGGCGGCCCGTCCCGCCTGGCGTCCGGAGAACAGGCAGCCGCCGAGGAACGTGCCCTCGAGGGAGCGGTAGCCGTGGATTCCGCCGCCGCCGAAGCCGGCGACCTCTCCGGCCGCGTACAGACCGGGCACGGGGTTCCCGGCCGCGTTCAGGACCCGGCCGAAGAGGTCGGTCTGGAGACCGCCGAGGGTCTTGCGGGTGAGGACGTTGAGGCGTACGGCGATCAGCGGGCCCGCGCTGGAGTCGAGGATCCGGTGGATGGCGGCCGTCCGGCTGAGTGAGTCGCCGGTGTAGTTCAGGGCGTTGCGGATGCCCATGACCTGGACGTCCTTGGTGTACGCGTTGTCGATCTCCCGGTCCCGGGCCTCGATCTGCCGCTTGAGGTCGGCGAGGTCGATGAGTGAGGTGCCGGTCAGCTTGTTCATGCCGGCGACGAGGTCGGTGAGCGTCGAGGCGACGACGAAGTCCTCGCCCTTGTTCTTGAACTTCTCGATCGGCTCGGGGGTCTGCCAGATCCGGGACAGCAGCTGCCAGACGTTCTTGTTGGTGAGGTCGGGGTTCTGTTCGGAGCCGGAGAGCGCGAACTCCTTGGCGATGATCTTCTGGGTGGTGACGAACCAGGAGTAGTCGTAGCCCGAGTCGGTGATGGTCTTGAGGGTGTGCAGGGTGTCGTAGCCGGGGAGGTCGGGCGTGTTGAACCGCTTGCCCGTCGCGTCGAACCACATCGAGGACGGGCCGGGGAGGATGCGGATGCCGTGGCCGGGCCAGATCGGGTCGTAGTTGCGCAGGCCCTCGGTGTAGTGCCACATGCGGTCGGGGTTGACGATGCGGCCGCCCGCCTTCTCGGTGATGCCCAGCATGCGGCCGTCGACGTGCGCGGGAACGCCCGTGACCATGAACTTCGGCGGGGTGCCCATCCGGGCGGGCCAGTTCTGCCGGACCAGGTCGTGGTTGGCGCCGATGCCGCCGGAGGTGACGACGACGACCGGGGCGCGCAGCTCGAAGTCACCGACGGCCGTGCGGGAGCTGGGCTTGCCGCGGGCCACGCCGCTGGGCTCCAGGACGGCCCCGCGGACGCCGGTGACGACTCCCCCGGTGGTGACGATCTCGTCCACGCGGTGCCGGAACCTGAAGGTCACCTTGTTGTCGGCGACCGCGGCCCGGACCTTCTTCTCGAACGGCTCGACGACCGCCGGTCCGGTGCCCCAGGTGACGTGGAAGCGGGGTACGGAGTTGCCGTGTCCGGTGGCGAGGCCGCCGCCGCGCTCCGCCCAGCCGACGATCGGGAACCACTGGACGCCGAGCCCGGAGAGCCAGGACCGCTTCTCGCCGGACGCGAACTCGACGTACGCCTTGGCCCACTGGTACGCCCAGTGGTCCTGGCCCTTGGGGTCGTCGACGCCCCGGTCGAAGCCGGCCGTGCCCTGCCAGTCCTGCCAGGCCAGGTCGTAGGTGTCCTTGACGCCCATCAGGCGCTGTTCGTCGGAGTTGACGAGGAACAGTCCGCCGAAGGACCAGAACGCCTGGCCGCCGATGCTCGCCTCGGGTTCCTGGTCGAGGAGGAGCACCTTGCGTCCGGCCGCGGCGAGTTCGGCGGTGGCGACGAGTCCGGCGAGTCCGTGGCCGACGACGATCGCGTCGGCGTCCTGCGTGGCGCCGTACGCGGGGAAGGCCTGCGCGGCGAGGGTCGCGCCCGCGAGGACTCCGCCCGCCACGGTCAGGGCGTGGCGGCGGGTGATTCCATCGGCTTCGGGGGTGTCCATGAGCGGCCCTCCTGGGGGCTTCGCGGGGGCGGTACTCGGACCGTGCGTGGGAAAGCCCTGGCCGGTCCATGGGTGGCGTGACTTTGGGGTGTTCCTGCGACAGCTGCGCTGTTACCGTCGGTAGCCCAACAGGAAACCAGGTCGTCACACGGCTCCGGTAGTGCGCGGGCGTCAACGTGAGCGCCGCTCGCTTGTGGCTCGGCGACAGCGGCCGGGCAAAGGGGGGACCATGACCGTCGTCCACGGACCGGAGCCGGTCGCCAGGGTCCTGCGGGACATGGCCGCCGACGTCGATGTGTGCGTCGAGCTCGCGCACGCCGCCCGCAGCCGCTCCCCCGAACTGTCCCGGCTGACCGAGGAGGCGACCCGGTCGCATGTGACGGCGATGCTCCGCGCGGCCGACCCCTGGTTCACCGCGCCGGAACGGACCGGGTCGGTCGACGATCAGGACTTCACGGCCGCCCTCCTGCTGGGCGCCGACCGTGCCGTGCAGGGCGTGCCGATGACGGTCGTCCTGCGGGGCGTGCAGGCGGCGCTGGCCCGGGCGGCGGAGATCGTCGTGGACCGCTGCCGTTCGGCGGGGGTCTCGGACCGGGCACTGCTGTCGGTCGTCCTGCGGCTCCAGGAGTACGGCGCGGCGATGGAACGGCAGGTGATCCACGGCTACCGCGCCGCCGAGCACGAGTCGCCACGCACGCTGGGCGCCGTCCGCACCCGGCTGCTGCACCAGGCGCTGCTCGGCGAAGTCCCGCCGCGCGAGGAGGAGTTGGCGCGCGCCGGGGTCCGGTCGGACGCCGCCGGGCACTACCACTGCCTGGTCGCCGCCCCCGCGCCCGCGCCCACGCGGGCGGTGAGCTCGCCGCACACCGTGACCGTGCCGCTCGACGGCCGCACGGTCGGGCTGTGCCCGCGGCCGCCGGAGGCCGACGAGGTCGACCCCGAGGCGCTCGTCGTGGTCGCGCCCGCCGCTCCCCTGCCGGAGCTGCCCTCGCTGTACCGGCTGTGCGTGCGCGCCGTGGACCTCGGCCGGCGGCACGGGTTGCACGGGCTGTACGACGTCACGGACTTCGCCGCCCGGATCGCGCTGGCGGAACAGCCCTCGCTGGGTACCCTGCTGAGCCGCCGACTGCTCGGCTCGCTGGACCCGGCGGACGCGTTCCACCATCAACTCGCCCTCACCGCACTGGCGTTCCTGGACAACGGGCGTCGACTCGACCAGACCGCGGCGGCGCTGTTCACCCACCCCAACACCGTCCGCTACCGGCTCGGCCGACTCCGGCAGATCACCTCCACGTCCCTCGCGGACGGCGACGGCCCGCTGGCCGCCCTGCATTGGTGGTGGGCCCTCACCGCATGGATGGAGTCGTCAACACGGCGTTGAGCAGAGGCCCTTGCGGGCCTCCTCATCATGTTCGACCTGTCGGACATTGTTCGAGAAGTCTTGACGCGGCTATGTACACCGTTTGACACTCTCGCAACATCACGTCACACGGTTGAAACGGCGGTCTGCCCATGACGCACAGACATCGACTCGGCGACCGGGCGAGACGGGGGGCCGGACAACTGGCCGCGCTGACCGCCGTGTCCCTGCTCGTCGGCCTCGTCGGGGCGGCGGCGCCCGTCCAGGCCGACGAGGCCGACGACGTCCCCGCCGGTCTGGCCCTCTGGTACAAGCTCGACGCCACGTCCGGCACCACGGTCACCGACGCCTCCGGCCACGGCCGCGACGGCACGGTGACCGGCACCGCCGGCTGGTCGCCCACCGGCCAGGGCCTCGCCTTCAACGGCTCCGACACCTACGTCAAGATGCCGAACGACGTACTGAAGGGCATGGACGCGATCAGCGTCGCCATGGACGTGCGGATCGACGCCGCCCAGTCCACGCCGTACTTCCTCTACGGCTTCGGCAACTCCAGCGGCAGCACCGGCAACGGCTACCTGTTCACCACCGGCAACTCGCTGCGCACCTCGATCGCCACCGGCAACTGGTCGACGGAACAGACCACCAAGCCCGCCGACTCCCACAACCTGACCCGCTCGGTGTGGAAGCACCTCACCTACACACAGTCCGGCACCACCGGTGTGCTGTACGAGGACGGCGTCGAGGTCGCCCGCAACACCTCGGTCACCATCACCCCCGGCGCCATCGGCTCCGGCATCACCACCGCCAACTACCTCGGCAAGTCCGTGTACTCCGGCGACAAGCTCTTCAAGGGCGACATCCGCGACTTCCGGGTGTACGACCACGCGCTGCCCGCCTCCGACGTGGAACAACTCGCCCTCCCCGTGGCCACGCAGGGCGTCGCCGACGACAAGGCCGCACTGAGCCTCGGTGACACCGGCGCTGTCATCGCCGACCTGGACCTGCCGAAGACCGGCACGGCCGGCGGCGCCACGATCAGCTGGGCCAGCGACAACACCGCCCTGGTGTCGGACGCGGGCAAGGTGACCCGCCCCACCTCGGGCGAGCCGGACGGCCACGCCACGCTCACGGCGACCCTCAGAAAGGGGACGGTCACGGCCACCAAGTCGTTCGACGTCACGGTCCTCGCCGCGTTCGACGACGCGACCGCCGCCCGGCAGGCCGCCGACGCCCTCACGGTCCACAACCTCGACGACGTCCGCGGCAACCTCGGCCTCCCGGCCACCGGTTCCTACGGCACCGACGTCACCTGGGCCTCCGCGCGAGCGGACGTCGTCTCGGCCGACGGCGTGGTCCACCGCCCCGCGCACGGCACCGGCGCCGCCACCGTCGAACTGACCGCGACCGTCACCAAGGGCGAGGCGAAGGCGACCCGCGTGTTCACCGCGAAGGTCCCCGAACTCCCCGTGAAGGAAGCCCTCAAGGGCTACATGTTCAGCTACTTCACCGGCGAGGGCACGTCCGACGGAGAGCAGCTCTACGCCGCGCTCAGCAAGGGCAACGACCCGCTGAAGTGGCGGGAGCTGAACGACGAGCAGCCCGTCCTGACCTCCACCCTCGGTGAGCGGGGCCTGCGCGACCCGTTCATCATCCGCTCCCCCGAGGGCGACAAGTTCTACCAGATCGCCACCGACCTCAGGATCTACGGCAACGGCGACTGGGACGCCGCCCAGCGCACCGGCAGCAAGTCCGTCATGGTCTGGGAGTCCACCGACCTCGTCCACTGGACGGACCAGCGCCTGGTGAAGGTCTCCCCCGACAGCGCCGGCAACACCTGGGCACCCGAGGCGTACTACGACGCCGGCCTCGGCGAGTACGTGGTCTTCTGGGCGTCCAAGCTGTACGACAACGCTGCGCACTCCGGCGACACGTACAACCGGATGATGTACGCCACGACCCGCGACTTCTACACGTTCAGCGAGCCCAAGGTGTGGATCGACCGCGGCTACTCGGTCATCGACTCCACGGTGATCCAGCACGACGGCACGTACTTCCGGCTGTCGAAGGACGAGCGCAACAACTCGTCCTCCACCCCCAACAGCAAGTTCATCTTCGAGGAGAAGAGCGACTCGCTGCTGAACCTCTCCTGGGACGCGGTCGCCGAGGGCATCGGCAAGGGCGCGATGAACGCGGCCGAGGGACCGCTGGTGTTCAAGTCCAACACCGAGGAGAAGTGGTACGCCTTCCTCGACGAGTTCGGCGGCCGCGGCTACCTCCCGTTCGAGACCACGGACCTCGCCTCCGGCGTCTGGACCCCGTCCACCGGCTACGACCTGCCGGCCAGGCCCCGCCACGGCACCGTCCTGCCGGTCACCCAGGCCGAGTACGACCGGCTGCTGCGCGCCTACCAGCCGGACCAGCTCGTCGAGAGCGTCGAGGACGTGCCGGTGAGGACACGGATCGGCCAGGCCCCGGTGCTGCCCGCGACCGTGATCGCCACGTACGCCGACGGTGTCGCGCGCCCGGTGGCGGTGGCCTGGGACGACGTCCCGGCGTCGGCATACGCACAGGCCGGCACGTTCACGGTGGCCGGAAGCCTGCCCGACGGCGCCGCGCTGCCCGTCCGGGCCCGCGTGACGGTGTCCGAGGAGGGCGCCGACGTGCCCGCCGATCTGCTGCTGCACTACGGCTTCGACGAGACGTCCGGCAACATCGCCGTCGACTCCAGCGGCCACGGCAACCACGGCACCTACGTCCGCACGCCCGGGTTCGGGGCCGGCGTGGACGGCGGCTCGTTCAAGATGTCCGGCGACTCCGCCACCTCCCCGTACGTCAAGATCCCGAACGGCGTGCTGAAGGACGCCGACAGCGTCACCGTGTCCACGTACGCCAAGTGGCAGGGCGGCTCCGCCTTCCAGTGGCTGTTCGGGCTCGGACCCGACAGCGACAAGTACCTCTTCGCCACCCCCTCCAACGGCGGCTCCAGCCTGTACTCGGCCATCACGAAGGCCAGTTGGTCGGCGGAGTCGAAGCTCACGGCAGGCTCGCAGCTCACCCCCGGCGAGTGGCGGCACGTCACCGTCACCCTCGACGGCTCGACCGGCACGATGGTCCTCTACGTCGACGGCGTCGAGGCGGCCCGCACGACGACCACCGTCAAGCCGTCCGAGCTGTACAACTCCGCCAAGGACTACAGCGGTTACATCGGCAGGTCGTTGTACTCGGCCGATCCGTACTTCGCCGGCGAGGTCGACGACTTCCGCGTCTACGGCCGGGCCCTGTCGGCCGCGGAGGTCATGGAGCTCAGCGGCAACACCGCGGGCATCGCCAGGGCGACCCACCCCGCGCTGAAGGTCGACGCCCTCCTGGACAACGCGAACAGCAAGGTCACCCTGCCGCTGAAGGAGGGCACCGACCTCACCGCGCTGGCACCGGAGTTCACCCTCGCCCACGGCGCGGCGATCAGCCCCGCCTCGGGCAGCGTGCACGACTTCAGCAAGCCGGTGACGTACGAGGTGACCGGCTCGGACGGCACCAAGCGCACCTGGACGGTCTCCGCACTCGTCATGAAGAGCCCGGTGCTGCCGGGCCTCAACGCCGACCCGAACATCGTGCGCTTCGGTGACACCTTCTACATGTACCCGACGACCGACGGCTTCGAGGGCTGGAGCGGTACGCGGTTCAAGGCGTACTCGTCGACCGACCTGGTGCACTGGACCGACCACGGCGTCATCCTCGACCTGGGGCCGGACGTCGGCTGGGCGGACAGCAGGGCGTGGGCGCCGGCGATCGCCGAGAAGAACGGGAAGTACTACTTCTACTTCTGCGCCGACGCCAACATCGGTGTCGCCGTCTCCGACTCGCCCACCGGCCCGTTCACGGACGCCCTGGGCAAGCCGCTGCTCAAGGCCGGCCAGTACAGCGGCCAGATGATCGACCCGGCGGTCTTCACGGACGACGACGGCCGGTCGTACCTCTACTGGGGCAACGGGCACGCCTATGTCGTCCCGCTCGGCGACGACATGATCTCCTTCGACGCCTCGAAGATCACCGACATCACCCCGAGCGGCTACAACGAGGGCAGCTTCGTCGTCAAGCGCAAGGGCACCTACTACTTCATGTGGTCGGAGAACGACACCCGGGACGAGAACTACCGCGTCGCCTACGCCACAGGCCCCTCGCCCACCGGCCCGTGGACCAAGCGCGGCGTGATCCTCGAGAAGGACCTCTCCCTCGGCATCAAGGGCACCGGCCACCACTCGGTCGTCCAAGTACCGGGAACGGACGACTGGTACATCGCCTACCACCGCTTCGCCATCCCCGGCGGAGACGGCACCCACCGCGAAACCACCGTCGACAAGCTGGAGTTCGACGCCGACGGCCTGATCGAGAAGGTCGTGCCCACCCTCACGAGCATCGACCCGGTCACCGTCGTCCACGCCGGACCGGACGCCCAGGGCCTCGAGGGCGCCGCGATCGCCCTGACCGGCACGGTCTCCGGAGCGAGCGGCGCACGATGGACCGTCGAGAAGGGCGCGCCCTGCACGGTCGAGGACCCCGCCGCCGCCCGCACCACGGTCACCTGCACCGACAACGGCACCTACGGCGTCACCCTGACCGGTGGCCGCAGCACCGACTCGGCCGTGGTGACCGTGACGAACGCGGCCCCCGCCATCACGTCCGCCACCGGCCCGTCGGGCCCGGTGCCGGCCGGCCGCGCCACGGCCGTCACCGTCCGGTTCGGCGACCCGGGCACAGGTGACACCCACACCTGTGTGGTCGACTGGAAGGACGGCGGCAAGCCGACCACCGGCACGCTCACCTCGTCCGGCTGCCGGGCCGAGCACACCTACGCCTCCGCGGGCATCCGCCGTCCGGTGATCACCGTCACCGACGACGACGGCGCCTCGGCCGCCACGACGCTCCCCGAGCTGATCGTGTACGACCGGGCCGCCGGACCGGTGGTGGGCGCGGGCACCGTCGCCGCCAAGGTCGGGCCGAAGCTGACGGGCCAGGCGTTCTTCTCGCTCACGGCCGGCTATCTGCCGGGAGCCACCGCCCCGGCCGGAGGGGTCACCCTCGACTTCAGGCCGGCCCGCCTGAAGTTCCGCTCCACCGGTTTCGACTGGCTCGTCGTCTCCGGCTCCACGGCCGTCCTCCAGGGCTCGGGCACGGTCGACGGCAAGAGCGGCTACGGCTTCCGCGTCACCACGACGGACAGCCCGGACACCTTCCTCATCAAGATCTGGAAGAAGTCCGGCGGGGAGGTGGTCTACAACAGTGGCACCCCGGCAAAGGTCAACGGCGTCCTCACGGTCGGCTACGGGCGCCGGTAGCACGGACGCCTGGCCCTCGATCCGGCCGGGCGGTTAAGGTCATGGGCCCCCTGTCCTCGACAGGGGGCCCACTCATGGCCTGGGGGAATTCGACGCATGCCGACACCCGAGCAGATCTGGGAGGACGCCGATCTCGCCACCCGGCGCCTGGCCGGAGTCGCCCTGAATCCCTCGACTCCGCAGGACGTCCTGCTGCAACTGCTGGCGAAGGCGCCGCTCGCCGTACGGATGGTGCTGTGCCGGGACCGGGTACTGCCCGAGGCGGTCGTCGAAGCCGTCATCGAACATCCCGACCACCGCACCCGTGGCTTCTTCGCCCGCAATCCGCACGTCGCCCCGGCCCAGCGGGTGCGGCTGGTGGACGATCCGCACTGGTTCGTGCACGCCCATCTCGCCGACGCCCCCCGGGTGACCGCCCCCGCCGAGCCCCGGCCGCTGCCCGACGACGCCGTCGTCCGCATGATGAACACCTTCGATCCGGAGCACCTGGGCGGCACCTTCTACCGGCAGTTCTCCCTCACGCTGCGCCGCTCCATGGCCACGCATCCGGACGCGAAGGTCCGCGCCTGGGGAGTCGGCATGTGGGGATGGCAGGACCCGAAGACGCGGGCCGCACTGCTGACGGACCCCGACGACGAGGTGCGAAGGCGGGCGCAGGACCGGCTGCGCCACGAGGATCCGGTGTGGGTGGAGAGCATGCTGCCCGACCGGTCCTGCCACGCCCGCACCGGCGCACTGCTCCACGACGCTCTCAGCAGGGCCGTCGTGGACAGCGTCCTCACCGCTCCGGCCGGCCCCGAGGACCGGCAGATGATCGCGGGCAACCCGAGTCTCCCGCCCGACGTCGTGGCCTTGCTGGCCGCCGATCCCGACCCGGAGGTCCGGTGGCGCATCGCGCGCCGCACGGACCTCGGTCCCGTCGAACGACGCGCGCTGGTCTCCGATCCCGAACCCGACGTACGCCGGATGGTCGCCCGCCACCGCGACCTCGACCACGACGAACTCCGTGCCCTCGCGGCCGATCCCGACCCGAAGGTCCGGCTGTCCGTGTCCCTCCACCCCGCGTGGACCGAGGAGGAACGGGCCGCGATCGACTACGAGGTCCCCCTGGACGAGCCGTTCTGCTTCTACCCCGAGCGGCTGTTCCCCCGGGACCCCGAAGCCGTCCGCCGGGACGCGCTCTCCGGTCACCCGATGCTGCGCAGGGAGGCGGCGCGAGAGCGCACTCTGCCGCCCGACCTCGTGGCCCGGCTGGCCTCCGACGACGACCTCGGCGTCCGCGTCCTGCTGGCCCAGAACCAACCGGACGTCCCGGCGGCCCTCCTGCTGCGCAGCTTCCTGGAGTACACCGGGCCCGAGCGCGCCCACCTCGTCACCCGGCCCAACTTTCCGACGGACGCTCTGGCCGCCCACGCCGACGACGGGGATCCCGCCGTCCGGGCCCTCGCCGCCCGCGACCCCGCGACCCCGCCGGCCACCGTGGCACGGCTCACCCGGGACCCCGAACCCGCCGTCCGGGCGGAGTTCGCCCGCCACCCGAACCTGCCGCCCTCCCTGCTGGCGGAACTCCTCGACGACGAGGAGCTGGCCCACCACGCCGCCGCCAACCCGGCCCTGGCCGAGAGCACCCTCCGCGCCCTGGTGAGGGCTCTGCCGGTCAGCTGACGGTCTGCAGCGCCTCCAACGCCCGCGCGGTCTGCGGATACCGGGCGAGAAGGGCCGCTCCGGACGACCCGACGCCGGGACTCTCCCACGTCCCGTCGCAGCCCAGCAGGTCCGCCAGCGCGTCGCAGGTCGCCGGGTGCGCGGCGAGGAGCGGCAGGCCGCCCGCGGTGCTCGCCGCCGACTCCACCGGCACGCGAGGCGGTTCCTGCGGGAGGCGCCACGGCGGTACCCAGGTGTCCAGCTCGGTGAGCCGGGCGGGGAAGAGCCGGCCCGCCTCGCGGATCAGCAGCGGGGCCTGTTCGGCGCCGCCGGCCCGCAGGGTGCCGATGAGGGTCGGCAGCCACGGCAGCAGCACCGCGTCGGGAAGCCGGGCGAACGCGTTCGACACCGCCTCGACGACGAAGTCGGCCAGGCCCGGGACCGGTTCCAGTGCGTGCACGAACCCGCTCAGATAGCGCGGGTAGGCGGGCACCACCAGCGGGTTGCCGAGCAGTTCCGCGCAGCGCGTCCGCAGCGCCGCCCTCGGCAGGGTGCCCAGGTGGGTCTGTGCCGCCCACAGCAGCGCGGTGCGGGACGGCTCGGCCGGATGGGACTGGGCGAGGGCGAGTTCGAGCTGGGTGCGGTCGCAGCCCAGGGACAGCGCCAGGCCCTCCATGCCGAACAGGAAACCCAGCATCGCCGCGACCTGGCGGACGGTCGCGTCCTCGTCGGTGAACGCCGTCGGCAGCAGGGTGCAGTAGTGCGCGTAGCCGGTCTTGACGAAGGACTCGATCCAGGGCGGGAGCACCGGCTCGGCGGTGCGGTAGTGGGCCAGCAGCCGGCGGACCCGGCGCAGTACCTCCGGCGCGCCGTCGACGCTGCGTTCGCTCGCCAGCACCTCCAGGGCCCGGGTGCCGAGCTCGTCGGCGAGACGGCGGCTGCGCAGATAGAGCGTGGCGTCCTCGACGGCCTCAAGGACCTGCGCCGCCGTCGCCTGCGGGGCGTACGCGGCGCGCCGCAGCCGCTGTTCCAGAACCTGCTCGACGCTGACACCCTCGTAACCCAGCTCGATGAGGGCGCGCTGGTGGGTGCCCAGGGCCAGGTCCCAGGACTCCTGGATGGGGTGTTCGCCGAGGCGGCGTTCACCCATGATGGGCCGGGCCGCGCCCTGCGGCAGCAGCCGGCGCAGCATCCACAGCAGGTCGGAGCAGCGCGCGAGTTCCGGCCGCGAGGCGATGTCCAGCAGCGCGCGCTGCACCCCGCGCTGCTGGAGCTTCAGGGCCAGCGGTGCGAGCCGGTCGTGCACCTCGCGGGCCAGCGGCGGCAGCGCGTCGTAGCCGACCTGGCCGACACGGTCGCCACCCATCATGATCTCGACCAGCCGGCCCACGTCCCGCCGGCCCGGTACGGCGTCCTTCTCGATGCAGGTGACGGCCGCGTCCTGGAAGTCGTACGGCGTCGGCTTGGCGCGGTCGCGCATCCCGGCCAGCAGGATCGACGTCTCGAAGACGGCGATGGCGTCGGCGGTGGAGGCGAGGTAGCCGCTACGGCGCGCGGCGCGCACGATCTCCACGGACCAGCCGAGCAGTTCGGCCTCGTCGAGGGCGTCCAGGGCGGGCGGCCGCTGAAGGAAACCGGTGAGCCGGTCGGCGGCCGGGACGGAGGACGCGGGGGCCGCCGGGGCCAGGGCCTTCCTCGGCTTCGCGCTCTTCCTCGTGCCTGCCTGGCCCTCCAGGCGGAACGGGCGGACGCCGGTGCGCCTGAGGTTCTTCGCCCATTCCGTCGCCGCGATGGACACCGAGCCCGCGGCCAGTCCGAACTGCGCTTCGATCGCGCCGTGGCTGGAGGGGATCAGGCCGTGCCGCCACTCGGTGCCGCTCGGCGGGCTGATGGTGAAGGTGTCGCTGCCGTGCACGCCGAACTCCGCGACCCGGCTGGCCGCGTGGAAGGCGCCGCAGACGTAGAGGCAGTCGGCGGGGTCGGTGCCGGTGGCGGCGAGGTGCTCGCGCATCCGGGTCCACATGTACCGCTCACGGTCCTCGTCGACCCGTACCTTGCCGGGGTCGCCGGGGGCGAGGCGCCGGAAGAGGCTGCCGATGAGCAGCATCACCTGGCGGTAGGTGTCGTGGTCGCTGTCGCCGAGGGGCAGTTCGACGTACTGGTGCCACCACTCCGACCAGTGCCGTACCCGGCCGTGGCGCAGGAGGTGCTCCTCCAGTTCGGCGAAGCGCGGGCGCAGGTCGCCGATCTCCACACCGACGGCGTCGCCGTGCAGGGCGGTCTGCTCCGCCGCCTCGGGCGCGTCGGCGTCGCACGCCCCGTCCGATCCGCTCTCGCCGCCGGGTCCGGTCTCCCACTGGAAGACATGGTCGGAGGAACGGTCGACGAGGACGAGTTCGACGCCCGGGGTGTCGAGCGCGTAGGCGATGGCCTGGTACTCGGCGGAGGCCTCGGTGACCGGGGCGACCACCGAGAGCGGCGCCCAGTCGGCGGGGAAGCCCTCGATCTCGCTCGCGAAGGACTGGACCGCCACCGGCAGACGGCAGTTGCGCAGCTCGGTGAGGAGGGGCGCCATGTCCTCGCACAGCTCGAGGTAGACCACCTTGGGCTGCTTCTCCCGCAGCCGGCGTGCCATCGCGATGGCCGAGGCCGGGGAGTGGTGGCAGACGGGGAAGATCTCCAGGGGTTCGCTCACCGCGCGTTCGACGTCGTCGACGATGCCCCGCAGGATGCCCTCCAGGGCCGCTGGACCGTCGGCGAACGTGGCGGCGGCGTCCTGGAGCTGGGTGCGCAGGGCGGTGAACGTGCCCTCCGGGGTCCCGGTCACGACAGGGTCGCGATCGCGTCGCGGCCGCCCTCGAGGAACTCCGGCCAGGAGCCCCCTTCCTCCTTGCTCCGCGGTTCGACGACGCCGTGCAGGTACTTGTTGAGGATGGCGAGGTCCTCCGGCGCGCGCCGGGCCAGGGTACCGACCAGGGAGGAGGCGAGGGTGTGGGCGGTGAGGGCGCGCTCGCCGAAGAAGTTGCTGTGCAGGACGGCGTCCTCGAGCACGCCGATCTGCTCGGCCGTGGACAGGGCGGACTCCAGCTTCTCGTCGTCGCTGCCGGCGGCGGCCGAGGAGGCCCGCAGGTCGGCGAAGCTCCGCAGCAGCACGTCCAGCAGGGTCGGCGGGACGTCCAGCTCGATCCGGTGGCGGCGCAGCAGTTCCTCGGTCCGGAACCGGACGATCTCGGCCTCGCTCTTCTTGTTCGTCACCACCGGGATGCGCACGAAGTTGAAGCGGCGCTTCAGTGCCGAGGAGAGGTCGTTGACGCCCCGGTCCCGGCTGTTGGCGGTGGCGATGACCGAGAAGCCGGGCTTGGCGAACACGATGTTGTCGCTGTCCTGGTCGCTGCCCAGCTCGGGGACCGAGATGTACTTCTCGGAGAGGATCGAGATCAGCGCGTCCTGGACGTCGCTGGTGGAGCGGGTGAGCTCCTCGAAGCGGCCGATCGAGCCGGCCTCCATCGCGGTCATGATCGGCGAGGGGATCATCGACTCGCGCGACTGGCCCTTGGCGATGACCATCGAGACGTTCCACGAGTACTTGATGTGGTCCTCGGTGGTGCCCGCCGTGCCCTGCACGACCAGTGTGGAGTTGCGGGAGATCGCCGCGGACAGCAGCTCGGCCAGCCAGCTCTTCCCGGTGCCCGGGTCGCCGATGAGGAGCAGGCCCCGGTCGGAGGCCAGGGTGACGATGGAGCGCTCGACGAAACTGCGGTCGCCGAACCACTTCGGGGCGATCTCCCGGTCGAGGCCGTCGGCGCGCTCGGAGCCCAGGACGAACAGACGGACCATCTTCGGGGACAGCCGCCAGGAGAACGGCTTGGGGTTGTCGTCGATCGACTCCAGCCAGTCGAGTTCCTCGGCGTACTTGAGCTCGGCGGGGGCGCGCAGCAGGTCGGTCATCGAGGGCCTTTCCCGGAGATACGTGTGGTGAGGGGCGCGAGGAACGGGTGGATCAGGTGAGAAACGTCTTGAGCTCATGGACGAGCTTGTCGATGTGGCCGGAGATCACCGGGGTGCCGAGGGTCTTGAACCGCTCCCGGAACCAGGGGTTGACCTCCTGGCGGCCGGAGCTGGTCACCGAGCCGACGGGGACGAACTTCACGCCGGACCGGTGGACCTCCTCGATGCCCTCGAACAACGGCTGGGAGCGGTCGAACTCGTAGAAGTCCGAGATCCACACCAGCACGGTGTTCTTGGGCTCGGCGATCTTCGGCCGGGCCATGGCCATGGCTACGGGGCCGTCGTTGCCGCCGCCCAGCTTGGTCCGCAGCAGCACCTCGAACGGCTCGTTCACCCAGGGGGTGAGGTCGATGGCGCGGGTGTCGTACGCGATGAGGTGCACGTCCACCTTGGGCAGTCCGGCGAAGATCGATGCCAGGATCGTGCAGTTGACCATCGAGTCGACCATCGAGCCCGACTGGTCCACGACCACGACGAGCCGCTGCGGTGTCGTCCTGCGGGCCGTGTGGCGGTAGTACAGGCGGTCGACGTAGAGGCGTTCCTCTTCGGGGCTGTAGTTGGTGAGGTTCTTCCAGATCGTGCGGTCCAGGTCGAGGTTGCGGTACACGCGCTTGGGCGGGATCGAGCGGTCGATCGCGCCGACCGTGGCCTTCTCCACCTGCGTGCGCAGCACTTCGGCGACCTCGTCGACGAAGCGGCGGATCAGCGACTTGGCATTGGCGAGGGCCACCCCGGAGAGGTTGCTCTTGTCGCGCAGCAACTGCTCGATCAGCGACATGCTCGGGGTGAGCCGCGCGGCGAGGGCGGGGTCGGCGAGCACTTCGCGCAGATGCATACGCCGGACGAGGTCCGCTTCGATGCCGCCGAGTTCCGGGCCGAGACCGGGGACGAGCTCGCCGGTCTCGGGTCCCGTGCCACGACCGCCGCGCAACTCCCCCGGCCGGCTGCCGAGAGCACGCTCCAGCCAGCCGGTGTCGCTCTGCCAGCGGGACAGCTGTCCGGCACTGACGGCTCCGGAGCCGGTGGAGAAGACGTTCAGCAGCACCTTGGACACGAGGGCCGCGCGCCGCACCTCCGCGGCGCGATCACGCGCGTCGCCGTCGGCCGCAGCCTCGGCGTCAGTCTGCGTGCCCGTGCCGGTGTCGGTGTCGCTGTCACTGTCGCTGTCGCTGTCGCTGTCGGTGTCGGTGTCGGTGTCACTGTCGCTGTCGCTGTCGCTGTCGCTGTCGCTGTCGCTGTCGCTGTCGCTGTCGCTGTCGCTGTCGCTGTCGCTGTCGGGAACCATCAACCCGTCGAACTCCGCGGCCAGTTCCGGGTGGCGCTGGACGATCGAGTCGACGGAGGTCTGCGGGTCCAGCAGCGCGGGCGGCAGTCCGATGTCCTCGACGACGGCGAGGCTCGCCGACTCCAGGCCGCCCTGCTCCTCGGGGTCGAAGAGACGGGCCAGCAGCCGCCAGTAGAGGACCTGGCGGCGATTGTCGTCGGGAACAGCTTCGGGCATGGGTTCGGGCATGGGTTCGCTCATTTCCGGAGCAGCCTTCCCGCTCGCTCGCGCAGGACGCTCACCGCGTCGGTCGCGGCCTTCTCGGCCCGGACGCCGGTCTTGTCGGTGGTGCCGCCGGCCCACGCGCCCGCGTGGAGGGCGACGGCCTTCTTGCGCACGGTGGTCTCCACGGCGAGCGGCTGGAGCCGGAAGCCGCCGCCGTCCCAGCGCAGCAGGCCGACGCAGGCGCGGGAGGCCGCGACAGCCTCGGGCGTGAGCGGGCTCGCGGTCGGGACGCGGTCGGTGTCGACGGGGAGCGCGTGTCCGGCGACGGTGAAGGTGAGCGTGTCACCATCCTGTTCGCGGTCGTAGCCCTCCAGGAACACCGGCTCGGCGATGCGCGCGGGGTGGCGGTCCAGGGGTGCGGTGGGCAGGGCGGTGGCGGCCGGCAGGACGACCCGTGCGGTGGCGAGGGCGTCGGCGGGCTCGCCCGCGCGGGCCCGGGCGTCGTCCCAGATGAGGTCGCCCTCGTCGGTGAGGGGCATGGCGTCGAGGTCCATGGACCTGCCTTCACCGAGGGCGGTGAGCAGCGACAGGTGCGGTCGCAGCAGCTGCCAGACGCCGGCCGCGACGACGGTGTCCGGTTTGGGCACCGAGACGCTCGCGCGGACCAGCCGGGGCGCGGTGCCGTCGGCGGGTTCGAACACCGCGTGGACCTGGGCCTGAGCGGCGGTGGCGTGTTCGTGCAGGTCGAGGCCGAGCGGCAGCAGTCGGCCGGTGGCGGCCGTGACGGTGGGCCGGGCGGCGGCGCCGGGCGTGGTCAGCAGAAGGGCGCGGGACCACAGGTCGCCCCAGCGGCGCGTGGGGATGCTGTCCAGGGCCGCGCCGGGGCAGGAGGCGGCGAGTTCGGCGGCGAATCCGTCGAGCAGGGTGGCGAGGCGGCGCAGCCCGGGGTCGGGCAGCATCGCGGAGACGATGGGTGCGGCTCCGCCGGCCAGCTCGTGGTCGATGCCCTGCCAGCCGGCGCGCGCGAGGTCCGACAGCCAGGTGCGGGCGGCTGCCAGCAGGTTCACCGCCGGTCGCGCGTCGGGGGCCTCGGCCGTCCGCTCCTCGCGTGTGCGGCCGGTCACCTCGTCCACGCCGGCCGTGAGCGCGTCGTGGACGGCGCCGAGCAGGGCGGTGCGGGCGGCGGCGAGGGTGACGAAGTGCTCCTCGCCGGCGGCGCCGGTGGCGGCCTTCGCGGCGGCCTCGGTGACCCGGGCGGCCAGCGGGCTGCCGGCGACGGCGCGGGCGAGCACGGTGAGGTCGTCCACCCGTTCGGGGCGGGGGCGCAGCAGGCCGGCGACCAGGGTGCGGTCGAAGGCGTCGACCGCCGCCAGGGCCTCGTCCAGTCCCTCGACGGGTGCCGTGGGCAGGCCTGCGTGCTCCCCCACGGTCGTACCGCGCTCGCTCCGGGCAGCCTCCGGGGCGTCCGTCGCCCGGGTCGGCGGGAACCACTGGAGCTCCGGGAGCGGGGCGGTGACCGGCGGGAGCTCCAGGTAGGCCAGGTGGCGCAGGAACCGGCTGAAGACGGGTGCGGCGGCCGCCTTGCCGTCCGCCTGCGGTGGGTGGGTGCCGGTCATCGCGGCGGTGAGGGCGGCGGCGTCGGGCTCCGCGCCCGTGGGTTCGACGCGCAGGTAGCGGGCGACGCGGCCGGCGCCGTACTGGAGCACGGCCTCGGTGATCAGCGCGCGGATGTGGTTGCAGAACGAGCCCCGCGCGCCGCCGCAGGGACGGTTGTTGTTGGTGCTGCACGCGAAGGCGTAGGTGCCGGCGGCGACGGACGAGACGTACACCCGCTCGATGTCCGAGCCGCTGGAGACCACACCCTGGAGGCGTCCGTCGGCCAGTTCGACGAAGGGGACCTTGGCGAGCTTGCGGGGCCGTGCGGGCGGCACCACCCGGGCCGTACTCGAATTCTCCCAGTCGGACAACGCACCAGCTCCTTTGCGGCACAGGGCTCCGCACGCCGAATCGGCGCAGCACAGGGGGGTTGTCGCGCCGGATCGGCGGCGACAACGACGAACTTACCGGCGACCACTGACAACGCCGTCCAGGTCGGCGGGAAGCCGGGAGGAGGACAGGAGGAGGACGGGAGGACGCCGTGCGTGACCGCGGCAGGACCCCGTCCGTATGCCGGTCGGCGCGGGCCCGGACGTCCCGGCTCTTCTAGAATTCCGATGATCATGGCCGGGGGCGACGGCAGTGGCATGTCGGTGTGAAGCGGTACGAAGGGGTGGGGTTGAGCGGGGAGCAGGCGGCGTTCGGGGCGCTGCTGCGGGAGTTTCGGCTGGCCGCGTCGCAGACCATCGAGGGCTTGGCGGAGGCGTCGGGCGTGAGCGTGCGGGGCATCGGGGACCTGGAGCGCGGGCGGCGGGCGGCGCCGCAGCGGCGGACGGTCGCCGCGCTCGCGGACGGCCTGGGCCTGGCCGAGGCGCCGCGGGAGCGGCTCCTCACGGCCGCGCGGTCCGGGCGCGACGGAGGCTACCGCCCGGTGGGGGTACGGGCGTTCCCGCGTGGCGTCGACGACTTCGTGGGCCGGGCGGCGGAGCTGGCGCGGCTGGCGGCGCTCGCGGAGCACGAGGCCGCCGCCCAGCCGGTGGTGGTGGCGGTGTCCGGGCCGCCGGGCACCGGCAAGACGACGCTGGCGCTGCACGCGGCCCGCGGTCTCGCCGACCGGTTTCCGCACGGGCAGCTGGTCCTGGACCTGCGCGGCACGGACGACGATCCGCCCGGTCCCGCCGAACTGGTCCTGCGTGTGCTGAAGGCCCTTCAGGTGGCCGATCGGGACCTCGCCCAGGCCGGTCCGCAGGGCCACCCGGCGCTGTACCGGCAGCTGTTGGCCGAGCGGCGCTGCCTGCTGGTCCTGGACAACGCGCGCGACGAGGGGCAGGTGCGTCCGCTGCTGCCGGCCGCGGGGGCGGGCATGGTGGTGGTGACGAGCCGCCGCATGCTGACCGGGCTGGACAGCGTGCACCGGCTGCCGCTCGGTGAACTGGACCCTTCGGCGGCCGACGAGCTTTTGACCTCGCTCGTGGGAGCCGATCGGGCCGCCGCCGATCCGGCCGCGCTGCGGGCGGTCGCCGAGCGCTGCGGACATCTGCCGCTCGCCCTGCGGGTGGCGGGCAACTGGCTTGCCACCCGCACCGGTTGGAGTGTGCGCCGGCTCGCGGACCGCCTCGCCGTCGAGGAGCGCCGGCTGGACGCGCTGGCCGCCGGGGACGTACGGGTGGCCGCCGCGTTCGACCTGTCCTACCGCCAGCTGACTCCCGCGGCCGCCCGGCTGTTCCGGCGTCTCGCCCTGGTCCCCGGCCAGGACACGGCGGCACCCGGCGCCGCCCGGCTCACCGGCCGGCCGCTGTTCGACGCCGAGGACACCCTGGAGGAGCTGGTCGAGGCCGGGCTGCTGGGGACGGACGGGGACCGCTACCGTCTGCACGACCTGCTGCGGCTGTACGCCCGTACCCGACTGGAGGCCGAGGAGAGCGCGCAGGAAGTGGACCTGGCCCGTACGGAGCTGTTCCGCTGGCTGCTGGAGACCGCGGTCGTCGCGGGCCGCTGGTTCGAGCCGGGCCACGGGGCTCCGCCGTCCACCTGGCGGGGAACGGTGGATCTGTCGACCGCGGGCCTGGCCCGCGCCTGGCTTCAGGCGGAGGGCGACAACTGGCTGGCCGCTCTGCGCGCGGCCGAGGCCGCCGGCGAGCACGCGACCGTGGTGGAGGTGGCCGAGGCCCTGCACTGGTTCTCCGACCAGTGGATCTTCTGGGGGCACTGGCCCGAGGTCTTCGGCACGGCCGCCCGGTGCGCGCAGGCGCTGGGCGATCCGGCCCTGGAAGCCACCCAGCTCAACTACCACGCCTGGGCGCTCCTGGTGTGCGAGCGCCGCCATCAGGACAGTCTGCTGCGCTCCGCCGAGGCCCTCGGCGCGGCACAGCGGGCGGGTGACGCGGGCCAGCAGGCCTGGGCCCACATGTACCAGGGCTGGGCGCTTCAGCAGATCGACGACCTCGGTCCCGCCGCCGACCACATGCAGCGCGCCGCCCGCCTGTTCGAAACCGTCGGTGACCTGCACGGCGGCCTCCAGGCCCGGCACGGGCGTGCCATCGTCCTGGCGAAACAGGGCCTGACCGAGGAGGCGCACGCGTTCTACCAGGACACGCTCGCCTTCCTGGAGCAGGTCAGCGACCGGCTGGAACCGCATATCGCCGACATCACCCGGATCGGGCTGCACGCGGGTCTGGGCAGCAGCTTCGGCGTGCTGGAACGCTGGACGGAGGCGGTCGACCAGCTGACCACCGCCGTCACGATCTGCCGGGCCAGCGACAACACCGCCCTGGAGAGCCGTCAGCTCGTCCACCTCGGCAACGCGCTGCTGTCCGCAGGACGTACGACGGAGGCACGCGAGGCCTTCGCGCGCTGTGTCTCCCTCGGTGTCCATGCCGACCCACGGTCGGTCGCCGAGGCCCATGACCTCCTCGCCCGTCTCGACGCGCCCTGAACCAGTGCCCCGTCCCCGGTCCGCCGCGACACGGGGACGGGGGCGGGGGCGGCGCGCGCCGTCGACGGGCGAGGCCCCTCGCCGTGCCGCCCATCCTGCTCCCGCGGGCTCCCCGTGTCTTGTCCCGGAGTGCACCGCGCTGTTCTCTCAGCGCACAGCGGATCTCTCGGCGGACAGCGGACAGCGGACAGCGGACAGCGGACAGCGGACAGCAGACAGCAGACAGCAGACAGCAGACAGCAGACAGCAGACAGCAGACAGCAGACGACGGTACTGGCGCGGTCCGCGTTTCTGCCTGCTTCCTGCCTGGAGCCCGCCGAGGACCACTGGTTGGCTGATGACAGCGGGGAGAACGGGCCGCCGTCCGCCCGATCTCCGCCGGTTTCGCACAGGTGGAGAGGAGAGCCAGGTGACCCTGGTGCTGACGACTGCTTCGGTTCCCGACGGGGAGCGGCTCGCGTACTGGCGGGACGCGCTGGGCAGAGCGCTGGTGCCGATGGCCGTCACCGCGCGGCACGACGGCCCGTTCGAGGGCCGGGTCTCCACCGAGCGGCTGGGTTACCTGCGCATCGCCACGATCGAGGCCGACGCGCACCGCGTGAGCCGCACACCGGCGCACCTCGCCGCCACGCAGGCCCCGTCCGTCGCCTGTGTGGCGGTCGGTGTCCTGACAGCGGGTACAGCCACCCTGGTCCAGGGCGGCCGGCGGGCCTTCGTGGCCGAGGGCGACCTCATGGTCTACGACACGGGACGGCCGTACTCCCTGGACTTCCCGGGGCGCTTCGCCGCCCATGTCGTCCACCTGCCGCGGCGGGCGCTCGGCCTGCCGGAGGAGGACCTGCGCCGGGTGACCGGGACCGCCATCGCCGGGACGGCGGGCTTCGGCGCCCTGCTGGTGAACTTCCTGACCTCGCTGACCGCCTCGGTCCCGCCCTGCGCCCCGGCCGTCGCCACCAGGCTGGCCACAGGTGTCGTGGACCTCTTCGCCACCCTGGTCGAGGAGCGGACCCAGGACGACGCGTCACCGGACGCGAACCCGGGAGACCACCTCGTCCTGCGCGTCCGCGACCACATCGAACGCAACCTCGGCGATCCGGACCTCTCCCCGGGGACCGTCGCGGCGGCGCACCACATCTCGGTGCGCTATCTGCACCGGCTCTTCGAGGGCGAGGGCATCACGGTCGCCCGGCTGATCCAGCGGCGCCGTCTGGAGCGCTGCGCCCGGGAACTGCACCGGCCGGACGCGACGGCTCCCACGGTGTCGGCGGTCGCCCAGCGCTGGGGTTTCGCCAACCCGGCCCACTTCAGCCGGGTCTTCCGCGCGGCCTACGGGCGCTCCCCACGTGAGTGGCGCGGGGCTCGGGACGAGCTGCTCCCGGCCGGCTGACCACCCGGGTAAGCCGGCCGGCCTCGTACGCGATCAGGAACGGCTCACGTCACCCCCGGGGTACGGCTCCGGCCGGACGCCCGCGTGTACAGCAGCGCCGCCCCGGCGACCGTGACGGCTGCCGTGCCGACGGCGCACAGGCCGCCACGGGAGCGCCAGGACAGTACCGATCCGGTCGAGTGGGCGGACAGCACCGAAGTCGCGCTCAGCCAGGAGCCCGCGGAGACGAAGGACACGGCGGAGCCCACGGACCCCACGGACAGGAAACTGCCGACCGAGGCGATGGACAGCGAACTGCCCACGGAGCCGATGGAGAGGAACGAGTCGGACGGAGCCGATCGACAGCGCCGAGTTCTTCGACCACAGCGAACGCCAGGAACCGTCGGCGTCGGCACCCTTGGTCACGGCCCGTGTCGCGGCCCCCGACGCAGCCTCCGTCCCGGATCTCGTACTGGATCTGGTCATGCTTCGATCATAGGAGCGGACGGGTCAGGAGGGCGGCCAGTCGCGGTAGGCGATACGGGGCCGGTCGTGGATCTCTCCGACGGTGCCCCACTCGTTGCGGCCCAGGCGGGCCAGAGGCCGCAGGAGCCGGATGTCGGGGTGACCGTCGACGACGACGTCCTCGTGCACGGCGGCGTGCACGACCTCGCCGAGGACCAGCGTGGAGTTGCCGATGCCGAGCGTGGAGTGCAGCCGGCACTCCAGAGCCACCGGGGAGGCGGCCACGCGGGGCGGCTTCACCCGCAGCGAGGGCTCCCGCTCGATGCCCACCGCGTCGAACTCGCCCTGGTGCGCGGGAAAGTCGGTACCGGTGGCGTTGATCTGGTCGAAGAGCGGCTCGGACGCGAAGTTGACCACGAACTCGCCGGTGGCCTCGACATTGCGCAGCGAGTCCTTGCGACCGACGGAGGTGAACTGGACGATCGGCGGGTCGGTGCAGGCGACGGTGAAGAAGGAGTGCGGGGCGAGGTTGGCGGTGGTGCCGTCCGCCGCCAGGGTCGACACCCAGGCGATCGGCCGGGGTACGACAACGGCGGTCAGCAGCCGGTAGAACCCGCTGACGTCCATGGCCCGGGGATCGAAGTCGATGCGCATGTCGATCAGTATCCCGCGCCGAGCCGCGGACCATAGCACCAGGTCAGCGCGCCACGGCGCAGCCGCGAGTACCGAGGAAAGTCCCGGGTGTCGGAGAGATCCGAACCCTGGAGCTGACAGAACGAAGCCCCACGGCCACCACCGACCTGTCCCTGTGGGACGACTTCGAGGTCCCCGCGCAGGCCCGACGCGGCCGGACGACCCTGAGCCTGCACGGGGTCCGCAACGGTTCGCCGGCTCAGGCGTCGTCGCGCTTCACCAGGAAGCCGGCCGTCTGTGCCGCCCTGGCCAGGCTGGAACCACTTGCGTGGTCCTCCGCGCGCGGGACCGTCCCGGCGAGGGTCATCCGCTGACCGATCCCGGTCTCCCAGCGGCGCAGGACGATGCCGTCGTACTCGTAGTGGAAGTCCGCGACGGGGCCGTTCGGCCGGCCCCTACCCGTCAGCCCTGGCGCTGGCCCGGAGCCACCGGGCAGCCGGGGAGTTGGCGGGGCCGCCCGTGCCGCCGGCGCTGGGATCGGCTGCCGCCGTCACCGTCGCGGCCGTGCTGGTCCTGGGCTGACCTCGCCCTCGTGAGCATCGCAGCCGGCTCCTCAAGCGCGGTCGGAGTCTCCTCGCTGACCGCGGGCCGGCGGGTCGCGATGCGTTCCTCACCACTTCGCCGGGGCGAGGCTGGCGCACGGCCGCCGCGGCACCGGGTCTCGCACACCGCCGCGCGTGGCGGCTGTATCCCCTGGTGGCCGGGCTCAGGCATGGGGGACGACGGCGACGGGGCAGCGCCCGTGATGGAGGGCGGCGTGGGCGACCGGACCGAGGTGGGGTGCCACACCCTGCCGGTGTGCACGCCGCCCGACGACCAGCAGCGCGGCGCCTTCGGCAGCGTGCAGGACGGCCTTGGCGGGGCTCGCGAGACGGACGCTGTCGGCCACGTCGACCTGCGGGTACTTCTCGCGCCAGGGACGCAGCGCCTTGCTCAGCTCCTTCTGCGCGTCCCGCGTCATCTCTTCGGTGGCGGCGTGGTCCACACCCCAGGGCACGCGCGCGTGGAGCGGCACACTTCTGCCGTGCACGGCCAGGAGCGGAACCTCCCTGGCCGCGGCGGTGTGGAACGCGAAGTCGAGCAGGTCGTCGCTGGAGCCATGCAGTTTCAGCGCCACCACCACACGGCTCGCGGACGCCGGCCGTGCCGGCCGTGCCGGCTCCTCGCGGGATTCGGCGCGGACCAGTACCACCGGCCGCTCCGCCCGTGCCACGACCGGCATGCTGACGTCGCCCAGGAAATAGCTCTCGGCAAACTCCAGCCCCCGGGAGCCGAGCACGATCATCTCGGACTCCGTCGCCGCCTGGAGCAGGGCCTTCCGGGCGTCGTCGGCCACCAGGCTCCCGACGACGGTCAGGCCGGGATGCCGGGCTTGGAGTTCTGCCCTCGCGGTGTGGACGAGTCGCTTCGCCCAATAATTCTGGTCGACTTCGGAGGAGGCGTGAGCCGGTTCCGGCGCCAGCAGTGGCCATGCGTGCAGCAGGCGCAGCGTGAGCCTGCGCTTCGCGGCCTCGTCGGCGGCCCAGTGTGCGGCGGCGAGACTCTCGGGTGAGCCGTCGAGGCCCACGGTGACGACTGGCTGCATGGCGACGGCCCCCATCTCGTACGAAGCTGGATACGACGGTGAAGAGCGGCCAACGAGTCCGATGGCGGGGCCGCTCCGGACATCGCCGACAAGCCGAGCGCGGTGCTTCTTCTCCTTCGAGAAGTACCCCAATCCTCTCTCCGGCGCATGTGGAGCCGGGGCACTGGGCCGAATACCGGTCCCCCAGGGGCCTTCGGCCCAAGGCACCGAGCCCCTCGTCGTCGGACAGTGGGCAGACGTTGGGGGGCACGGCCGGCGAGTTGCTGGAGGCCGACTCATGAGCGCACAGGATCCGCCGTACGCATCCGGTCCGCCGTCGAGGCGCGGCGATGACGCGCTCAAGAGCGCGAACTCCCTGAGACGTACGTCCGACAGGTTCGAGTGCTGGTTCCGCCGCGTCCTGATGCTCCTGCTCGTCGTAGGGCTGCCCGTGGCGGCGGTCAGCGCGGGACTGACGTCGTACGAGGCGTCGATGCGCACCGTGCGAGCTCAGGCAGCGGACCGGCATCAGGTCACCGCCCGACTGACGTCGACCGTCAAGGGCGGCGACTGGGCGAAGCGGTCGGCGCAGGTCCGCTGGACCGACGCCGACGGCGTCGTACGGACGGGAGCGGCCCTCGTGAAGCCGGGAACGTCCAAGGGCGCCGCCGTGCGTGTGTGGGTGAAGCGGGACGCGACCGTCACCACTGCGCCGACGAGCACGCTCAACGCGACGACCAGTGGCTGGCTCATGGGCGGGATGGCGGCGTTCGGCGTGGCCGCCGGGTCCCACGCGACCTGGGTCGGCATGCGCCTGCTCCTGGACCGGAGAAGGTATGCACAGTGGGACGCCGAGTGGGACCTGGTGGAGCCCCGGTGGTCCGCACGATTCCGCCGTTGACGACCCGGAGGTGGGACGAAAGCCCATGGGTGCCCCTGGCCGACACCCTGCGGAGCGCGGTGGCTGGCCTGCCGGGCTGCTCGCCCCGTGCGGCCGCCCGCTGCGCGTGGCACGTTTGAATACAGCACCACTCGGAGGAGAGGGCGGCGCCATGAAAGCTCACCTCGGCGACCAACTCGTCATCGAAAGCACGAAGACCAGCGCCGCCAGGCGCGACGGCGAGATCATCGGTCTCCACCACGAAGACGGAACTCCGCCCTACGACGTGCGCTGGTCGGACACGGACGAGGTGACACTCGTGTTCCCCGGCCCCGACGCGCACATCCACCATCTCGAACACGGACGGCCCGGGACCGCTCACTCCCCTTCCGGCCCCGCCCCGGCCGAGACGGAGTCCGCGTCGCACGGAACACCCCACCCCGGAGACATCGGCCGACGCGTGGCCGTCGAACGCCGGAGACGGAGCCTCAGCCGGGAGGAGACGGCGCGACGCGCCCGCATGTCCCCCGGCTACCTCGAGTACCTGGAGGAGCGTCCTGGCGACCCGAGTGTGGCGACCCTCATCAAACTGGCCGACGCGCTGGGCACCACCGTCACCGCGCTGCGTGGCGGAGGAACGGATCTGCCACCCGGCCTGGGACAGGCGATGCTCCATCCCGAGCTGCGGGACATCGGCCCGGAGGAATGCCGCACCCTGCTCTCCACCCACGGCGTGGGGCGGGTCGCGGTGTGGGCGGCCGACGGCCGCCCGGCGGTCGTCCCGGTCAACTACGACGTCGTCGATGACGCGATCGTCTTCCGGACCGCGCCGAACTCCACGCCCGCGGCGGCCGTCGGGACGGAGGTCGCCTTCGAAGTCGACCACATGGACGAGGCCCTGAGCCAGGGCTGGAGCGTCCTCGCCGTCGGCCCCGCGAACGTCGTGACGAAGCCGATGGATGTGCACAGACTCACCGAACGCGCCCACACCACACCATGGTCGGGGGGTGAGCGCGAGATGTGGGTATCGATCCGGCCCGCACACCTCACGGGCCGCCGCATCACTCCGATCGAGGGATGAGAGCAGTCGGCCGCCGAGGAGCGGCCCGGCACCCGCGTCTCTCGAAGGGCGCGCCTGTGTCCCGCCTCCCATACTGGTCACGGGCCGGTCTCGGGCGCACCCGGGGCGAGGGACCCGCCGCTACCGGCACGGAGGCCTGGTGCAGCACCGCGTGCGCCGCCGGGCCGGTACGGCCGCCGACCAACGCGTGACGCCTCTTCCGCCGGACGACGACCAGCGACGCGTGCGCCGGACGACGGCCCGCGCTGCCGACGACGGCCTGCGCCCGCACCCCCACCCCGGGGAACTTCTCCTCGTGCGCCATCACCCCGGGCGGAAGCCGGGAGGACCCGAAGAGACGCCGAACGTCCTTGCTGCAACGGCCGTTCGGTCCGGAACAGGACAGGGTGATCAGGTCCTGAAGACACGGTGACGGAGTTCAGGAAGGAAAATGCACGCCGTACACGGAGCGTCCGCCGACGAGTTCGCGGCCGGTGACCAGCTCCGCGTCGATGCGCACGAAGACCTCCTGCGGCGCCGGCGCCCAGGAACGCGGCCCGCTCCGCAGCAGCCGGACGTGCTCGGCGGGATCGGTCACGACCGTGGCCGCTCCCATGACCACGACACTCCATCCGGAGTGCGTGGCGGCGTCGACCTCGTCGGCCTCGAAGGCGACCAGTGCTCCGTCGATCGCGCTCACCAGTTCCGAGGAGGCCGAGGTACGCACCAGCACCGCGCCGTCGCGGTCCAGAGTGAAGTTGACCGGCAGCACGGCGGGCAACGCCTGCCGCGTGTACACGACGCGCCCCACTGGCACTGTGACCAGCAGGCGCAGACACTCCCGCCGGTCGAGTTCGCGGAATCCGTCGTTGGCGTCCATCTGCCTTCTCGTCTCTCACCTGGCAACCCGGTAGTGGCACTGACCATCGTCGAGGGGTGCGGCCGGCCCCGGCCAGGGACCATCGGCCCCCGGCTTCCTGAGAAGGGCCCCGTTCAGACCAGGATGCGGCGTCCCGTGACGCCGTACGGTTCGATGCGCACCCATACGTCGCGCCGCCCTCCGGCCCACGGCGCGCCGAGTGCCTGTTTCGCCAGCCGGCGCTCCTCACGGAGATCCGTCACCATGCGCGCGTTGCCGCGCACCAGCACACTCCAGCCCTGGCTGAGACGAGCAAGCGGTCGCCCGGGCGTACGGTCCGTACGTCACTGCCGACCTCGACGATCTCGCCCACTGCCTCATGGCCCAGGACCGTGCCCGGACGCACGTCGGGCACGTCGCCCTCGAGCATGTGGACGTCCGTGCCGCAGATGGTGACGGCGCCGCCCCTCACGATGGCGTCGGTGGGTTCCTTGACGGCAGGGTCCGGGACTTCCTCCCAGGCGGACTGCCCGGGGCCGTGGAAGACGAAGCCTTTCATGACGCTCATCACCATCCCTTGGTCCGGTTGACGAGATTTCCCCACTCATCCAGCTTGTCCGCGAATCGCCTGGTTCCGCTTGGGCCGTCCGGCCCCATCACCGGCCGGATGGCCCTGCCGTCCGGCCCGTGGTGAAGGGCCGGGGCCGCCGGCCGGCCTCTTGGCTCCCGCCGGCCGGCCTCTTGGCTCCCGCCTTCCCGCCGCCGTCCGGGCGGCCGACTGTCCGCTGGTGCTCGTCCCGGACGGACCCGCGTCCACACACCGTTCCGGAAGGGTCCTTGTCGGAGCGGACGTCCGAAGCCCTTCCCTCCTCCTAGGCTCCAGCCGGGAGTTGGCCAGGATCGACGGATCCCCGTGGTCCGGACCCCACACGCACGGCGCGTCGATACCCCGCGCCTTGATCACCCGGTTGAGGTGCGTGTACACGAGGTTGAGGCCGGGCGCCGTGCCCCAGTGGCCGAGCAGTCGGGGCTTGATGTGCTCGGGCCTGAGGGGCTCGGTCAGCAGCGGGTTGGACATCAGGTAGATCTGTCCGGCGGCCAGGTAGTCGGCGGCCCGCCAGTGCGCGTCCAGGGTGCGCGGCTCTTCGTCGGAAAGTACGGTGGCGTCCTGGTGTTCGACCTTGGACATGGTGGGGCTCCGGAAGTCGTCGGCGGAGAAGTCATCGGGCGGTGGAGGCGGCATGGCCGGCAAGAAGGCGGTGGAGCTGCCGCGCAAGGCGTACGAGAAGGAACTGCTGCGACAGCAGACGGAGCTGGTGAAGCTCCAGGAGTGGGTGCGGGCGACGGGCACCCGGCTGGTGGTGGTCTTCGAGGGGCGGGACGCGGCGGGCAAGGGCGGGACGATCAAGCGGGTCGCCGAGCACCTCAACCCGCGGGTTGCCCGGATCGCGGCGCTCCCGAAGCCGACCGAGCGCGAACGCACCCAGTGGTACTTCCAGCGGTACGTGGAGCATCTGCCGGCGGCCGGGGAGATCGTGCTGTTCGACAGGTCCTGGTACAACCGGGCCGGGGTCGAGCACGTGATGGGCTTCTGCACGAAGGAGGAGCACCAGCTGTTCCTCCGCCAGTGCCCGATCTTCGAACGCATGCTGGTCGAGGCCGGGGTCCTGCTGCGCAAGTACTGGTTCTCGGTGAGCGACACCGAACAGCAGGAGCGGTTCCGCAAGCGACTGAAGGACCCGCTGCGGCGCTGGAAGCTCTCGCCGATGGACCTGGAGTCGATCACCCACTGGGAGTCGTACTCCCGTGCCAAGGACGAGATGCTGGTGCACACCGACATCTCCGAGGCGCCCTGGTACGTCGTCGAGAGCGACGACAAGCGCCGGGCGCGGCTGAACATGATCGCCCACCTGCTGTCGTCCGTCCCGTACCGGGAGGTGCCGCCGCCCGTGCTGGAGCTCCCGGAGCGACCGCCGTCGACCGGCTACCAGCGCCCGCCGCGGGATCTCCAGACCTACGTCCCCGACCACGCGGCGAGCCTCTGAGCAGCCGGCCATCGCTCTCACACCTGCTCGGGTACGACCGCGACGGCGTAGGCGGAGTGGTGCAGCACCGCATGGGCGACCCGGCCCGGCTGGAGCCCGAGGTGTCCCGGGTTGCGCCGGGCCCCCACCAGCAGCAGGTCGGCCTCGTGCGAGGCCTTCAGCAGAACCTGCGGGCGGGGCCCTCTGGGGTGGGTCAGCCGTGAGGGACGACGGCTACAGGGGCGGTGGAGTGGTGCAGGACGGCGTGCGTGACGTGCCCGATGTGGGCGCCGAACGGGCTGCGGCGGATGCGCCGGCCCACGATGACGAGGGAGGCCTCACGGGAGGCGTCCACGACGTGGACGGCCGCGCTGCCGTAGCGGGACTCCTCGACGACCTCCACATCCGGGTACTTCTGCCGCCAGGGCCGCAGCACCTCGGCCAGCGCCTCGGCGTCGCCGAGGGCCAGTGCCTCGTGCAGCGCGGGGTTGGCGGGCGTGCCGTACGCGTAGTAGGGCGGCGGGTTCCAGCCGTGGACGACCCGCAGGGGCGTCGCGCGGCACTTGGCGGCGTCGGAGGCGAACTCGATCAGCGTCTCGTCCGGATGCTCGACGGGTCCCGGATGGGGGCCGACCGACCCCCCGCACGGCTCGGCGCGGCGAGCCGGGTGACGGGCCCACCGCGCCGTCGGTGTTCAGCGCAGCCGGCTGGGGTCGCGGACGAAGGGCAGCTTGGCCCAGAGCCGGCCCGCGCCCAGGGTGTCGCCGGCAGCGGCAGCGGCAGCGGCAGCGGCAGCGGCAGCGGCAGCGGCAGCGGCAGCGGCCAGGATCGGGCAGGGCCGTGGTCGTGGTTCCCTTCGAGGGAGATCGGGTCGGTGCCTGACACCCCTGACTCTGGCCGCGCGCGCGGGTCGGCGACGGATGCCGAAGGTCCGTGGCCATGGGGCGAACGGCCCTGTTCGCCAAGGCCGTTGGGCCGAGTGCGGCACGCCGGGCACGTGGGCCCTCGCGGTAGCTCCCGCGACCGGTGGATCATGAGGGCAGACGACGGAAGGCGGCGCATGTCCAAGGCCTCGGGCAGACACGTCCCGCAGTGGCGTCGGCTGGTGCCCGGTCTCGTCGCGCTCCTCGGTTACCGGCGCGCGTGGCTCACGGGTGATCTGCTCGCCGGGGTCACCGTGGCCGCCTACCTGGTGCCGCAGGTCATGGCCTACGCGGGCGTGGCGGGGCTGCCGCCGGTCACCGGTCTGTGGGCGATCCTCCCGGCCCTCGCGCTGTACGCGGTCTTCGGTTCCTCACGACTGCTGTCGGTCGGCCCCGAGTCCACGACCGCTCTCATGACGGCCGCCGTGGTCGCGCCGCTCGCCGCCGGGGACACCGGGCGGTACGCGTCACTGGCGGCGGCGCTCGCCGTCACGGTCGGGCTGCTCTGCCTGGTCGCCCGGGCGATGCGGCTCGGCTTCCTCGCGGACCTGCTGTCCCGCCCCGTCCTGATCGGCTATCTCGCGGGCGTGGCGCTCATCATGATGGTGGATCAGCTGCCCAAGCTCACCGGGGTGCGGACGACGGGCGCGGACTTCTTCCCCCAGTTGTGGTCCTTCCTCGTCCACCTGCCCGACGCGGACCCGGCGACGGTCGTCTTCTCCGCCGTCGTCCTCGTGTTCCTCTTCGTGACGGCCCGTTACGCCCCCGCCGTGCCCGGACCGCTGGTCGCCGTCGTCCTCGGCACCGCCGCCGTCGTGGTCTTCGACCTCGACGGGCGGTACGGGCTCAAGGTGATCGGCGAGGTTCCGGCCGGTCTGCCGAGCCTCGCCGTCCCGGACCTGAGCGAGCTGCCGCGCCTCGTGCTGCCCGCCCTCGGCGTGCTGCTCGTCGCCTACACCGACTTCATCCTGACCGCGCGGGCGTTCGCCGACCGCGACGACGAAGGCCCTCAGCTCGACGCCAACCAGGAGTTCCTCGCGCTGGGCGCGGCCAACCTGGGCGCCGGGGTGCTCCACGGCTTCCCGGTGAGCAGCAGTGCCAGTCGCACCGCGCTCGCCTCCTCGGGGGGCGCCCGCAGCCAGGCGTACTCGCTGGTCGCCGGCGCGGTGGTGCTCGCCGTGCTGCTCTTCCTCAGCCCGCTGCTGACGCGCACCCCGTCCGCGGTGCTCGGCGCGCTCGTCGTCTACGCGGCGGTCCGCATGATCGACCTCACCGGCTTCCGGCGGCTTGCCTCCTTCCGCCGTCGCGAACTGCTCCTGGCGCTCGGCTGCCTCGCCGGCGTGCTCGCCCTCGGCCTCCTGTACGGCGTGATCGTGGCCGTCGGCCTGTCGGTGGCCGAGCTGCTCACCCGGGTCGCGCGCCCGCACGACGCCGTCGAGGGCCTGGTCCCCGGTGTGGCCGGCATGCACGACGTCGACGACTACCCGCAGGCCCGGACGATCCCCGGCCTGCTGGTCTACCGCTACGACTCGCCGCTGTTCTTCGCCAACGCGGACGACTTCCGGCGCCGCGCCCTGACCGCGGTCGACGAACAGACCGACCCCGTCCGCTGGTTCGTCCTCAACACCGAGGCGAATGTCGAGGTCGACATCACCGCCCTCGACGCGGTCGACGAACTGCGCCGCGAACTGACCCGCCGCGGCATCGTGTTCGCCCTCGCCCGGGTGAAACAGGACCTGCTGGACGACCTGGAGGCATACGGCCTCGCGGACACGGTGGGCAAAGGTCTGATGTTCGCGACGCTTCCGACCGCCGTGGCCGCATACCGCGCATGGCTCGACCGTCAGTAGGCGGCCACGCTCCGCTCGCTGCGGACGCCACACTCGCCCAGGCCGCCCGGACCATGGCCCGGGCGAAGGTCAAGCGCCCCCCCGTGGTCGACGCCGTGGGCATGCTCGAAGGTGTCGTCAGCCGCGCCGACCTGCTCAAGGCCTTCCTGCGCACCGACGACCGAGGAGGTACGGCGCGAGGTCGTGTCGTCCCTGTTCCCCACGCCGGAGTCGAGAGTACTTGTGGAGGTGCGGGACGGCGTCGTGAAACTCGTCGGCCAGGTCCGGGACGCCTCCCTGGTGCCGGTGGCGGCACGGCTGGTCCGCGCGGTGGAAGGGGTCGTGGACGTGGACTTCGGCCTCACCCGACGCGGAGAACCGAAGGACGCACCCGCAGGCGCCACTGAGAGCGTCGAGCCGGCATGAACCTGCCGGGGCCGGGCGCGGCCGCCCGGCCCGGCAGTCGCCGTGGCCCCCTGGCTCCCTGGCTCCCTGGCTCCCTGGCTCCCTGGCTCCCTGGCTCCCGCAGTCGCAAGCACACCTCAGGTGGTCGGCGGGGTCGCCCGTCCCGACGCGTTGAGCCTCGCAGGCCAGCCACCTCCACCTCAATGGGGCCGGTCGGCCCTGGTACATCCGGCCCAGGCGCGTGATGATCGGCACCATGGACAGCCCGCGATCTGTCCTCCACCGGGGAACGAGGGGTCACCATGCCAGAGCCGCGCGCGTTCAGCGAGCAGAACCCGATCCGGGTGTTCCTGCTGGACGACCACGAGGTCGTCCGCCGCGGCCTGACCGACCTGCTCGACGCCGAACCCGACATCTCGGTGATCGGCGACGCCGGCACCGTCGACCACGCGCTCGCCCGAGGCCCCGCGCTGCGCCCCGACGTCGCCGTCCTCGACGTGCGACTGCCGGACGGCGACGGCATCTCGGTCTGCCGGGAGCTGCGCAGCCAGATGCCGGAGCTGGCCTGCCTGATGCTGACCTCGTTCGACGACGAGGAGGCCCTGCTCGACGCGATCATGGCCGGTGCCTCCGGCTACGTCCTCAAGCAGATCAAGGGTTCCGACCTCGTATCGGCGGTCCGCACCGTCGCCTCGGGCCAGTCGATGCTGGATCCCGCGACCACGGCCCGCCTGATGCGCTCACTGCGGGCCGACCCGGCGGAGACCCCCGCCGTGCCGTCCGAGCTGGCGAGCCTGTCACCGCGGGAGAGGGACATCCTGGCGCTGATCGGCGACGGCCTGACCAACCGCGAGATCGGCAAGAAGCTCTACCTGTCCGAGAAGACGGTCAAGAACCACATCTCCCGCCTGCTGGCAAAACTGGGCGTGCAACGCCGGGTCCAGGCCGCCGTCCTCGCCTCCCACCTGGAGCAGCCGGAGACGGGCGGACACCGGCCCAAGTGATGCGGACCGAACCCATCGGGACCGCGCGATGCGACGCGACGCCTTGCGCCGTCCTCGACATCCGGATCCCGGAGACGTTGGTCTCCGCCGCCGTGACAGTTCCCTCGATCCACCACAGCCAGTCCTGGCGTTCCGGCTCGACGCGGACAAGGTCGCGCTGCTGATCCGCGCCGCAACGGACTGCGGACTGCGGACTGCGGACTGCGGACTGCGGACTGCGGACTGCGGACTGCGGACTGCGGACTGCGGACTGCGGCACGCTAGCCCGGTCGGCCACGCCGTCCACCTCGCGGTCGGCTGTGCCGTCTTCAATCTCAGGGTGGCGATCACGCACTTCGGTTGGGAACCGGTGACGCGACTACTGCCGCGCCCGACCAACCCGACCAGCCCGACCTGCTCACCGCCATACGACTCGGCGGCGACGCTGAACACCCGAGAGCCGCCGCTGGGTGCGCGAGAAGGACGGCACGCGTCTCGGTATGCCGCCTGAGGTGCTCGGCCCTCAGGACTTGCGGGAAATCATCCCCATGCGGGACTTCAGCGCCCACCGGCATCCCGAAGGGCTGCCCCCTCCATAACCCACCGCGGAGTCCGCGCCGGCCTTCGGTATCGCCGAGGAGCTCCCGGTCCCACTCCCCCGCATCTCCGCTCCGGCGGCAGATGCGGGGGTGCTTCGTCATGCCTACGGGCAGGTCTCTTCGAACTTGACGGCCGTGAACTCGACGGGCTGTCCACTCAACGACGCGCCCGCGAACGGGGTCTGCGTGCATACCTTCCAGTTCGACTCGACCAGCACCCAGCGGTCGGCCGGAAGGGCGTCCTGCACGGTGATAGACGTACCGGAGTCGAGCGCGGTGCGAGCCGCCTTCACCGACTTGCCGGCGAAGTCCGGCATCTTGCCGCCTTCCGCGGCCAGGGGCTTTTCGTCCTTCGCGGGGCAGACCTCCTCCAGCTTTACCGCACCGAAGTCCAGGTCTGTGTCAGTGGACTTGGAGGCGCCGGCCTTCACGTTCTGGCTGCACACCTTCCAGTTCCGGTCGAATGCCTGCATCCGGTCCCGGCCCAGCGAGTCATGAGAGGTGAGTCCGTAGAAGCCCGCCTCCTGCGCCTTGTCCTGGGCGGACTGAAGGCCCATCCCGACGAAGTTGGGGACGGTCGCCTGCTTGTCCTCGTCGGTCACGGGCTTGTTGTCACTCGTCTGCTTCCCGTCTTCGTCCTTGGTCGTCGCCGCGGCGGTCTTCGTGAGGGTGACGGTGGGCTGCGGCTTGGCGTCGCTGCTGACGCCGGTCTTTTCCCGGTCGCTGCTGCCGGAGGACCCGATGCCGACACCGACGAAGAAGATGAGGAGCGCCGCCGGGATGACGATCCGCTTCCGCGCCCACGCCGGCTTGCCGACCGGCTGCCCGGCCGGTGGCCCGACGAACGGTGGCTGGGCAGGCTGCGGCTGGTTGTACGACATGGGTCCCCCATAGATCAGTTAGCGCCAGATGACCGTAAGGGGCGAGATGCCCCGGCGTGGACATTCAGATGGGGAAGTGATGCAACTGTGACGGAAGCGTGAATATTCAACGACAGATTGTTCGCCGCCGTCTACACCCGCTCGTCGCCTTCCTGGCTCCAGGAACGGCGCAGGCCTGCGGGCCGTCGTCCCGGTAGGGGGAAGGCGCCGGGAGGCCGCATACTCGGTGATCGTTGCGGGGCTGCGGAGCCCTGCCCGCCGACGGGTTGAAAGGTGTGGGGGGATATGACCGACGTGGACGATCTGGCCGCGGTGGACGTGGTGGAGGATCCTGCCGCACCGGAGCGCCAAGGCGGCTCTCTGGCGCGGTGGTTGCTGCGACACCGGGTGCAGGCCGTCAATCCCGCGGCGGAGACGGCCGCCGGCGAGTCGCATGCCTGGTGGAAGGTGATGTGCCTGACCGGCGTCGACTACTTTTCCAGCCTGGCCTACGTGCCGGCCATCGCCGCCCTCGCAGCCGGTGCGGTCTCACCGCTGGCCACGCTTCTGCTCGTGGTTCTGACCCTGGTGGGGATGCTGCCGATGTACCGGCGGGTGGCCGGCGAGAGTCCGCACGGAGCCGGATCGGTGGCGATGCTCGAGGACCTGCTGCCGTTCTGGCGGGGCAAACTGTTCGTCCTGGTCCTGCTCGGGTTCGTGGTGACCTCGTGGATCATCACGATCACCCTGTCCGCGGCCGACGCCTCCGTACATCTGGTGGAGAGCTCCTATGCCCCGCATGCTCTGCACGGACATGAGGTCGTCATCACCGTGGCGCTCCTTGTGCTCCTCGGCGGGGTCTTCCTGCTCGGGTTCAGCGAAGCCGTGAGCGTGGCCATCCCTCTGGTCGCCGTCTTCCTCGCGCTCAACGCGGTGACCATCGGCGTCGGCCTGGTGGATGTGTTCACCAGCCCGGACGCCTTCTCGGCCTGGACCGGCGCACTCACCGAAGGCCGCGGATTCGGTGACCTGGCCGAGCCCGCGCTGCTGGCCTTCCCGCTGCTGGTGCTGGGCCTGTCCGGATTCGAGACCGGAGTGAGCATGATGCCGCTCATCTCCGCCAAGGGCGAGAGCCCCGAGCAGCGACTGAAGTCCCGCATCCGCAACGCCCGCAAACTGCTCACGACGGCCGCACTCGTCATGAGCGTCTACCTGCTCGCCGCCAGTCTCGTGACCACCGTCCTCATCCCGCACGAGGAGTTCGAGGCGGGCGGCGCGGCCAACGGCCGGGCCCTGGCCTGGCTGGCCCACGAACACGTCGGGGAAGCCTTCGGCACCGCCTACGACATCAGCACCATCCTGATCCTCTGGTTCGCGGGCGCCTCCGCGATGGCCGGGCTGGTCAACATCGTCCCGCGCTATCTTCCCGCCTACGGCATGGCCCCCGAATGGGGCCGCGCCGTACGCCCAGTCGTACTCGTCTACACAGCCCTGTGCGTCATGATCACCATCGCCTTCGACGCCGACATCGACGCCCAGGCCGGCGCCTACGCCACCGGCATCCTCGCCATGATGGTCTCCGGTGCCTTCGCCGTCACCGTCTCCGCGCTGCGCCGCCGCCAACGCACCCTGTCCGTGGGATTCGCCGCGCTCACCACAGTTCTGCTCTACGCGCTGGTGGCCAACATCATCGACAAGCCGGACGGCATCACCATCTCCGCGATGTTCATCTTCGGCATCATCACCATCTCGCTGGTCTCCCGCATCTCACGCACCACCGAACTGCGCGCAGACAAGATCGTGTTCGACGAGACCGCCCGCCAGTTCATCACCGACACCCTCGCCCACGACAACGCCATCAACATCATCACCAACCGCCGCCAGGCCGGAGACGGCGCCGAGTACGCCGACAAGGAACGCGAACAGCGGGCCACCAACCCCGTGCCCGGCCTCGCCGACATCCTGTTCCTCGAGATCGACGTCGTCGACCCCTCCGACTTCAGCGAAACCCTCACCGTCCACGGCGTCGAAATCGACGGATACCGAATCCTGCGAGCCGAAGCCCCGGCCGCCCCGAACGCCATCGCCGCGATCCTTCTCACCCTGCACGACACCACCGGCGTCCAGCCGCACTGCTACTTCGCCTGGGCCGAAGGCAGCCCCCTGACCCACATGTTCCGCTACTTCCTCCTCGGCCGCGGCGACACCGCCCCCGTCACCCGCGAGATCATCCGCCAACACCAACCCGACCCCGCCCGCCGCCCCGGCATCCACGTCGCAGGCTGACACCACACGATGAGGCCGGGCAGGCCGGCATGACGCCAGTGGCACCTCACCGCATCTGCGCCGCACCCGAGACCACGACGGGGGCGGGCGGTACCTGCTCGCGGCGGCCATCGATCGGACACACATGCCCTACACCGGGCCGGGAGTTCGCCCCCAGGCGACTACGCACAGTCCGGCAGGCCGCGCGTGGTGAGGGCGCTGCGGCGGTGCCCAGGCCGTTGGTCAGGGCGGTGCGCGTGGCGGCGACCGCGCCGCACGAATCGTTCCCCAGCACGACAAAACGAGCGGGCAGTCCAGCACGCTCACGCCTTACCCGGCCAGCAACAGTTCGACGGCTTCGGACGGGGTCAGGGGCGGTGCGTCAGTCATGGCCGCAGGCTACGACGGGCCCGGTCGACCTCAGCACGGAGTCGCCACATCAGGCGCGGGTCCGGACCCTGGGACTAACCGGTACCGGGTCGGCGGGCATGCCCAGACGCGCTGCGGCTACCGACTCCAACCACCGTCGCAGCGCCTGTCGAGGCTGATCCTCTTGGTAGACCCGGCCGCCACCGGGCTGCGGCGCAGCGTGCAGAACCTCGCCTCCGCAATCCTCGCCGCGTGCCGTCACACCGTTCACAACGACGCGATGGTGCTCGCAGGCGTCCGCCGAACAGGTGGCGCGACACGATGGCTGCGCCGCCGTCGGTCAACATCAGGAGCCCGCCTGTTCAAATCGGCCACCACCGTGCGTAGGTGATCGCGCAGGTACGCGCCGGGCCGGGGACTGCCGATGTGATCGACGTCGTACCGAGCAGTCCAGGAAGGAGCAGAGGACGACGCCGCAGCTCCACGGGTGCCCGGGGTCAGGTCTGGGAGGTGGCCACCTTGAAGCCGAACCCGATCAGGACGACACCTGTGATGCGGTCCATGGTGCGCCGCACGGCTGGGCGCATGAGGTGTGCCCGGGCGAGTGAGCCGACTGTCCTGGCGTCGCTCTCGCCCTCGCCACGGGCTGACGTGAGAGAGGACGGGATCGGTGTGAGACTGGGCAAGGAAGGGGTGATCCCCGTGTCGGACCCACACGCGTCCCTCGGTCCCGACATCACCGTCGACGAGAATCGGCTGGAAGAGCTGATCATCGAGGCGCAGACTGCCCTGCCGGTCGAACTGCCCGCCTTGGCGAACCGGTGCGCCTCGTCCCTCGGCCTGGACACCGCGTTGATCTACCTCGTCGACCTGCAACAACAGCTGCTCATCCCACTCGACGAGGCTTTGGAGCCGCTGCCGGTGGACCGCTCGTCGGCCGGCTGGGCGTACCGCACGGTCTCCCCGAGGGTGGCCGAGGCCGACGACGGCTTGATCCTCTGGATGCCTCTGGTCGATGGTGCGGAGCGGCTGGGCGTGCTCGCGATTCGGACCGCCTCGCTCGACGGGGTGCGGATGCGCCGCAGCCGGATGCTGGCCCATCTGTTCGCCATGCTGATCACCTCCAAGCGCGCCTACAGCGACTGGCTCGCCGCCCGCACCCGCACTGCGACCATGCGGTTGCCCGCCGAGATGCTGCGGGCCTTCCTGCCACCGCGCACCATCGGCAGTAGCAAGTGCGTATCGACCGCGGTCCTGGAACCGGCGTACGACATCGCCGGCGACGCCTTCGACCACTCGGTGGCGAAGAACATCCTGCACACCATGATCCTCGACGCCATGGGTCACGATCTGACCGCCGGCCTGACCACGTCGGTCGCCATGGCGGCAGCGCGCAACGCCCGCCGGGCCGGTGCCGGCCTGGCCGACGTCGTCAGCTCCGTCGACCAGGCGCTCACCCAGTGGCTGCCCGACCACTTCTGCACGGGCGTCCTGTGCCGGCTCGACGCCGAGACCGGCAGGCTGCGCTGGGTCAACTGCGGTCACCCCCCACCCCTGCTGATCCGTGCCGAGCGGGTGCTCGCCCAGGCGCTGGACAGCCCCCCACAACCGCCGATCGGCCTGGCCGGCCAGCTCGCCCCGGCAGCCCGACAAGTCCACGAGATGACCCTGGAACCGGGCGACTGCGTCCTTCTCTACACCGACGGTGTCGTGGAGGCTCGCGACGCGGACCGTGCGGAGTTCGGCCTCGACCGGTTCACTGACTTCATCATCCGCTCCTCCGCCGCCGAACAGCGCCCAGCCGAGGTGCTGCGGCTGCTCATCCACGCCATCCTCGACTACCAGCGCAACCAACTGCGGGACGATGCAACCATCCTGCTCTTCGAGTGGCGCCCGCAGGACCAGTGACGCGGAATCGAGGGAGGATCGGGTGACGGTATCGGCCGCCTCCCTCCGGTGTGCGGTCGGCGCGGGCCCGGTCGAGGAAGACAAAGGCATGGCGACGGCCGTCCGCGATGCAGGAGTCGCCTCCGCCCAGCTCGTAGCCGGCACGCAGCAGGTGCTCTTCCTGCTCGGTGCAGTCGTGGGCGTCGGTGTGGGGTCCCAACTGGCCTCGCCTCATTCCCCGTCTACGCGGCATATCCAGTACCCGTCAGTCCCATGCCGCGGCAGTGTGTGTTTCGGCAGGCCACCCGGCCGCGTAGGGCTGGGCAGAATCGCCGCGCACACCCCCGGCGGGCCGGCCTGGTCGCAGCCGAGGACGCGGTGACCGGCCCCCGGAGAGCGGAACGGCCGAGAAGGCTGTCCGTCGAGCACCGCGTGGTCGACGGCGTCGTCACGGCCGCCTCCGTGGAGACAGCACAGTGCCACGGGCTGTATACGCGGGCATCCGCGCGGGGCCCTACGGGGTTCGCCGTGCAATGATGAGTGGACACGAGACCGGCCGGCACCGCGGGTGCCGGCTTTTTGGGTTCTGGGCGTTGCCCCCTTCCAGGGCATCCAGCTCCCGCCATCGTCGGCCGCCCCTCTCAGAGGGCGCTTCGCCTTTGGGCTCCTCACCCCCTAGAAGGGGGCTCGCCCACCATGCACTTCACCATGCGGATCGACGGCACTGCCGCCCGGATCACCGTGCACGGAGAGATCGACTACAACACCCTGCCCACGCTCCGTGCCGCCGCCGCAGGGTTGCCACCGAGTGTGACCGAGCTTGTCTGGGACCTGCACAACGCCCTCTTCATGGACGTCGCCGGCCTCCACCTGCTCTTCGAACAGCCCTCACAAGAGGGCCCGCCCCGCAGGACGACGGTGACGAACCTTGCGCCCCAGCCGCTGCGGCTGCTGGTCCTCGCCGCCGAAGTGAACCCCGACCTCGAACTCGCCCGCCTGCTTCCTGACACACCGGCCACCCTGTTCGATGACTCACCACCACCCGGCGGCCCCACGGTGTGAGGCGGTGCCGCCCTCAATAGAGGCCTGTAGGCCACCATGCCGCCGAAGACGCTGACCATCGGAATCACCTCCGGAACCGGAGGCGGAACGACCCCCTCGTGGCCCCTGCTCGTGCACGGCCCCTAGGTTCTGTCTGATAATTGATCTTGTGGTGGGTCGTGGTGAGCTGACGGATGTGGCGTGGGAACGGATAGCGCCGCTGCTGCCGGGTGTT